>JBCCCR010000001.1:0-300000 GCA_039033415.1 Pseudomonadota bacterium | reverse complement strand
CCACCCTACCGGCCTTGTGGGTACTTTTGGCGCCACCATCGCCGCCGGTTACCTCAGCGGGCTCGACGCTGAGCAGCTCGCCCGCGCCCAGGGCGTGGCGCTCAGCATGGCGGCCGGCAACCTGGAGTTTCTCAGCGCCGGCGACTGGACCAAGCGCATGCATCCCGGCTGGGCCGGCGTCTGTGGCCTGACCGCGGCAAGCCTCGCGGGTGCCGGCTTTCTCGGCCCAACCACGGCGTACGAGGGCAGGCATTCGCTGTTTAACCTGCACCTGGGTGAGCACCACGGCGTAGACCCCGAGCAAATCCTCTCGGAGCTGGGGCAAGCGTGGGAACTGCTGGACGTGGCCTTCAAACCCTATCCGGCCTGTCACTTCAACCATGCGTTCGCCGATTGTGCCCTGGCCTTGCGTGACGAGCACAACCTTGATCCCAACCAAATCGACTCGGTGACCGCGCTCATCCACCCGAAGCAGGTCAACGTAGTCTGCGAGCCGGAGGCGGCCAAGCGGCGTCCCGCCAGCTCGTACGAGGCTCAGTTCAGCATCCACTACCTGATTGCCGCGTGCCTGTTGCAGGGCCGCTTTACGCTCGAGGAGCTCTCGGCGGAGGCGTATGAGGATCCGCACATACTCACCCTCGCCGACCGTGTGGGCTATCGCGATGACCCGGATTCAACCTACCCCAAACAATACTGCGGTGCGCTGGAGATCCGGCTGAAGGACGGGCGTCTGCTGCAGCACCGTCAACCGGTGAATCGCGGCGCCCGCGAAAATCCGATTACGGCGGACGAGGTCATCGAGAAGTTTATGGCCAACGCAACGCGCGCGATCAGCGCCGCCCAGGCGGAAGAGATCCGCGAGCTCGTGCTGCGCCTGGACGAGCTCCCTTCGCTGGAGCCGCTGGCGCAGGCCCTGAGGATCCGCTGATGCTGATGACCGCCGCCGACTACCGAGAGAGCCTGCGCCGCTATTCGCCCAGGGTCTACTGCCAGGGTGAGCGGGTGACGAGCGTCGCTGACGATCCCCGGTTGGCCCCCGGCATTGCCGCCGTGGGCGTGACGTATGACCTCGCGCACTGCACCGACGCCCAGGCGCTGATGCTGGCCAAACAGAACACCAGCGGCAAAACCGTCAATCGCATGCTTCACGTCAATCGCCACAGTGAGGATCTCCTGGCCAAGCTTGAGGCCGTGCGGCTGGTCTGTCGGGAGAGCGGCTGCGCGCAGCGCTATCTGACCCATGACGCGCTCAACGCCCTCTACCAGGCCACCTGGGCGATGGATGAGCAGGCCAACAGCGAGGAAGGCCACCACCAGCGATTTCTTGAATATCTGCACCAGGTGCAGGATGAAGACCTAACGCTGGGCGTGGCGATGACGGACGGCAAAGGCGATCGACGGCTCCATCCTCATGCGCAAAGCACGCCGGACAGCTATGTCCGGGTCGTAGAACGCCGCGCGGACGGGATCGTGATTTCCGGCGTCAAGGCGATCATTACGGGCGGGCCTTATATGCACGAACTGCTCGTCATGCCCTGCCGCACGATGGCCGAGGCTGACGCGGACTACGCCCTGTGCTGCGCGGTGCCTGTGGATGCAGAGGGTCTGACTTTGGTGACCCGACCCGCGGGACGGCCCGGTGAGGCGGCCGCCAAATTCAGCGCCAAATTCGGCCAGTCGACCGCCGTGGCATTTTTCGACAAGGTGTTTGTGCCCGATGCCAAAGTCTTTCTCGACGGACATTGGCAACACACCGAGAAGCTTGTCACGGCCTACGCTGCCCACCATCGACACAGCTGCATCGGCGCCCGCGCCGGCTTCGGCGACCTGCTGATCGGCGCCGGTGTGCTGATGGCGGAGGCCAACGGTCTCGACCCGTCCCGGGTGCAGCATATCCGGGAAGATCTGGTTGAGCTCATCAAGATTGTCGAAGGGTTTTTCGCCTGCGGGGTGGCGTCATCGGTCTACGGTATCGAAGATCCGGCAGGCAGCTGGCAGCCCGAACCGGTTTACGCCAACGTCGGCAAACTCCTTCTGGCGACGCAGATTTACGACATGCAGCGGCTCGCCCACGACGTTTCAGGCGGCCTGGTGGTCGCCCTGCCGGGACCGGAAGAGGACCACAACCCTGCGGTGGCCGGAGATCTGGATACGCTGCTGCGGGGGAGGCCCGATGTGCCCTACACGCAGCGGATGGACGTTGCGCGGATGATCCAGGACCTGACGGCTTCCGATACCGGCGGATGGTATTCGGTGATCAGTCTGCACGGCGGCGGTTCGCCACAGGCCATGAAGCGTGAGATCTACCGCAACTACCCGCTGGAAGAACGCCAGCAGCTCGTCGAGCGGCTGCTCGATCGCGGCGTCGCCGCAAAAGCCAACAGCGGCGCGCTCAAGCGGGGGAAACAGCCGGGACAGTGCTGCCCCACCGGCTGCCGCGCCAGCACCGAAAAATAGCCGGCCGGCCTAGCCGCGTCGATCAGGGCGTGGCTAGCGATCAGACCTCGCGTGCAGGATCTGGTTGTAGCAGCGCTCCTGAAGCACACACTGCCGCGTGACCGCGCCAAGATCCGCGCGGCTGACCGTACCTCCGACAGTCTCGTCAGCAACCAGCTCGAGGCCATCGCTCGGGCCGGCGCCGTGCCGAAGCAGCCGCAGGTGACGGATAATCGTGAACGGTACCCCGCTGTCTCTAACCGCGTTTTCGCCGGCGGTCTTGGCTTCGAACAGCTTCTGCATTCGGCTTAGCTGCCCGCTGGGATACGCTTCAGCGCTGTCGCCGGCACCCACCGAGCCATGCAGAATGAGCTGTTGCACCCCGGCGGCTGCCGCTGCCTGCGCGATGTTTCGCGCGCTGTCAGCATAGAACGACACGGGAGCATCTCCTCGTCCGAGCGCGTCGACAATCACGTCAGGCGACGCTTCCGCAACCCGCTGCGTGACCTGGCCCGAGTCCAGCACGTCCCCGACCACGAAACTGACGGGAAGCCCCTCGAGCCGCTCCCTGGCGGAGCTCGGCCGGGCAAACACCATGACACGATGATTGTCTTCGAGCAGCGCTTTAACCACTTCTGACCCGAGCCGCCCGGTTCCGCCGAAAACCAGCACCGAGGCTGACTCCGCGGCCGCAACTGTCGCGGGACCAGCCATAATGGCCCAGGACAGGAGGCCCAAGGCTCCCCAAAATAGTGATCTGAGTCTTTTCATAACCGATAGGGTAACCCGGCATGGCGTTAAGCCGATGTCATCACGTGCAAAGCAAAGCCAGCAACACTCCCGCTGCCAGGGGGAGTCAGCAGACGGTGCTCTACCGGGGGCAGGGGCTGACCGCGGGCCTGAGCTACTATGCCCCGGGCCAACGCATGCGTCGGCACAGCCACGACTATCACCAGGTCTCCTGGCTCCTGACCGGCGAGATGCTCGAAGCCGGCGGTCGCCAGGAAAGGGATCTCTATCGGTTCTCCTGCGGCATCAAGCCGGCCGAATTCCGCCACGAAAACCGCTACGGCCCTGCCGGTTCGCTGATCCTGGCTGTCAACATTGACCCGGAGCGCTGGCCGGACATACTGCCGGCGACCTCGAACCGCTGGCAATGGCAGGCACCCGAGTCCCCGCAAACTCAGGGCCAGGTTACCCAACTGCTCGCCCTGCTGACCGATCGGGAGGAAGCCAGCGAAGCGGTGATCTTGGACCTGGTAGCGCTGTCACGCGGAGGGGTCGACGCCACGCCGCGTCAATCCGGCCGCACGCGACGGCCACCCGCATGGCTCGCCGAGCTACGCGAGCAGCTTCGCGACGGCGCCGATAACAGCCAGCTGTCCCAGCTGGCGGACTCAGCTGGCGTCCATCGAGTATCACTTTCTCGACGCTTCAGGCGTTGGTTTGGCACCCCTCCGAGCGTCTATCGGTCTCGGTGCATGCTGGCCCGAGCCATGGCCGGGCTGGCTGCGGGGCAGCCGATTGTCGCTTCCGCGATCTCGGCGGGCTTCGCGGATCAGGCTCATCTTACCCGCGCCGCAAGGTCGCATACCGGCCTGACGCCAGGGGCACTGCAACGGCTGGCCAACCACGGCTCCGGGGTTACATCGGTTCAATAATCGATCCCGCCAGAAGGGCATCATGAGCCCTTTTTGAGCGCAGGACCCCACCATGTTGCGACGCCACTGCTGTTTTGTTTTGCTGATGCTCGCCAGCATCACCGCCCACGCCACAACCCCGGCTGAAGCGGCCCAAAAGCTGGATCGGTTCATCGATGAAATTCCCGGACTGGGCCCCGGCTACGCCGCGGTGGTGGTCACCGCTGATGAGGTCTTGCTCAACAAAGTATCCGGCGTGCGACGAGCCTCAAGCCAGGCCCCGCTGACGGTCGACACACCGATCTACATCGCCTCTCAAACCAAGTCATACGTGGGTCTGCTGGCAGCCATCCTCGATGAACGAGGTGTTCTCAAGATCGACAGCACGCTGGCAGACCACTGGCCAGACCTGGAGCTGCCGGGCGGCGCTGAGGCGGCTGACTACACCTTAAGCGACCTGCTGACGCACCAGGTGCCGCTGGACAACGACTTTATCGTCAACATCGAGGCCTACGTCACCCGTATCGAGCCGGCCGACTATCCCCGCCTGATTCAGCAATACGGATCGAGCCGGGCGGCTGGCTTCAAGTATGACAACCTGGGTTACAACATCTATTCAGCCATACTGGAAACCCGGACCGGGAAAACGTGGCAGCAGTGGCTTGATGACGTGGTATTTGAACCGCTGAAGCTCTCGAGGACCTCGGCTCGCACCTCCGACTTTTCGCTGCAGGAACTGGCCTATAGCCACATCTGGCAGGGGGACAAAGGCTGGCACGAGGTGCGCCCCAAAACTGACGGCAAGATGCAGTCTGCGGGCGGGATTGTCACCTCCACCCGCGACATGGCGCGATGGCTCCAGCTGCAGCTCAAGCAGGCCGGCCCTCGAGATTCAGGGATTAGTAAGCGATCTGTCGACCTCACTCATGCCAGCCAGGTGGAAACCGGCATGGAAGATCGCCGCAACCCGTATGAGCTGGCGTGCAGCGGCTACTCGCTGGGCTGGAACCTGTGCGATTTTGAGGGGCACGAAGTGTTCATTCACGGCGGTGGCTACACCGGTAATCGGACGATGATGGCATTTGTTCCGTCCCTGGGAATCGGAGTTGCGGCATTCTCCAATTCCGACAATCAGACCGGCTGGTTTACCAGCCGAACGGTCAACATGTACCTGCAGTTCCTGACCGATCACCCAAACGCAGCCAAGATGCGCCAGCTCCGGATCGATCGATACCCCGAGCGGGTCGAGCGATTTCTGGCCTACCGCCAGGATGAGGCTAAGCAGAATCAGGCGGATGAGCGCTGGCAGGGGTGGTCGTGGCGACCGGACGCCAAAGAGCTGGCAGGCTTCACCGGGCTCTGGCGCAGCGGCGAGCCTTACCGCGACCTCACGATCCACAAAGATCAAGCGGGTTTGAGCGTGACGTGGGGCGACGAGACGGCCAGGCTTCGACCTGCCAGTCCAGGACTGTTTGCGTTTCAGCAGCATCCGTTTTCGGAGCCGCAATCGCTCACATTCCGGCCCGGCCCGAACGATGGTGAATTCATGCTGGAGTTTGACGACGAGCAGTTTTCCCGCACAACCCGCTGACCGACCGAAGTACAGGCCGGGGTGGTTATGTCGCTAAGTGCCGTCCCAAACCGGTTAGGCAAAAGCTTCCCCTTCAGCACGAGGCCGTGCACCATGACGTGCTTCTGAATCGAAAGTGACGAGGCGCGCCTCATGGATAAGCCCTATGACCTTGTGCTGCTGGGAGCCACCGGCTTCACCGGGCAACTCGTGGCCGAGTACCTCAACGAGCGCTATGGCCTCGGTGGCGACCTCCGCTGGGCCGTGGCGGGGCGCAGCAGCGCCAAGCTCGACGAGCTCAAAAAATCACTGGGTGCTGACGAGCTGCCCACGCTGACCGCCGACAGCGGCGATCGTCAGTCCCTCGACGAGCTTTGCCAGGCAACCCGCGTGGTCTGCACTACCGTCGGCCCTTACGCCAAATACGGTGACGACCTGGTGGCAGCCTGCGCCGCCAGCGGCACTCACTACTGTGACCTGACCGGTGAGCCGCAGTGGATTCGGCGCATGATCGACGCTAACGAGGCTGCCGCTCAGGAGTCGGGTGCGGTCATCGTGCACTCCTGTGGCTTTGATTCGATTCCGTCCGATCTTGGCGTGTATTTTCTGCAGGAAGCGGCATCCGAGCGAAACGGCCAGCCGTGCGATCAGGTGAAATTCCGTCTCAAGGCAGCCAAAGGCGGCGCCAGCGGCGGCACCGCCGCCAGCCTGATGAACGCCGTCTCTGAGGCCCGCGCTGACCGTGACACGGCCCGCGCTCTGGTCAATCCCTACAGCCTTTATCCGCGAGACGAGGAGCGGGGACGCGACGGCAGGGATCAAAACGGCCTGAAGTTCGATCCGGACGTCCCCGGCTGGACAGGCCCGTTTGTTATGGCGGGCATCAACACCAAAATTGTTCGGCGCGGCAACGCGGTGGCCGGCTTTCCGTACGGCCGAGACTTTCGCTACGACGAAGCGGTGATCGTCGGGCGGGGCCTGGGCGGCTGGATGAAGGGCGCCGCGTTAACCGCAGGCATGAGCGGTCTGATGATTGGCGCCGCTATCCCACCCAGCCGCTGGGTGCTGGAGCGATTTGTGTTGCCAGACCCCGGTGAAGGCCCCAATGAGCACGAACGCACCCATGGCTTTTTCAATATTGTGCTGATCGGAAAAAACGACGGCGAGGTTTCGATTCGGGTTCGGGTGAAAGGCGACCGGGATCCCGGCTACGGTTCGACCAGCAAAATGCTGGGCGAGGCCGCGGTGTGCCTGGCGAAAGACGAGGTGGTGACCGAAGGGGGTTTCTGGACACCTGCTTCCGCCATGGGCGCCCCGCTCCTGGCGCGCCTCCAGGCTAACGCCGGTCTGACGTTTGAGGTCGAGGCATAACCATGATTGGCAGGGCTGACACCAAGCGGTCGGCCCACCTGAGACGTCAGTCAGCCAGCGCCAGCACCTGCAGGAGGAGCTGGTTGTAGTACTCCCCGGCATAGCGATGCCCCGACAAGGCCTCCACGCTCGCCCTAACCGACGCGGCATCGGGCTGCTGACAGGTCGCGAAGGTATCCATTTTCTGGTGAGCCGCCACGCTAACCGTGGCGGCAAAATGGGCCTGCGCGCGGGCTTTTTCCCAAAAATCGAGCGCGAGGCATGGGTCCGCAGCGCCGGTGGCCGCGCCCGACAACGCCAAAAGCCCGGCGACAAATTGGGCCTGCTCGTGCCCGCCGTCTGCAGCGGCCTTCACGCTGGTATAGCCCGCTTCCGCCTGGCCGGCATAGAACTGAGAGCGACCCAGGTAGTAGGTCAGGCGAGGCTGGTCCGGATACAGCGCAGCGTCGCGGCGGCAGGTGGCGATCGCCGAGTCTAGGTGTTTCATCACCTCAGCCGTCTTCAGCCCTTCGGTGATCTTGTCCGGATCTGAGGGATGGGCGGCCAGCAGGTCACAGCCTGTCGGAACCGGCGCCCCTTCTCCGTCAGGCGCTTCTGCGGCGACGCCAGGATTGCTCAACACGCTCAGCGCGAGAATGAGCAGACTTAAGCAAAAAGCTCGGTTGCGAGATCCGTCGAAACGAAGAGGTCCAGAGCGCGACTGCTGATTCATGGGGACGACCCTATCGGTGATATCACTGAGATCATCTCAACCCAAGGCCGGACCCGCAACGCAACATTCCGCTCGTGGACCTATTCAAAGCCGCTTCGGAAGACCCCGCCTTGATCCAGAAACAGACTGGCCGAACCGGCAAACTGGGCCGTGTTTGGCGAGCCGATTGCGATCCGGCCGTCCGCGATCGACACGGATGTGCCGAAGCCGGTCTGGCCGGTCTTGCCGCGCAGCGTCCCTCCCTCCTGCTTCGTTTGGCGGTTGTAGCGATGGACAATTCCGGCAGCGATCAGCTCCGCCACCGACTTGGGCGCGCCGACCACGATACCGGTGGGGTCGATGGCCACCGATCTTCCAAACTCGCCGTCTGGCTGCGGCTCCTCAGGCTGGAGACGATCGGTTTCCTGGAACACCTCACCCTGGCGGCCAAACAGATAGGCAGCACCAATCCGGCTTTGCCCGCTGGTCTCCATCGGCGCGCCTACGATCACCGTACCGTCAGCACCGACGTCCACCGACGCACCAAACTCTGCACCGTCATCCGAGTTGGAGCCCGTAGCGGTGGCAACCTGCGTAGCCGCCCCGCGAACCACGTCAAAGATGCTCGCGGACCCCGAGGTGGTGCCGGGATCGTTGGGCTTGGCGCGCGGGGAGCCAACCGCCATGGTTCGACCGCGGATGGCAACCGCCTGACCAAAGCGCGCGGCCGTGTTGCGGTTGGCCGGTTTAACCTTGTTGGTCCGGTTAAAGCTCGCACCGCGATTGTTTCGGTTAAACAGGTAGGCGGCGCCCGAGGGGGTGGTTTCGTCTTCCCCGTCTTCCGGTGCGCCAACCACCACCGTATCGCCGCTGATGGCCACCGCCGAGCCGAAGCGATCTCCGGCGGTCGATGAGGGTGCGGTGAGCGGCTCCTTGAAGCTGAACCCGCCGTTGGCCGCCCGCTGAAAAATGGCGGCCGCAAGGGCGCCGGCAATCTTTTGGGTGGCCGGCTCGCCGCCGTCGGTGCCCACCACAATGGTGTCGCCGCTGACCGCCAGCGTCGATCCAAAGCCACTGGCGCTAAAGCCGTCAGGCACCGGCAGCATGGCGTCAAGCACCGCCTCACCACCCTCAACGAGGTAGATCGCAATGGCGCCTTCACCGCCGTTCATGCCGGGTAAACCCACCACCAGCACGTTGCCGTCGACGTCAACCACGCTGCCGAACGCGTCTCCGGGCAGCAGAGGTACCGGCGGCGGCACGTCGGTCAGGGTGTCGCCCGGCTCGGTGTCGCTGAGCGCTTCCAGCACTACGGAACCACCGACGTCGGTGACGCTGAAGTCGGCGCCAGGCTGGAGTCCGGAGATCGTAAAGTCGGCAATGTCGAGGGAGCCGAGCAGACCGGAACTTGTGACGATCACAAACTGATCGCCCAGCGCCGGGGCAAAGCCACCCCCAAACCGCACGTCAAAACCGCCGTCCGTCGTGACCATACCGGACACGTTAACCACGTCGTGTTGACTGAGCCCGTCGATCTCGATCACCGTCGTGGAGCCGGGCTGCAGGTCCAGATCCCCGGTAATGGTCAGGACGCCAACATCCTCACCCGGGTCGACCGTACCTGCGACGTTGAAGCTCGTTGAATCCAGAGTGCCCGTGCCGCCGATGATGCCGTCAGCCGGTACGTTTAGTGCCTGGCTGAAACTGATGCTCGCGCCGTCGCGCACCTGAAACGCGCCGGACGCAAAAGTCACCGGCCCGGTCAGATCGAGCGTGCCGGCGTCAGCGACGACCAGCCCTCCCTCGTTGGCCAAGGTTGCGTTAATGGCAGCCGTTCCGCTGGACTGACTTTTCCTCAGCTCACCGCGATTGGTGATCAGCCCGCTCGAGCTGTTGACAATTCCGCCGTCAGCTATGAGTTCGTAAACGCCGCTGGCGGCATTGACGAGGCCGTTACCAAACAGATTGACCGGACCAGACCCGTCATGAACGATTCGGCCCTGGTTTTGCAGCTGACCCGAAATGGTTTTCGGATCAGCGGTGCTCAGATTAAGCTGGCCAATGTTCTGAACAGCGCCGTCCACCAGAGTACCCCCCTCCCACTGGAGCAGATCGCCGGGGAAGTCGAGTCGGGCCCTCACGGCGGAAACGCCGCTGCCGAAGGTGCCGTCGAGTCTACTGCCTGGCACCAGCCGGATTCGGCCGTTGCCAACGCCTCTATGGAGCTTTGGCGTGCTGAGGGAGTTGTCAGAAGTCAGCGTAAGCGTATTGGTGATCATCAGCTCAGCACCAGTCGCGACGGAATACACGGTGTCGTCAAACTGGAGCGGTCCGTCGAACTGCAGGGAGCCCGACAGCACCTCAACGAGCCCTCCAGACTCTCCGTTAATCGATACGTTGATCGCTGATACGCCGGCGCCGCCGCTCTTTCGAAGCGTGCCCCGATTGGTGATGATGCCTCCGGATGAATTGACGATATCTGCGTCAGAAACCAGGTCGTAGATGCCGCTCACCTGGTTCACCAGCGCGTTGCCGACAAGGTTCAGCTGCCCCGCGCCGCTGTGCACGATTAGGCTGCTGTTGATCAGCTGGCCAGAAATCGACTTGGTGTCAGCCCCACTGAGGTTGATCTGATTCAGGTTTTCGATGGCACCGTCGATCACCGAACCACCCTCCCACTGCAGCATGGCCCCTGGGAAATCGAGCTGTGCCCGGATGCCTGCCACGCCACTGCCGGCGGTGCCGTCGAGCGAGCTGCCAGACAGCAGGCGCACCGTGCCACCGCCACTTCCCGTGTGAACGGGAGGCGAATCGGTTCGGTTGGTTGACGTGAGGAGCAGGCTGCTGCCGCTACCGAAAACCAGCTCAGCGTCGGTGTCGACGACGTAGGCGGTGTCGTCAAAGGTGGCCAGCGCGTCAAACTGGAGCGTGCCGCTTTGCACCTCGACGCGCTGGCCCGCTTCGCCGTTCACCTGCACACTGATATTGGAAGTATCCAGTCCGCCGGATTTGCGCAGGATGCCGCGGTTGGTGATCCTGCCGCTAGACGCGTTCACAATGTCGGCATCTGAAACCAGGTTGTAGATGCCGTTGGTTTCGTTTACCAACCCGTTGCCCACAATGTTCAGCGGTCCGTCGTCGCGGTGTTCGATCAGGGTCGTGTTGATGAGCTGACCCGAAAGCGATTTTGGAGCTGACGTGCTGAGCGTGATGCGCCCGATATTTTCGATCGCTCCGTCGATCAGCGACCCGCCTTCCCATTGCAACATCTCATCGGGAAAATTTAGCCTTGCCCGTATGCCGGCGACGCCGCTGCCGTTAGCTCCGTCCAGCACGCTGCCGGGCAGCAGACGCACGCGGCCGTCGCCGCTGCCGGTGTGAGTTTTGGGAGGGTTGGTGCTGTTGTCCGAGGTCAGGACCAGCGTACTGGCGCCGCTGAACAGCAGCTCGGCGTTGTCCGCGACGTCGTAGTCGGTGTCGTCCATGGTTAGGGTCGAATCAAACTGCAAGGACCCCGTCTGCACCTCGATCCGATTCCCGGATTCACCGTTGACCGCCACACCGATCGTTGACACTCCGGTGCCGCCGGCCTTCCGCAGGATGCCGCGGTTGGTGAAAGTGCCACTCGACTGATTAACGAGTGCCGCGTCAGAGACCAATTCATAGATCGCGCCGGCCTGGTTCACCACGGCATTGCCAATCAGATTCAGCTGACCGGTATCACCATGTACAACCAGTCCGCTGTTCACCAGCTGACCGCTGATAAACTTAATTTCTGTCCCGCTAAGGTTTAGCTGATTGATATTCTCAATGGCGCCGTCGACCAGGCTACCGCCTTCCCACTGCAGCAGCTCGCCAGGAAAGTTGAGCTGGGCCCGGATACCCGACACGCCGCTGCCGTTGGCTCCATCGAGCGTACTCCCCGGCAGCAGCCTTACCCGGCCAGCCCCGCTGCCCGTGTGGACCTTCGCCGGATTGTTCGAGTTGTCCGAGGTCAGCACCAGGCTACTGCCGCTGCTGAACAACAGCTCGGCGCCGGCAGCAACGTCATAAACCGTATCGTCAAAGGTCAGGTCGGAGGTGAACTGCAGCGAGCCCGACTGTACCTCGACCCGTCCCCCTGCCTCGCCGGTCACCGACACGCTGATATTCGACGTTCCCGCTCCTGCCGACTTGCGTAGGATTCCCCGATTGACGAGGATGCCGCCGGATTGGTTGAGGATATTGCCGTCTGCAACGAAGTTGTAGACCCCGCCGGGCCCGTTTTGCAGGGCAAAGCCTAGCAGCCGCAGATCGCCGCTATCCCCGTGAACCAATGTACCGCTGTTGATCAGCCGGCCGAAAATAGACTTCAGGTCCGATCCAGCAAGATTTAGCTGCCCGAGGTTTTCCACCGGGCCGTCAATGATGGTACCCCCCTGCCACTGAAAAAGTGTGCCCGGATAGTTCAACTGCGCAAGCACCCCCGCCTGGACACCGGAGCCGAAAGTCCCGTCGAGGGTAGCCCCGGGCAAGAGGAAGATCTGGCCTGCCCCGCTGCCCTGGTGCAGGCGCGGCGGGCTGCTCTGGTTGTTGTCGGTCAGCAGGAACGTGCCCTGCAGGTTGAGCGCGGTGCTCGCACCCAGCGTCAACGAGCTGCCGATCCAGGTGCCGCCGTTGGTCACGTCGAGCGTCAGCTCATTAGCGATGTTGAGCGCGCCAGGCTCCAGGAAATTGAGCCCCTGTACCGTCACGGTGCTGCCCTGGGCAATGCCGCTGTCCAGACTGATAGCGTGACCCAGCTGCGCCGTTTCGGTTGTCAGCGGGGGCGTATCGCCCACCCAGACCACGCCGGGAAACCACTCCCCGTCCTGATCGGTAGCTAGCTGACCTAACGCATGCTGAGAGATAAGCAGCGTCGCAAGCGCTGCAAAGAAAAGCTGTTTCTTGACCACCGGCAGACCCCTTTTGCCTCAGGTATCAGTAGTTGAAGCGTATTTGCTCCACATTCAGGCTCACGCTGACCGGCCTGGGCGACGAAATTCGACGACTGATCCCCCAAAGCAGGTGACTTTTGGCCACCGGCTGTCTGAACTATAGCGCAAACCTCAGACCGAGGAGCTGCCCAGGCGCTTTGGTCGCCGCTTCGAAGGGCTCAGCTTCGTCATCTAAAGGGTCTGAGGAATTCAGGAGAAACCCCTAGCAAACTAGTGGTCTGGACGGACTGCGCGGCAAACCCACCGTTGCTAGGCTGAGGGACGCTGGTTGAAACCGCTGTCGGATCGATGCGGTTTCCTGGGACAAAACCCTCCAGCGACTATCCCGCGGCCTCTAAGACCGCGGTCCCATTGCCCAGAACCGGAGAACAACCGATGGCAAAGCGCGTAGCGAGATCCGTCATTATTGTGGGTTATGACGGCAGCGAGGCGAGCTTGAAGGCAGTCCATTTCGCCAAAATCCTGGCCAGGCGCCACGACGCGGACATGCACCTATTGCACGTGATCGACTGGTCACCCTTTGAGTACTACACGCTGGAAGAAACCGCGGCGCAGGCGCGGGAGCGCAAAGCGCAGATCCGCGAAGATCGCGAGTCGTTATTTCCGCCGGTGGTGGCGGACATCGAAAAGGCTGACATTGCCGCCAGCTCGGAAGTGGTTTTTGGCAACCCACCTCAGGTTGTCGCCAGAACCGCGAAGAAAATGAACGCCCTGATGGTGGTGGTCGGTCGTCGCGGCACCTCTCGGCTTCGCCGACTGCTCATGGGCAGCGTGGCGAGCTCGGTTGCCAATCACGCTGAATGCCCGGTTGTGGTGGTCCCATGAGCAAAAATCCTCAAACAGCCACCCGGGAGCAGCTAGAGCAGCGTCGTGACGAGCTGAGCCAACGCTGTGACGCCATTCGCCAAGACTATCGGCGCGGCTTGTCTGCTGACTCGGGGGAGAGAGCACTGGAGCTGGAGAACCGGGAAACGCTGGACGAGATTCTGCGCGTCACCGAAATCAATCTGGCCGAGGTCGAAAAACAGCTTCGGGAATTCGACGCTTGAGCCCCAGGTAACTTCAGGGGTATCCCTGGGCGTTTCTAATCGCCCACGAGAGCCGAGCTACCAGCTGTTGCGAAGCTCCCGGAGCTTGAGGAACACACTTTTTGGATCTGGGTTCTCTGGCAGATCAGAGAACTTTTCGCGCAGCCCGGCAATTACGCTGGGGCTGCGCAGCCGAAAAAACGTGTTGACCTCTCGTTCGAGCGCCAGCGTGGTGATCAGCGGCTGATTCGGATCCTGATCCTGGGTTTGCCCTAAGAGCTTAGCGGCGCGACTGTTGTCCGGTTCCCGGTCGAGGGTGAACTGCAGGTTGTTGTTGATGTAGTCGTGACCTGGGTAGATCCGGGTGTTGTCCGGGAGCCGATCCAGCTGCTGAACAAAGGTCTGGTAGAGCTCCTCAGGATGGCCACCGTTGTGGCAGTTGCCGGCGCCCGCGTTAAACAGGGTATCGCCACAAAACAGCGCCGGCTGGTCGCTGTCGGACAGCAAACAAATGTGGCTCATTGTATGACCCGGCGTGTCCAGCGCGCGCAGCGTCACCTTCCCGACCTGCACCGTATCGCCTGCCAGAAGCCCGCGATCCATATCAGGAATCCGGTCCTTGGCGTTCACGTGCGCCAGAATTTTCGCACCGGTAGCAGCCTGGACAGGACCGTTGCCACCAATATGGTCGCCATGCTCGTGGGTATTGAGGATCTGAGTGATCTTCCAACCGTTTGCCGTTGCCGCTGCGAGGCACTTGCGGTAATCCAGCGGGTCGATCGCCAGCGCCTCGCCGCTGTCCGGGCAGACAACGAGATAGTTGAAGTTTCGGTAGGCGTTCCCAGTCCAGATCTGCTGAACAATCATCAACTCATCCTTTTCGCTGACGGCGTCAGCGCTGGCCTAGCTTAACCGATCGGCCGCTCGGATCACGACGATTTCCACGAATGGTCCAAGCTGACAAAGGGCGAATCCCTGACCGCAGCGGACCGGTTGTTACACAAGCAAACAAATGTGGCTGCCAGGTCAACGAATGTCGCAGGCTATGGCGCCTAACCCACAGGGCTGGAAGAATTGTGTCATGACAAACTTGCTTGGTAACAGAATGTATTCAGTCACCCGCTATGTCGCCGCCGCGGCGGCGTTTGTGGCGCTCAACATGGCTACCGTTGTTCAGACCGTGCCGGAGATCGAGGCCGAGGTGATGCGTCAGGCAGACGCTGTCATCGGCCCGGTGAAACACATGGTGGTCACGGTGGATGGCCGCGACATCACGCTGCGGGGCAAAATTCGATCGCCCGCGCCCGGCGCCATTACGCCGACGGTATTTGAGATTCTCACCTTGCTCGACGGCATGCCCGCCATCGATGAGGTGGACGCTCAGGTTGAGCTTTTGACTGAAGACGAAAACGCTGCAGGGACCGCAGCCACGCTGATAAGGACTTAACGATGTTGTATCTTGCCGGACAGATTTCCGCTTCACTGCTCGCCGCCGCCCTGCTGGGCGCCTTTGTTGGATGGACGCTGCGGGGCGACCTGACTCAACCCGCGCGCTCGGTGGGAGAGGATCGCCCGAGCAGCGATTGATGGCCAACGCTCCCCTGTCGTCGGGAGCGATCTTCCTAATCAACCGACAGCGCTGACTCAGTTAGCGCTGACTCAGTGCACTAGTGTCCCAGCCGCCGCGCGATTACAGTTGGCGTTACGACCGTGACGACGCGAACAGGGATGGGGAAGCAAGAGTATCCAGGGGCGTCTTACCCAGCAGCGCTCCTTGAAGGGCATACCGACGCCAACTACCTGCAGGAACACGGCCCGCGCTTTCTGGTCACCCACCAGCTCGCGCAACAGAACTGGCGCTGGCCAACCGCGGCAGTGCTGGATATTGGAGCGCACTGGCTCCATCAGGCGGTGCTTTACGCGGCTGATGGCCACCAGGTCACCGCCGTCGATCGTCAGGGCACAGTGTCCGATCCCGGCGTGCAGGCCACCGCGCAGCGGCACAACATTGCGCTGCTGGAAAACGCTGAACTCGCTGAGCCCATCGGCTTGAACTCGCTTGTTGACGACTCGATCGACGTCGTGTTGTTTTGCGAGGTGCTAGAACATCTGACCTTCAACCCCGTCAACCTCTGGCGCGCGATCTATCGGGTGCTTAAACCCGGCGGCAGGATCATCCTGACCACACCCAACTATTACGCGGCGGGATCGCTGGTGCGAGGCGCATGGCGCCAGCTGAGGCTGCGCGGTGCCGGCGCAAACGTCCAGGAGATCATCGGGGTCCCTACCAGCGGGCCTCACTGGAAGGAGTACTCACAGCCGGAGCTCGTCGAGTATTTTCGCCTGCTGTCGGGCGATTTTGTCGTCGGCAAGGCCCGTTACGTGCATTTCGTCAACGGCCGCTCGCCGGCCTGGAAACAGCGCCTGGCGGCGGCGCCAGGCAGGGTGCTGCCGCTGCTGCGCAACAGCCTCTATCTGGAGATCGATCTGCCCGCCAAGGTGGCGGGCATCTGCGGTGATCCCTCCTGGTAGCTAGCACTAGGGGTGACGCTCCACGAGCGTCAGAATATCGTAGAGCGCCACCGGGTCATCGTTCTGATTGGTGACCTCAACCGCCCACCGAACGACACCCTGCGGCGTGTCTTCCGGCTCCCGCTGCTCCTTCTTGATCTTCTGCTTCACCGTGATCTTCACCTGAATGGTGTCGCCGATACCCACGGGCTCGATGAAGCGCAGGTTATCCAGCCCGTAGTTAGCCAGCACCGGACCGGGGGCCGGATCGACGAACATGCCGGCGGCCGCGGAAATGACAAAATATCCGTGGGCCACGCGCTTGCCGAAGATCGGCGAGGCTTTTGCCGCAGCGTCGTCGAAATGCGCATAGAAGTGGTCTCCGGACAGGCAACCGAAGTTGACGATGTCCGCCTCGGTCACGGTCCGCCGGTGCGTGGTCAGCGACTCGCCGATTTCCAGGTCGTCGAAGATCTTGCGGAACGGGTGCACCGGATCAGTTTTGACCTCAGCGCCGGGCACGTATTCGTTGGTGATCCGCATCAGGGTGGTCGGCGAGCCCTGCAGCGCTGTCCGGCGCAGATAGTGTTTGATCGCCCGAGCACCGCCGAGCTCTTCGCCACCGCCGGCACGTCCCGGCCCCCCGTGGATCAGGGTGGGCATCGGCGAACCATGGCCGGTAGAGGCAGCGGCACAGTCGCGATTGAGGATCAGAATCCGGCCATGATGGGCTGCGGTTCCCAGCACCAGGTCCCGAGCCTCCCGATCGTCGAAGGCGAATACCGAACCCACCAGCGACCCGCGTCCTCGGCGCGCAATCTCCACCGCTTCTGCCACGGAACCGTAGGGCATCAGCGTGCTGACCGGCCCAAACGGCTCGACCGCATGAGGGCCCTCTTCAGTCTCCAGCGGCTTAGCGCAAGCCAGCAGCGTTGCCGGGAAAAAGGCGCCGGCCTCGGGATCGGCGTCCTTTACGGCAAACGCCTGCTCACCGCCGTGGAGCACTTCACACCCCGACCCGGTCAGTGCGCGGACCGCCTCCCATACGTCCTGCCGCTGATCGGTACCGACCAGCGGGCCCATTCGCACACCTTCAGCTGCCGGGTTGCCGAGCACGGCCTTGTCCAACCGCTTGGCCAGCGCCTGCTGCACCGCGTCGATCCGGCTGGCCGGCACAATCGCGCGCCGGATCGCCGTACATTTCTGACCCGCCTTGACCGTCATCTCGCGGGCCACCTCTTTTACGAACAGGTCAAACTCCGGCGAATCGGGCTGCACCGTTTCACCCAGGATGCAGCAGTTCAGCGAGTCCGCTTCCATGTTGAAGGGAATCGAGCGCGCAACCAGGTTCGGGTGCGTGCGTAGCTTCGCACCGGTGCTGGCCGACCCGGTGAAGGTGACAACGTCCTGCTCCTGAAGCTGACCGAGCAAGTCGCCGGTACTCCCGCAGATGAGCTGAATCGCCCCTTCCGGCAGCAGGCCGGACGCGACGATCTCCTGCACCATCGTTTCGGTCAGGTATGAGGTCACGGTGGCCGGCTTGACGATCACCGGCATGCCGGCCGCCAGGGATGGGGCTATTTTTTCCAGCATGCCCCAGCAAGGGAAGTTGAAAGCGTTGATGTGCACCGCAACGCCCTCGCGCGGGCTGAGCATATGGCGACCGACAAAGCTGCCGTCGCGAGACAGCGGCTCCACGCCGCCCTCAACCATGACCGTGTCGTTGGGAAACTCGCGGCGGACGATCGAGGAGTAAGCAAACAGCGTCCCGATACCGCCTTCGATATCGATCCAGCCGTCAGCGCGGGTGGCGCCGGTCCAGGCGGAAACCTCATAGAACTTCTCTTTGCGCTCCATGAGGAATTTGGCCAGCGCCTTCAGCGCTAAGGCGCGATCGTGAAAAGTCATCGCACGCAGGTTTGCGCCGCCGACATCACGGCCGTAGCGCGCAACTTCCGCAAAATCGATGCCGCTTGAAGAGACCTCAGCGACCGGCTCACCGGTTACGGCGTTGCGGACGGTGACGCCGTCATCATCACTGCGGTGCCAGCCGCCGGTCACGTAACTTGCTAGCTTCATGGGTCGCTCTCCTTAAGAGGGTTTGAACTGGTAGCGGGAAATATCCATGCGGGGTCGGTCCGGTTCAGCTTCCGCCAACGGCGCAACCTCCTGCAGATCGGTCAAAGACAGTTTTGCCAGGCCTTGATACTCGACGGTGCCCGCGGTTTTCCAGGCGCGTTCCTTCGAACTCAACTCGCGCACGACGCGAGCTGGCGTGCCGACCGCCAGATGTCCGTCGGGCAGGTGGAATTTGGCGGGAACAAACGCGCACGCCGCTACAAACGCACCGGCGCCGATTACCGCTTCGTCCATCACAACGGCGTTCATGCCAACCAGCGCATCCTCGCCCACGGTACACCCGTGCAGGACCGCTCCGTGCCCGATGTGACCGTTGCGCTTGATGACCACATCCTGCTCGGGAAAAGCGTGCATCACGCAGGTGTCCTGCACGTTGCAACCCGGACCGAGAATGACGCGGCCAAAGTCGCCGCGAAGGCTGGCACAAGGGCCAACGTAAACGTCTTCATCCACGAGCACGTCGCCGATCAGCACCGCGGTGGGATGAACAAACGCCCTGGGGTGAACCACCGGCGTTAAGCCGTTAAATCGATAAACGGGCATCGTTTTTTCCTGTAAATCGGAGGTTTGGCCACGAGAAAAGCAATATGATACAGAAAGTTTTGATTTTTGGAATTTTTTGTATCATATTAGTGGTTCGTTCAACGTGTGATTGCTATGAAGACCCACAACTCGTCCATCGAACACCTGACGGCGGAATTTGACGCGCGCATCGCGGAAGACGCCAAAATTGAACCCAAAGACTGGATGCCAGCGGCCTACCGGAAAACCCTGATCCGGCAGATCAGCCAGCACGCTCACTCAGAGGTGATCGGCATGCAGCCTGAAGGCAACTGGATCACCCGTGCACCCAGCCTGCGCCGCAAGGCGGTACTGATGGCCAAGGTGCAGGACGAGGCGGGGCACGGTCTTTATCTTTACAGCGCCGCTGAAACCCTCGGCATGAGTCGCGACCAGATGATCGCTGACCTGCAGAGCGGCAAAGCCAAGTACTCCAGTATCTTTAATTACCCGACGCTGTCCTGGGCGGATATCGGTGCCATCGGCTGGCTGGTCGACGGCGCGGCGATCATGAACCAGGTCATGCTGTGCCGCTGCTCCTACGGGCCTTACTCCCGCGGCATGGTGCGTATCTGTAAAGAAGAGAGCTTCCACCAACGCCAGGGTTTCGAAATCATGCTGACCCTCGCTCAAGGAAACGAAGAGCAGAAGGCGATGGCGCAGGATGCGCTCAACCGGTGGTGGTGGCCGTCGCTGATGATGTTTGGTCCGCCGGATTCCGAGTCGGCCAATACGGAACAGTCCATGGCGTGGAAAATCAAGCGCCAGACCAACGATGAGCTGCGCCAGCGTTTCGTGGACCAGACCACGCCGCAGGCCGACTACCTTGGCTTGACCATTCCCGATCCGGAGCTCCGGTGGGATGCGGACGCCGGACACTATCAATTCGGTGAACTGGACTGGGACGAATTTTGGCGGGTGGTGAAAGGCAACGGGATCTGCAATCGAGACCGGATCCGCCAGCACGTCAAAGCTCATGAAGACGGTGCCTGGGTGCGCGAAGCAGCGCAGGCCCACGCCGAGCGTAAAGCTGCTGCCACGGAGGCTGCGTAATGACGGACAACAAACTCCCCCTATTCGAAGTTTTTATCCGCTCGCGCCGCGGTTTGGACCACAAACATGTCGGCAGCCTGCATGCGCAGGACCACGAGGCGGCGCTGGGCTACGCGCGCGACGTCTACACGCGTCGCAACGAAGGCGTCAGCATCTGGGTCGTGAAATCCGAGGACATTGTTGCCAGCCAGGAGCACGAAGCAGAGTCGTTCTACGACCCGATGGACGACAAAGTCTATCGCCACGCCTCGTTTTACGAAGTCCCCGATGAAGTGAAACACATGTAATGGACGGCCAAAGCCAACAAGACCTGTTTGAGTATGTGCTCAGGCTCGGCGACGATGCCCTGACGCTGGGGCACCGTATCTCTGAGTGGACAGCGCACGCGCCCTTCCTGGAGGAAGACATTGCCCTCGGCAATATCGGCCTCGACTTTGTGGGCCGCGCGCGCTTGCTGCTGACCTACGCCGGCGAGGTGGAAAACCTCGGCCGGGACGAAGATCAGCTTGCCTACCTGCGCGATATACGCCAGTACCGAAACCTCCTGATCTGCGAGCTGCCGATCGGCAACTTTGCTGACACCATGGCAAGGCAGCTCCTGGTCGACGCTTTTGAGCTGCCCTATTTCCAGGCATTGAGCCAAAGCGCTGACAGAACGCTTGCCGGAATCGCAGGGAAAGCGGTGAAGGAAGCGCAATACCACTTGAGACATTCCTCGGGCTGGGTCATTCGACTGGGTGACGGCACCGAAGAGTCGCACGGCAAGATGGCTGATGCGCTCAGCAAGGTCTGGGGCTACGGCCCGGAAATGTTCATCACCGACGAGCTGGAGCAGCGTCTGGTGGACGCCGGCATTGCCGTCCAGCGCGAAGAGCTTCGGCAAGGCTGGGAAACTCAGCTGGAAAAGGTCCTCGCGGAGGCAACGCTTGCCGTGCCCGACGTGTCTTGGCAGGTTGACGGCGGCCGCCGCGGCGAGCACACCGAGTATCTTGGGCACATGCTCGCCGAGATGCAGTTCATGCAGCGAGCCTACCCCGGCCTACAGTGGTAACGAGGTTGGGTCCCGCATGATGAGTTCTGAGGCAATCAGCCAACCCGTCGACGACTACGCTGCGCTCAAGTTGCGTCTGAGCGAGCTTTGTGACCCGGAGATTCCCGTTCTTACGCTCGAAGACCTCGGGATCATTCGGGGCGTCTCCCGCGACGGCAACGACGTTGTGGTCACGATCACGCCGACCTACAGCGGCTGCCCGGCGATGGACGCCATTGAGAGTGAAGTGCAGCAGGTGCTAGATGCCAGCCCGCTCAACGGGACCGTCGAAACCGTGTTTGACCCGCCGTGGACCACCGACTGGCTGTCAGAAGACGGGCGCCGGAAACTCAAGGAATACGGCATCGCGCCGCCGGCTGGCACCACCAGCAAGCGGGCGCTGCTGGGAGACTACAGCGAAGCGGTCCACTGCCCCCGCTGCGACAGCACCAATACCCGGGTGATCAGCCAGTTTGGCTCTACCGCCTGCAAAGCGCTCTACCAGTGTCAGAGCTGCCTCGAACCCTTCGATTATTTCAAATGTCACTAAGCACGCAGTTCTACCCACTCACGGTCGCCGCGGTCGACGCCGACACCGACGACTCGGTGTGCGTCTCCTTCGACGTTCCACCGGAGCTGGACGATACCTTTCATTTCACGCAGGGCCAGCACCTGACCATCCGCAAGGAGCTCGACGGCGAAGAGCTGCGGCGCAATTACTCGCTCTGCACCCCGGTCGGGGATCGGCTGACCGTCGCCATTCGCAAAGTGAGCGACGGACGCTTTTCCAGCTGGGCCAACGAGTCGCTACAAGCCGGCGAGGTGCTCGACGTGATGCCGCCGCAAGGGCGTTTTTTCACCGAGCTGGACGAGACCCAGGAAAAACACTACCTGGCGCTCGCTGCGGGCAGCGGCATCACGCCGATTGCTTCGCTCATCGCCACCACGCTGGCGACCGAGCCAGCCAGCCGTTTCACCCTGGTTTACGGTAATCGGCGAACCAGCTCAATCATGCTGCGCCAGCAGCTTGAGCACCTGAAGAACCGCTATCCCGATCGTCTGCAGCTGCTCCACGTGTTGAGCCGCGAATCTCGAGATGCGGAGCTATTCAACGGTCGCGTAGACCCCGACAAGCTGGCGCTGCTCTCGCAGCACCTGATTGATCTTGACCGCGTCGACGAGGTGTTCCTCTGCGGTCCAGAAAGCATGATTCTCAGTTTGAAGTCCTGGCTGGAAACGAACTCATCGATTGGATCTGCTCATATCCACATTGAGTTGTTTGGCACCGAATCCGGCCGCGCGGCCGCGGCCGGGCCGGTGGAGGCCGGTCCGAGCCGCAAGGTGAGCATCATCGCTGACCGCCGCCGCATGGAGCTGGACGTGCCGTCCGCCGGAACGTCCATCCTGGATGCTGCCCTCGAGGCTGGTGCTGACCTCCCATTTGCCTGCAAAGGGGGGGTCTGCTGTACCTGCCGCGCCAAGCTGGTCAAAGGCGAGGTCACCATGGACGTGAACTACGCCCTGGAGCCCGCGGAGGTGGAAGCGGGGTTCATCCTGACCTGCCAGGCACATCCCGTCACCGACGAGGTAGTCGTCGACTTCGATCAGGTTTAACGATTCCCTGACCCTTCCTGGGTGTGGCTCATCAGAACAGGCTAAACAGCAGCCAGACGGGGAGCAGCAGCAAGCCTAGCGCCATCATCACCAACGCCAGGGGAATCATCACACCCAGCACCCGCTGCCAAACCGTTGGTGGCAGCGGCTCCCGTTCCAGCTGTTCAAGCAAGAGCGTCACGTTCCGATGGTTTGCTTTGTACTGCAGGTCCAGCAGGTCGCCGACCAGCGGCACCAACCCCAGCACCCCGTCGAGCAGCAGGTGCCAAACCATGGTGAGCCGAGCTCGCAGCGGTAAATCGAAGCGGTAAGACCACCAGACGATCAGACTGCCCAGCACCAGGCTGGCGGCGTCACCGACACCCGGCAGCAAACCGATGATGCCGTCGAGGCCAAACCGGATCCGGGTCCCGGGAATGGCGATTGCGTGATCCAGCAGCCAGGCGAGACGCCGCACGCGCGTTAACGTTTGCTCATGGGCAGGAGTCAGCTGAGAGGATCCGGACATCGGCTAAGGCTAGCCAGCCCGGACTGAACGAACAACTTTATTCGAAGCCGGAGAAAAAGATGAGCCCAGGCGGCTGGCCAAGCAAGGTTACGTCGATAACCGCTTCGCCTTGGCTGACTGGCCCAATGTTCACTGGACCGAGCGACTCAAGCCCGTCGGCAAAAAAGTCGAGGATCACCGCATCATCCTGGAGTGTTAACAATTCGAAGACGCCAGAATCCGGCGCACTGAACGTGATCTCATTCTCGTCAGAATAAACGTACGCGCCGGGCACAACGCGACCGTTCCGCACGTCTTGCACGCGACCAACAACGGATATCGAGAGGATACAATTAACTTCACTCGTGATCCGGTATTCGAATCGATAGTTCAGGGAACCGGAATTGCTGCAAGAACGGACTCGATAGTAGGTCGGGAACTCGTCTCGGAAGATTGAGGTTTCAAAAGTGATCGCCGTATCCCCAACCGGCGCGCCAGCGCACGACTGCAGAACCGTGGGAGCTTGGCTCGGATTTAGGATCAGGTCTCGTCTGAAGGCGAGAATCTCGACACGCAGGTTATTCCGGGCGAAATTGTCTTCGGCAAGAACTCTAACCTCGACCTCGACCGGGCAAGTCTGAAACTGGTCTCGGAAGAACACCTGCCAATCAAGGTCACCTGATCCGTCGAGCTGCCGACCGAGAATCCGCCATCCCTCTACGGGATCAAAACTTCCAACGTCCTCGATAAAGTCCGGCTGACCGCCATCCATGCTCGCACCGAGAAACGCCTGTGCGTCATCAGGTTCAAAGGGATCTGACTGAGCCTGGCACACACCCAAGGCGAATAAACATAGGGCAGCCGATGCGGGCAGAGCGACGTTCACCGCTCCACCCTGCCAGCCAATTACGCTCGGTGACCAGCAAACGAACGTTAATTCCGGGCATTCCGCGAGCGAAGACGTTTAGCTCTGCGCGGGCTCGCCGGCCTGCACTGGCCCGGTCGAAGGCGCCAGCAGCAGGTAGAGCAGCGGCCCGAAGGAGCCCAGGCACAGCGTCGCCACGACAAACGGCCAGACGTTGCGGCCGTTTCGGCGAGCGTCGACAAACATCCAGACCATCACCAGCAGAAGCGCGATCACCAGATCGGTAAAGACCTGCCAGCCTGCCGGGCTGCCGCCCTGATAGGCCACCACGCCCACGTAGCCCACTTGCTGAACCGCATAGACCGTCAGCGCGGTGAACGGTACCAGGAGGATCAGGCAAAACCATTTGATGGGAGTCATTGTTGTTCCTCTGAATTGTGATGCCTCATGATTGGTTTTACCCGACGCCCTCGCAATGACCTCACAGGTCATTGCCGGTCCGACGTCCAGGTCGCTATGCTCAGGCACTTGCAAAGGAGTGTGCTGCGACTCACGAGTCGATTGCCCCGGGAGTGTCCGTGTCCATACCACAGCAAGATCTTCAGTCCGGCTCTTTCGGCGCCAGGCTTCGCGGCTGGCGCAATCTGCGGCGGCTGTCACAGCTCGACTTGAGCCTGAGCGCCAACGTGTCTCAGCGGCACCTGAGCTGGCTGGAAACAGGCCGCAGTCAGCCCAGTCGGGCCATGGTGATCCAGCTGGCCGAAGCCCTGGACGTACCGCTGCGCGAACGCAATCAGCTACTCGGCGCCGCCGGATTTGCGGAGGTCTACCAGCAGCGAGGGCTTAATGAATCACATATGCGGTCGGTCAGCGACGCGCTGAGCCGCATCCTGGATCAGCAGATGCCGTACCCCGGGCTAGTCGTCGACCGGGAGTGGAATTTGGTGATGACCAACCGCTGTCTCGACTTGCTGCTCGGTGCAGCGGGCGGCGACAACCTCAAGAACGCGGCGCTCGCGCCTGACGGTCGACTCAACATCGCCCTCATGACGCTTCATCCACAGGGCTTGCGGCCACTCATCAGCAACTGGAGCACGGCAGCTCGCGCTTTTGTTCAGCGCCTTCGCCAGGACCTGGCGCAGACCGGAGACCAGGAGCTGCGCCAACGTCTGGAACAGCTCATCGCGCTTGCGGGCGAAATCCCCGAACCCACGGTGGATACCGCGCCGCTGCTGCCCATGCTGACCTTGGACCTGAACGTTGGAGGCGCTGCCCTGAAACTGTTCAGCGTCATTTCCACCTTCGGCACGCCGCAGGATGTGACCATGGATGAGCTGAGGATCGAATCGTTTTTTCCGGCCGACGAGGTCAGTGACCGTTTGCTGCGCGAGCTTTGCGGCGAGAGCTGACGCTGGCCGGGGTATACTCCGGCCCGCATGACCTTTTCCCTCAAAACACTTCGACTGCGGCGCACGCATCGTTACGCCGTTGTGACGATTCTGGCGCTGATGATGCAGGGCTGCGCGTCCGTGGCGACGCAAGACGCGCGCCTCTCGGTTCACTCACCTACCGCACTGCTGACCGAGTACGCGGGTGCCTGCCGCACAGGCTGGGCGTCGTCACCCAGGCTGCCTGCAGCCTCCCTCGACCCGGATCGGATCACGCTGCTGAACTGGAACATCAGGAAAGGCAGCAGCGCCAGCTGGCGACAGCAGCTTGAGGCGCTGGGTGGCGACGCTGATCTCATTACACTCCAGGAAGCGCCATTAGCGAGCCCCGGCTGGCAAGACATCACGTCAAACCATTACCACGCCTTTGCACCAGGCTGGCAGTCGCGCAAGACGCCAACCGGCGTGATGACGCTGAGCGATGCTGCCCACCTTGTGCAGTGCAATCTGCAGGCACGAGAACCCTGGCTGCGCTCCCCGAAAGCCACGCTGGCAACCGAGTACGCCCTCACTGGAAAGCCGGAGTCGCTGCTGGTAGTCAACGTACATATCGTCAATTTTTCGTTGGGGTTGTCAGCGTTTGACCGGCAGCTCCAGCAGATCAGCACCATCGTCTCGCAACATCGGGGCCCCATCATTCTGACGGGCGACTTCAACACCTGGCGCCACGCGCGCATGGAGCGCGTGCGCTCGCTGGTTGCCGGTCACAAGCTTCAGCCGGTCGCGTTTCGTACCGATGTACGCAAGCGCTTTCTGGGCCGGCCGCTGGATCATGTCTACGTACGTGGTCTGCAGGTCATTGAGGCGACCACCACTCAGACTAAAGCGTCTGACCACAATCCGATGCAGGTATGGCTGTCCGCTTACTGATCGCTCTGGCTTTGACGGTGGTGTGGCCCGCGGCCGCAGTCGCCGAAGCCTCGATCGCGGCGAACGAGATCGAACAGCTGATTGGAGCCGTCGGCAAAAGCGACTGTCGCTTCGTGCGCAACGGCAAAGAGCACGCTGCCGAAGCCGCCGAGGCCCACCTGCGACTCAAATACCGGCGCGGGCGCCGCTACGCAACGTCGGCTGAAAAGTTTATTGATCGGCTGGCCAGCAAGAGCTCCCTGAGCCGCAAGCCTTATCTCATGAAGTGCCCAAACGAGGCCGCCATCGCGTCCGGTGACTGGCTGCATGCCCGGCTTGCCGAGTTCCGCGCGGCTCATGCCGAAGCAGATCGCTAGGGTCGCGCGGGGGTTGGAAAAAGCGTAGCGCTGAGCAGTTAGGCGGAAAAAGTAACGCGCGGCAATAAGGGCTTTGCTGTGACCCCGATGACCAAAGGTCTGTCCAAGCGCTAGACCTTCTCCCGCAGGCCCGCTTCCCGCAGCCACCGCAGCAGCCTCGACCAGGCCGGCGCCTTCACCATCAGCGAGACGCCCACCAGTACCTGAAAGAGATCACCAAACATTGACCAGGTACTGCGAATGTCCAGCTCCGTGTTGTTCTGGGCCAAAGCGACGAGATTCCAGGTCGAATACCATACTCCCCGCAGACCGATGACGGTCAGATAGATACCCAGGAGTGACAGGAGAAACGCTTCGGTGATCACCGGGTTGCTGGTGTCGTTGTCTTCACCGGTAGTTGCTTGCCTAACGACACTGCCGCCAAGTTTCCAGGTCAACACCGCCAACGAGACAAGCACGAAAAACGATGTCGCGCCGAGCAACCAGTAAAGCGGAGTTTCGTAGCCCCCAGCGGCGACTCGGCCCTGGATCAACCAAGTCAGTGAGTTGGTCACAAAGGGAATCGCCTGAATGGCGTTGACCAGGATGTAGATTGAGAAAACCTTGAGCGCAACCGCCGTTATCTCTCTAGGTTTCACGTTCGCTTTAGCCTCGTTTCAGATCGCTGGGTCAGTCCAGCACGCCACCGACTGACGCCACATAAAGAACAACCGGATTAAAGGCCAAAGTCAACACAATAAACGGCCAAAAGCCGGTTAGAGCCAGAGGCGAGGTGCAGAAACTCACCGTCACGAGAAAGGCCTGCGCAGCGCTCAGCTTCCAGGCGGTAAATCGATGCAGCATTCCGCAGACCACCAAAATCACGCCGGCAGCCCCCATCGCCACAAACGGGGCCAGCAGGTAGGCGTTTAAGGGGTTCGAATCGGCATTGCCTGGCGTCAGCGCGTCCAGCCAGATTACCAGGCTTGCAAACGCGCCGGCGAGAATCATCGAACCCACAATCGCGCCGGCTAGTACACCGACTACGGAAAACTTCGGCACGGCTTCTTCCAGCAAATTCATGGCGTCAGCCGCCCGCGTGCTGGAAAGCAGACTACGGATATCGTTTCACTCGTCATAAGCCCTTCTTGGCAAAATCAGTGACTTACCGAATAGGACAGACAATCGGGAGAATGGTGCCGCGCAGGCACGGGAGAGTCGGTGGGCTTTACCCTTTGGCCAGGGCGGGCGGTCGCCAGCCAAACAGCTTGCCGGTTTGCATCGCCTGATCGTTGCTGAACAGCGAAGCGCTCGGGTTGGGGCTCGCAAAACGTTCGCCGGCCGCTCGCGACTCCAGGAGCACCCAGTTCGCGCGCTCCAGCCGGGCCGCCTGGTAAGCGGCAAGCGCCCGATCCGGATCAGCGTGTTGACCCAGCGCATGGATGAGCTCAGCGGCATCCTCCAGCGCCATCGACGCCCCCTGGCCAAGAAACGGGAGCATGGGGTGCGCGGCATCGCCAAGCAGCGCCACCCGCGGCGTATGCCAGCGCGACAGCGGGTCGCGGTCGAACAGCGCCCATTTGTAGCAGCCGTCAGCCGGGAGGGCGTCGATCACCGTTTGTACGGTTGGGTGGAAATCCTGGTAGGCCTGCCGGATCTCCGCGACCTCCGCGCGCTGCCGCCAGCCTTCTTCGGTCCAGTCGCTGTCTCCGGCGAACATCGCACAATTCAGCTGCGTGTTGTCGGCGAGTGGATAGAAGACGAAGTTGCGTTGGGGCCCGATCCAGACGTTGGAGCGAGGCGCCTGATACGACTCGGGCAAATCCGTCATCGGAATCAGAGCCCGCCATGCGATGTATCGGGTAAAGCGGGCCGGCACCTCACCCACCATCGAGCCGCGAAGGACCGAGCGAAGACCGTCCGCTCCAATCAACACCTCAGCCTCCTGATCGGGCTGCCCGGCAAAGTGCAGCGTCGCGTAGCCGCGGTGTTCGCTGTATCCCGTCACCCGGTGCCCGGTGTGGATACAGTCCGGGTCCAACGCATGGATCGTCTCAGCCAGCAGGTCGTAGAGGGAGGAGCGAGGCGTTTGATAGTAGTAGTCGCCGAAGTGCTCACGGACGGCTTCACCGTAGGGTGTGGTAGAAAGCAGGTCCCCGCTGCGGCCATCGTGGACGCGCCCGTCCTGCGGCAGGTTCGACAACGCCAAAATCTGGTCACGCAGGCCGAGCTCATTGAGCACCGCGGCAGCGTTGGGCGCTATCGACAGCCCCGCGCCAAACTCGCCTGGATCCGGCGACTGCTCGAAGACCCTGACCCGGTGCCCCGCTTTCAGGAGACCGCAGGCTGCGGTCAGCCCTCCGATGCCGCCGCCGGCAATCGCAATATCGTGCACGAGCGAATCAGATTGCGGGAATACCCAGGGCGTCGGGGTTAAGCAATCCCTTGGGATCGGTGCTGGCTTTGATCGAGCGGATTAACTGCTGACTGATCGGGTCCAGCCGGTCCCAGTAGGGATAGGCCTTGCCGAGCTGAAAGTGACCAGCGTTGTGCGCCTGATATAGGTCCACCAAGTCTTCTTTGAGCTGATGTACATACTCGCGGGCTGCCGGATTGGCCGGATGGCTGGGCAGATTGCCGAGGTATTCGGCGTCGATCATGGTGTCGTGGTAGATGCTGCGTTCATCGGGCCAGTACATCGCGATCTCATAGAGGAAGCCGGCCGCCCCCACGTTTTCAAACATGCCGCCGACCCACACGCCGTGTTTCTCGAAGTCCGCCTGGCGCGCTTCGACGAAAGCGTCGAAAGCCACGTGGAAGGGCAGCACATCCTCGTGCGAGAAAATGCCGTGGACGGGTACCCAGCGCTCACCCTGGGGACCCAGCGCGGCAAAGAGCGGCGCAAAGGGCATACCCTGCACCACCGTCGGTACGGTGTTCGGAATTTCGTCAGCCACTTCGTCCATGATTCGGCGCAGCTCCTGCGCCTTGGCCTCAGCGTGTTTCTTGTCCACGCCGTGCACGAGGTAGTGGCAGGAATAGTCGGCACGCTTCAGCGCCCGGTCTCCGGCCAACCCCATCTTGGCGAGCTGCTTGACGCCACTGGCCATGGAGCGGGCGTTTTTGAGCACCGACAGCGCCATTTCCTTGCGCCGGCCCGCCCGCTCCTCGCGCGCGATCTGTCCCTGAGACAGCGCTGCGTCTAGCGCAAAATGTTCGTCGTCCAGCCCCGCGCGGGCCGCCGCGGTCATGCCCGCGTGCAGGGCGGCAAAGTTTGGATAGGAAAACGACAGGGCAACAAACTCCGGGCGCTTGCTGAGCAGCGGAAGCGTCACCGAGACCTTGACGCCAAGCGCGCCGCAGTCGCCGCAAAACAGTCCGGTGGTATCCGGGCCGTAGCTGCGAGCGAACGGCGGAGCGCCGGCGGCCGCCGTTCCCGTGTGGAACGTTATGCCGTCGCTGGCCGCAATCTCCATGCTCAGCGCCGAGTCGCCCGACACGCCGTGGGCCCCGCTGCCATGACTGATCGCGTTCTGGCTCATCGAACCCGCAACGGTTGCGGCGATGCCGGAAAATGGCCCCCAGAAGGGAGTTCTTAGACCCAGCGGGTCCAGCCGCTCCTTGAGCTCGGCCCAGGTCACGCCCGGCTCGACGGTGACAAAACCATTTGCCTCATCCACGTCGATATTTTTGAGCCGTCGAGTGTCGATCAGCATCGTGCCCTCTCGCGTGGCGAGATAGGCATCGGTGTAAGACGCGCCGCCGCCCCGAACCACAATAGGCGCGCTGTATTGATCGGCAATCGCCAGGCATCTCAACAGCTCGTCGCGGCTCGATGGCGCAACGATGGCCACCGGCGGCAGCCCCGCACGAAAAACGTCCGTAGCGAGGAAGGTGGCCTCTTCGGCGTCGGTGATCAGAATCTGCGAACCCAGCTGCTCCGAAAGAGCGCTGGCCAGATCGCTGCTGGCAATGGGGGCTGTTTGCATATCATCGGTCTCCGCTGGAGGAACGAATAGTCCGGACATGCCTCGCCAGCCCGGCCCTGCTGACGTGATGCAGCACTGGGAATAGTGAGCCGGTTCAGGCGTCAGCGCAATATCAGTTTGGCAAAACAGCTATGCCGTATCAGGCCAGTACCTCGTAGACCGAACTAACAAAATAGTCCAGATTGTTGTCGCGCAGACCCGCCACGTTGAACCGGGTATCGCCGACCAGATAGATAGAGAACTCGTCGCGGAGCCGTGCGACCTCTTCCGGTGATATGCCCAGCAGGGAAAACATGCCGAATTGACGCTCGATAAACGAAAAATCGCGTTGGACCCCGGCGTCTCTTAGCTTTTGTACCAGCTTGCTGCGCTGACCGTTGATGCGGTCTCGCATGGCGGCCAGCTCATCGTGCCAGCGAGCCGTGAGCTCTTCGGACTTTAAAATAAGGTCGACAATGCCAGGACCGTGGGTCGGCGGCATGGAGTAGATCCCGCGGGTGGTTGAATTGATGATCGACTCAGCGTCGAGCGCCTTGTCGCGATTCGGCAGCACCATAGAAATAGCGCCACATCGTTCACGATACAGGCCGAAGTTTTTTGAGCAGGAGCTGGTCACCATAAACTCCTGAGCCCGGTCGGCCAGCAGTCTGATCAGGATGGCGTCCGTGTCCAGATCGACGCCAAAACCCTGATAGGCCATGTCGACCAGCGGCAGGAACCCGCGGTCCACGCCCAGGTCGACGACCTGTGACCACTGCTCAGCGTTCAGGTCGATGCCCGCCGGGTTATGACAGCATGCGTGCATCACCACGACGTCGTTTGGACCGAGCTGCCCCAGATCTTCGAGCATGCCGGCGAAGTCCAGCTCGCCGGTGCTGCCGTCCCGGTATCGATAACGTTCAAGACTGAAGCCCGCCGCGGGAAACAGCGCCTCGTGATTCGGCCAGGTCGGGGTTGGCACCCAGATTGTCGAGTCAGGCCGGACATACTTGATGACCTCACCGGCCACCCGCAGTGCTCCGGTACCGCCGGGCGTCTGGATTGTAGTGATGCGGCCGGCCTCGAGCGCCGGATGATCCGGACCCAGCAGCAGGCGACTGATCGACTCATTAAAGCCCACGACACCCCGAGGCCCCAGATAGGCTTTGCTGCTTTCTGACCGGTTGAGCGCCGTTTCCGCTTCTTTGACGCAATCGAGGACCGGTGTAAGCCCTTCCTCGGTCTGGTAAACCCCCACACCCAGGTCCACCTTGTTCGGATTGGGGTCCGCTTTGTACGCCGCAATGAGGCCGAGAATGACGTCCGGGGGTACGCGAGAAATCTGCTCAAACATGCCTTTGCCAACCGATCTGTCACTGGTCTCCAAGTTTACCGCGACTGCCGTCCGAAACACTGAGTTTTTTTCATTCTTTTGACATCGATTATGGGATACCTTACGGCCTTCTGTTTAGCCCATCCAAGGAGCATCCAATGGCTTTTGAACTGCCGGCTTTGCCGTACGCAGCCGACGCGCTGGAACCGCACGTTTCAGCGGATACCTTCAGCTACCACCACGGCAAACACCACAACGCCTATATCAGCAAGCTCAACGCTGCGCTGGAGACTGAAGCGGGCGAAAAATATGCAGGCATGTCGCTGGTGGAAATCACCCGCAAGGCCGCCGCTGAGGGTGATCAGGGCACTTTCAACAACGCTGCGCAGAGCTGGAACCACGAATTTCTGTGGCACAGCATGGCGCCCAGCGGCGGTGGTGAACCCAGCGGTGCGCTGGCCGACGCGATCAACAGCACCTTCGGCAGCCTGGATGCTTTTAAAGAGCAGTTTGCCGCTGCGGCCGCAGGGCAGTTTGGCAGCGGCTGGGCCTGGCTGGTTGCCACCGACTCGGGGCTGGAGATCCGCGCGACCGGCAACGCTGAGACGCCGCTGACCGAGTCTGGGGTAAAGCCGCTGCTGACGCTCGACGTCTGGGAGCACGCCTACTATCTGGACCACCAGAACAATCGGCCGGGCTACATCTCAGCGTTCCTCGATCATTTGATCAACTGGGAATTTGCGGCCAACAACTTTGCATAACCCGGTTTCGCCATCCGGCGCCGTCGACACCCTACGTCGGCGGCGCTTCCCACAGCCTAAGGGTCCGGCAACGCCTTCTTGTTGATTTTTCCCGAGCCAGCTTTCGGCAGCTCAGCCAGGCAAATGAACTCGGCGGGGACTTTGTAAGGGGCAAGCTGCTCTTTACAGACTGCCTGTAGCGTCATCGGATCGGGGTCACCGGCATAAAACGCCACCACCTCCTGCCCGCGGCCTTCGCTCTCACGCCCGACCACCGCCACCTCAGCAACGCCCGGCTGGCGTCCCAGCAGCCGCTCGATTTCGGCTGGATAGATATTGACCCCGCCGCGAATGATCACGTCTTTCTCTCGGCCCCGCAGCGTGATGAAACCCCGCGAGTCGACGCTGGCCAGATCACCAGGGTAAAACCAGCCGCCGGTTTCATCCTGCTGCTGCCCGTGCTCGTCGACAAAAGCGCGCGCCAGGCCAGGCCCGCGGTAGCGCAGGCGGCCGGTTTCCCCCGCAGGAAGCGGCTCCCCGTCAGAGTCCACGATCTCTACCTCTAGCCGGAAGCCGGCGCGACCCACCGTAGCTGAGTACTCACCAAAATCTTCCGGCTGCAGCACAGACACGCCACCACCTTCGCTCGAGGCATAGTAGGCCAGCAGCCGTGGGCACAATCGCTCGCGGAACTGCGCAGCCTCGTCGGGAAACAGCGGCTCACCCGACACCACAAGTCGGCGAAGGTTGGGCCAGGCGGGCTGCGACCCGGCGGCAAGCGGGGCGATGCGGCGCAGGCTGGTCGGCACCAGGAACGCCGCGGTGACCGCCAGCTCATTAATCTCGCGGAGAATTTGGGCCGGCTTCTGCGGCGGCGGCGACATCACAACGGTGGCACCAGCCGCCAGGAAACACATCGCGAAGGAACGGCCGGCGCCGAAGTACAGCGGCGACGCGGCGTAGAAGCGGTCGCTGACGTTAAAGCCGAGCGTCACCCACTGATTGATAAATCGCTCCAGCATCTGCTGGTGCGAGACGAGCGCACCTTTGGGTCGTCCGGTGGTACCCGACGATAACGACACCAGCCAGATCTGGTCGCCGCCATCCGTGAGGGCCGGCGGTTCGTCCCGCGCCGGCCAGGCCTCGGGCAGCGCGGCGGATGCCAGATCCTGCGGAGGGGTGGCCGAAGGTTCGTGAATCAGCAGTTTGACGCTCATCGACCGGCCGGTCGCCAGCTTCTCGCCGTCCGTCCAGCGATGATCCATGGGCACCAGCACCGCTCCCAGATAGGGGATCGCAAAATGCAGCACCAGATGGGCCGGGTGTTCCTTTAAACACAGACCGACCCGATCGCCTTCCTCGACGCCATGCTCAGCCAGCCAGCCAGCCGCCAGCGCCACTTCGCGCCACAGGGCTTCGTAGCTTAGGGTCCCGCCGGCCCATTCGATGGCCGGATGATCAGGCCGGTTTCGCGCACCGGCGCGAAGCACGCCGGCGAGGTTCATGTGCCGGCGTCTTCCGGCAGGCCATAAACCTTGATGACGTTGTCGCGAAGCAGCTTTTTCAGCGAGCTCTCGCGGATTGGCAGATCCCGTATCTCGCCCATCGTGCGGGCGAAATCCAGCACCGGAAAATCGGTCCCAAACATCACTTTGCCGCTGCCATAGCTGTCGATATAGCGAATGAAGCTCTCCGGCCAATACTTGGGGCTGTGGGCATCACTGCCGATAAACACGTTGTCGTGCTTCCAGCACATCGCAATCATCTCGTCCGTCCACGGGATCCCGACATGGATCCCGATCAGCTTAAGCTCTGGGAAATCACAGGCCACCGGGTCCAGCTTGATCGGCTGACCAACACTCCGGCAGCGGTAGTCCGGGGAATAGTTCATCGACTGCCCAACCTGCATCTGCACGGGCACGCCGAGCTCGCAGCACTTCGTGTAGAACGGGTAGTACTTGGCGTGGTCAGGGGCCAGCTCAAACCAGTGGGGGTAAAGGTGTGCGCCGATGAAACCGAGTTCCTTGACCGCGTACTCCAGCTGACGGACGCCCTCCATGCCCATAAAGGGATCGATGCCGCAGAGTCCGGAAAACCGCTTCGGATACTCCTGCACGGCGTCGGCCACGACTTCCAGGGGCATGTGGTAGCAGCCCGGAAGTCCGGGGCGCCCCGACTTGGCCGCCACCAGAAAGCCATGCCCAATGCCGGCGTCGTCCATCCGCTGCACCATCTCTTCCAGCGTCAGGCCGGCCATCAACCCCTGCTTGGCCCTCATCTTGCCGGAGAAAAACTGCGGCCCCCAGTCCGGGCGACAGGACAACGCGCGCTCGGTCCAGATGTTGACCACGGCGTCGATGGCTTTGTAGTCCAGCGGCTCGGCACTCATAGGGCGTCCTCTTTTGGTCGAAAGCTATCCCAGCAGGAACAGCGAGATGCGCGGGATAAAGGTTACCAGCACCAGCCCCGTCAGCATGATCAGCAAAAACGGCACCACCGCTTTGCAGATCGTCCAAAAATCCTCCTTGAACGCGCCCATGGCCACAATCAGGTTGAGGCCAAAAGGTGGCGTCAGGTAGCCGATCTCGAGATTGACGATCATCACAATGCCGAAGTGTACGGCGTCAATACCCTGCGCCGCGGCAACGGGCGCCAGCATCGGCGCCAGGATCAGCACCGCAGAGCCGATGTCCATCACCGTGCCGACCATCAGCAGAAACAGATTGCTGGTAACCAGGAATTCCGTGGGGCTGGAGAACTGCTCCATGAACCAGGCGACCACCTGCTCCGGGATGCGTTCGTAGGTCAGGAAAACGTTGAGGCTCACCGCGAGCATCAGCACTGGGAACAGCGAGCCCAGCAGCCGTGAGGTGTCACCCACCACCTCATAAACTCCCTTGGCACCCAGCTCGCGATGCACCAGCACCTCCACCAGCAGCGCATACACCACCGCCACCGCCGCCGATTCCGTGGCGGTGAAATGGCCCGAGTAGATCCCGCCCAGGATGATGACCGGCATCAGCAGCGACCAGATCCCCTCGCGCAGCGAGGTGCCAATCTCCTTCAAATCCCAGCTGCCGCCGCGCTGGTCCCAGTTGCGGACCACGGCATAGGCGCTCAGCAGCGCGGTGAGGACCAACGCCGGACCGATGCCGGCGATAAACAGATCGGTGATCGATACGCGGGTCATCACGCCATAGAGAATCAGCGGGATGCTTGGCGGCACGATGATGCCCAGCGTGCCCGCCGCGCACAGCGCCCCGAGCGAAAAAGCGCGGGAGTAGCCCGCCGCCAGCAGGGCAGGGTACATCACGCTGCCGACGGCCAGCAGCGTGACAGTTGATGAACCGGATATGGCCGCAAAAAGTGCACACGCCAGGACGGTCGCCATCGCCATGCCGCCGGGAATCGGGCCGGTCAGCGCCGCCACAAAACGCACCAGCCGTGTCGCCATGGCGCCCCGGGACATGATCTGCCCCGACAGGATAAACAGCGGTATCGACAGCAGGACGTCCCGGTTCAACGCGTGCCAGGCGTCCAGCAATATGAAGCTGGGATGATCCGGACTCTGGCTGAGGTAGACCCAGACGAGAGCGACACCCAGCACCACCACCAGCGGCTGGCGCAGAACCAGGAGGGCCAGCAGAACCGCGGTGAGTGTCAGGGCGGCCAGCACGTTTGGTCAGCTCGCAGTACGCGTGGGGTCGGCGGGACGCCAGTCTGGATTCAGCGCGAATGCACCGTGACGGACTGTGGCGATCACAAAAGCGAGCGGAATGACCGCCATCATCGGCCATACCAGCACGCCGATCAGCACCGAACGTTCCTCAAGCTGCAGCGCGCTGTAGGTAATCCTCCAGCCGAACGCGGCAAAGACGCCAAAGAATATGGCGGTCAGCGCTTCGGCGAGCCGGTTGATCTGCCGATCCCAGCTCGCCGGCAGCCAGCTGTCGGCAAACCGGGGACGCAGATGGGTGCCGGCGCTGGAGGCCAGGCCCAGCCCGAGCATCACGACAAAAATGTTGGCGTAGACGCCGGCCTGCCGGGCCCAGTGAAGCCCGACGCCCGTGGTTTCCCGCCACACCACGTCGGCAAAAATCGCCAGCACCATGAACGTAAAGGCGGCAAACGTTGCCGCTCGCTCGAAGGTGTCCAGGCGTTTGAGCCAGCCGGGTGCGGAGTGCTCCATCAAAAGAAGGTGGCGATGTCCTTAAAGGTGTCGGTTGAGTTCTCGTACGCGGCCCAATCGTCCGAAATCCGCTGCTCGTCGATCAGGGTTCGCTGATCGAGCTGTCCGTTGCGAAACCATTGCCAGACGCGGGAGCGGTATTTTCCGCAGTCGCTCAGCTGGATCATCTCATAAAGGTAGAGACCGGGATCATCGTTGCGGGTCCAGTGCAGCATCACGGTGCGGCCGAACTCGTCGAGCGGTACCTCCGCCGCCCAGCCCGTGATCTCCGTAAAGAAGATCAGGCGACCATCCTCAATCTTGGTGGGAAAATCCCGCACCTCTGTCCGGCCGTCCGCCCAGAAGTAGTTATTGGTCTGGTGATAGGTGTCCTCGGAAGGGAACCGGCACAGCAGGCGAGATTTGTGTTCACCAACGTTGTTCCCGTTGATGTCTACGTAGCGATAGTAGCCTTCCCAAACCCCCTCGTGTCGGGTCAGCAGGGGCATGGTGTCTTTCAATGTCATAGTCAGTCTTCCAGCGATTCAGCGAGTTGATGGAGTTGAATGGGTGATTGCCACGGCGCATCGGGAAACGCCTTTCGGGCCGCGTCTCCGAGCGGCGTCTCAGCCAGCGTCAGCCAGCGGCCGCGGTCAAGGTTGGGCGCCGGCAGCGCAGCCAGCTGGGCCAGGGTCGCCGGCAGGTCAGCGCAGGCCAGCACCGCCTTGAGCTGCGCGGTCAGCGTTTCGCCGTCGAGCACGGGCGTGCCCGTCAGTGCAGAGTCAGGCTGTGTCTTGTACCACGGCGCAAACATCTGCCTCATCCGCAGCCAGTGCCAGATCTCTTGCCAGTGCGCGCCGCTCGACCGAGGCTCCAGGGCGGGCAAGGCGTCCGGCGAATCGTCCACCGGACGGGGGTTCAGCAGAGTCATGGGACAGCCAAAGCGTTCGTGGAGCAACGTGGCCAACGCGGCCGACTCGCCCAACGCGAGCACCGGCGGCGGTCCGCCCTCAGTCGCTGCCAGGCTTTCATAGAGCTCCACCATATCCGCGGCCAAGTCCTGCGATGGGCTGCTCGCGCCGTGCCCGGGCAGATCGGGTGCAAGACAGCGAAACGCCGTTCCCAGGACGGTCGCCAGCGGTTGCGCGGTTCGCGAATCGAAACCCGGCTGATGGAGCAGCAGCAGCGGCCGACCGCTACCGGTTACCCGCAGATGAAAACGGCCAACATAGGTTCGCGGCGCCTCGGCCGGTGCGCCCGCCGCGCCGGTCAACCCGTTGGCAACCTGGTTTTGATGATGAGTGACGGCGTGGATCAGGCCCGAGATCCGGTCTCCCATCGACGGGCCGCAAACCTGCATCCGAAAGTGCGCCGGTATCTCATACTCGTCGAACATGTCGGTGTAAGGCTTGATGATGCTGCCGGCCCACCGCATCAGGGTCGTCGGCACGGTCACGGCCAGCAGGCGCTCGGCTTTTTCGTTGAAAAACGCTTCTCGATAGGCCCAGGCGTAGCTTGGACCAGCCTCCAGAATCTGCCGGGCAAATACGTCGGTGAAGGCCGGATCCAGACCTGCGTTCGGAAGGCGGGCGGCAGGGTCCTGCCAGGGGAAAAACAGCAGCTGATCGCGTGCCAGCGACCAGGTTCGGATCAAGTGGCCGCCGAGGTCGTCAACCGTCAGGTCAGGAAAGTAGCCGTCCGTAATCGCTTCACGGTCATCGTCGCTGAAATGGGCGGCATTGTCGGCGATCAGAAAGCTGCACCGCTCCGGATAGGCACGGGCGTACTCGATGGCAATCTGAGCACCCGTGGCCGTGCCGTAAACCCCGACGCGCGCATACCCCATGGCCCGCCGAAACCCCTCGATGGCCTCGACATAGGCCGAGAGCCCCTGGCCCCCAGGGTTCTCGGTGAGCGGGTCGGACTGACCGTAACCCGGCGTGTCTAGTGTCAGCACCGTCGCGTGTGGCGCGAGGGCTTCCGCCAGCGGCACCAGAGATTTTGAGGACAGCGGCGAGGCGTGCAGCATCAGCAGCGGCGGGCCTTCGCCAGCCGTCCGATAGTGGATCAGGCGCGGCCGGTCGGCCGTGCCGATATTGGCGTATGCACAGCGCATGGCAGGAACGTGAGTCGGGGCGTCAGGCGTCGGTGCCGGCAGCACCCAGCCCGAGACTGCCTGGATTGATCCGCCGCGCCGGGTCCAGCGCCTGCTTGATCTCGTTCAGGGCCTGCCAGGAGCGAGGCTTAATCTGATGCAGCGGATAAGTCTTGCCGACCTGCAGGTGCGCCGCGCCCGCGGCCGCGAAGATGTCGACCATCTCGTTGCGCAGGCGCTGCACTTCAGCTCGCGCCGTCAGGTCTTCGTCAAACCCTTTCAGCTTCTTGCGGACCGGCGCTTCGACGGTGAGATCATGCAGCTCTTTCATCGCGTCCGGCCAGAAGAACACCGGCTCCAGGCAAAAGCAGTTGGTGGACACGGTGGCAAACAGAAAGCCGATCTGGATCTGGTGCCGCTCGAGGGTCTCCGCCTCGCGCTGCTCCAGCTCGTAAATCTGGCGAGTTACCTGCGAAACCTTGGAATGCGGCAGCATGGCGTGAATCGGCGCCCACCGCTCCCCGTTGGGCCCCACTACGTTGTTGAGCGGCGTGAAGGGGTTGGACCGGAGGATCCGCGGAATGGAGTCATCCAGCGCCTCGCCGCTGCTGCCCTCGCAGATCTTCCGGATCGCAGCTGCGGCGGCATCAGCCGCCTCGGCGACCCGTTCCTCCACCATGATGTGAACCGAGTAGTTGGCATCCTCCATAAACCGCCGACCGGCCATCGCAACTTTCAGTCCGCTCTTGATGGCTCCGCCGACCGATCCGCTGGCTTTCATCACACCGGCGAGCGACTTGACGTCTTTGGCGAGACTTTCCCGCTGCATCCGCATGCCGGTAAGGCAAGGATCGAAAGCGAAACACTCCATGGCCAGACCCTGGCGGGCAACCTCACTCATGGCCGCCAGCAGGTTGTCGTAGGTTTCGAAGGCAAAGGAGAGATAGCGTCGCTCCTCAAGCTCAGGTATCAGCCGGAAGGTCGCGGTGGCCTTCAGGCCCAGCGCGCCGTTGTCACCGCTGAACAGGCCGGTCAGGTCCGGGCCGTAGTGCCGGAAAAACGGGCTGCCGTTGGGCTGTGCGCCCGAGCCCGTCGCCAGCACCTCGCCGTCAGCCATCACGACCTCCAGGCCGATCACGGAGTCGACGCAGGTGCCAAACTGACCGGACCCCCAGAAAATGGAGTTCTGAGACAGGCCGCCACCCACGGTCGCCGTGATGCCGGAGAGCGTTCCCCAGTATGGGGTACGCAGGCCGGTTCCTTTCAGCGCGTCGTGAAGATCCATCCAGGTGCATCCGCACTGGACCGTGACGTACATGTCCTGCTCGTTGACTTCCAGGACCTTGTTCATGCCCGACATGTCGACCAGCACAGACCCGGGCTGCACGGCCAGATAGCCTGAGGTGTAAGACATCCCGCCACCGCGGGCGATTACCGCCTGACCGGCGGCCGCCGCAGCCGCGACTACCTGGCTGAGCTGTTCGGTGCTTTGCGGACGAACCACCACGGCCACGGGCTCGCCGTGTTTGTAGACGTCCTGGGACATCAGGGTGATGGTTTCATCGTCAACCGCTACGCGATCAGCGCCTAGCAGGTGAATGAGTTGGTCTGTCAGAGTGTCGTTGGATCGTGCCTGAGCCATGAGCTTGCCGTTCTATAAGAGGTGTTTTTTCTGCGGAAGCGTTAAATGTACTATATCTATAACATTTAACCACAGGTCGGGATGCATGGATAACAGGCAGATTGTGTTGAAAACGCGAAGCCAGGGCGTGCCTGAGCCCGCAGACTTTGAACTCGCGACCGGTCAGGCCGGGAGCCCAGTGGAAGGCAAGATGCTCTGCAAGACGCTGTTTATCAGCCTGGATCCGTACCTGCGTGGGAAAATCAGCGGTCGCCACCTGTCCGGCGCCATTCAGCCCGGGGAGCTGATGATCAGCGAGACCGTATCCGAGGTGCTCGAATCTCAACATCCGGATTTTCGCGAGGGCGACATCGTGGCGGCGTTTACCGGCTGGGAAGAGTATCCGATTGTCGACGGCGCGCTGGCGCGTAAGGTCAATCCCTCCCTTGGGCCGGTCTCCACAACGCTCGGCATTCTCGGCATGCCCGGCCTGACCGCCTATGCGGGTCTGCTCAGACTCGGCGAGCCCAAGGCTGGAGATACGGTCCTGGTCTCGGCCGCTACCGGTCCGGTTGGCTCCATGGTCGGCCAGATTGCGAGGATCAAAGGCTGCCGGGTTGTCGGGGTTGCGGGTTCGGAACGCAAGTGTGCCTGGGCCGTCGAAAAGGCCGGCTTTGCCGCATGCATCAACTACAAGACGCAGGACGTACGCGAGGCACTCAAGGAATCCTGCCCCGACGGCATCGACGTGTATTTCGACAACGTCGGCGGAGATCTGCTGCAGGCCGCAATGGAGCAGCTGGCCATCGGCGCGCGGGTTGTGCTGTGCGGACTGATGGCGCAATACAACAGTGACGACATGCCGCCGGGCCCAAACCCCGCGTGGACCATCAAAGCCCGGGCTACGGTGCGAGGCATGGTCGTCTACGACCACGAGGACGCACGCGCCGAGTTTGAGAAGGCGGTGGGCGGCTGGCTGCGGGAGGGCCTGATCCACTTTCTGGAAGATTCGGTTGACGGTATCGAGAACGCCCCCGATCACTTCTGCCGACTGATGCGCGGCGAAAACGTCGGCAAAGCGATGGTGGCCCTCTGACCGGGCGCCGCCTTCACAGCGCTGCGGCGTGACCACCCGCTCATACCGCGTCGCGCTGCTGGAGCTGCATCTGGCGGTATTGTTGTTTGGCCTTGCCGGCGTGTTGGGCAAGGCGATTACGGCCGGTGCGCTGATGATCGTTTTTGGCCGTTCTGCGGTCGCCGCGCTGACGCTGGGTCTAGGCCTCGCCCTCGGGCTGAAAAATCGCCGACAGTCGTTTGCCTGGCCGCGGACGCAGCGGTTGGGACTCGTCGCCAGCGGCTTGCTGCTGGCCGTTCACTGGCTGGCGTTCTTTCACGCGATCAATCTTTCGAGTGTTGCCGTCGGCGTTGTCGGTTACGCCACCGCGCCGCTGTTTGTCGTTATGCTGGAACCGCTGCTGAGCGGCACGAGGCTGCGACCGGCAGACAGCCTCACCGCGCTGGCGGTGCTGGTCGGCCTTTACCTGGTCGCTTCACCGGACGATGCCACCCAGCGCCTCGCGGCCATCGGGTGGGCCGTTTTTTCGGGCTTCACGTTCGCGCTGTTGACGCTCCTGAATCGACACCTGGTTCAAGGCGTCTCCTTTCTTTACGTTGCGTTCTGTCAGCAGGCCGGCGCGGCCATATGCCTGCTGCCGATTGTGCTCCTTTCAGGTGTCGCCTTGCCCGGCACGCAGGATCTGCTGCTGATCGGCGTGCTCGGGCTCGCCTGCAGCGCGCTGGCGCAAACCCTGTTTGTGAAATCGCTCGGGCATCTAAAGGCACAGCTGGCGAGCGTGGTCAGCGGGCTAGAGCCGATTTACGCGATTGTGCTGGCGACGCTGATGCTGGGAGACCGCCCCGCACCCGCTACGCTACTCGGTGCCGGCATCGTGCTGCTGGCGGTTACGGCGGCGACGCTGATGCATCCGACGCCGACGGCATCGGACGACTAAAACGAAGGTTTATCGATACCCAGCCAAGCGGCTGCCAGGACCAGCGCATAGATGGCAAGGACCGCCCAATAGACCGGGCCGATCGCTTTGCTGTAAGCCGCGTTGCGTTCATCGGTTGCGCCTTCGGTAACAATCCCCAGAAACGCCTCCACCGCCGGCTTGAAGAGGATATCGAGCACCACGCCAGCGACAAAAATCAGCCCGACGCTCAGCACCTTGAGCGCCAGCCAGGTCGGCGTGTTGACGCCCAGGAGCATCCCGATGGCAACACCGCTCACAAACAGCGCGAGCAAACCGTTAGCTACAAAGTTGAACAACATAACCCGCTGCTCCAGGGGCGTTTCCGGGTTGAGAAAGCCGACCCACAGGATTGCGGCCCAGACGAGGCCAGCAGCCCAAACGGCGGTCAGCATCATGCTCGACATATCGATCAGGCCTAGCTGCGAGGCGAGGGTCAACCCCGAGGGAAGAATCAGCGTCAGCGCCGTGCGCGGCATTCGGTCGAGCACCATCGCCAGCTTCAGAACGGTCACCCGCGTTTCCACCGACAGGTCGGTGCGTTCCGTGACCTTAGCACCGAGAAACACACCCAGGTCTGTCCCCAGCCAAAACACCAGCAACAAGATATGAAAAAAGATCAGCAGGCTATACACAGGGAAATCCTCGGGTGTTGTGGTTATCCGACGGAGTTGGCGTCAGCTTTCGATGTTTCGTGCGGCACCCAAAACATCGCGAATCAGCTTCGCTGAGGCGGCATCCAGCACCGCGCTGTCGGCTTCAGCAAACTCGTAGCTCTCGATGTCTTCGTCCTCGAGCAACTGCTTCTCCACCAGCAGCTTTTCAAGCGCCGTATGGCGCTCGCGAAGCGCCCAATGCTCTTCCAGCAATCTGGTGACAATCGCCAGCAGCCGATCGACGTCCGGATCGTCATAGAAAGCCTTGCGGCCGCCTCGCACCTCCCGCGACAGATCAGTCATCCGCTTTCACCGAACCGAAACCGTACCACTTAATCTGGTCTGACAGCCGACCCGTATCCTCGTCAAACTCTGCTGCGCCGGTGACCGCGCCGGTGAACTCCTCTTCGCTGACGTAAGTTTGGCGGGGCATCACGGCTTCGAAGAAGCGATCTGGGGCAAACCCGCCTTTGGTGGTCAGTTCTCGATAATCCTGATCGCGAAACGGCTTATAAAACGGCTCGTTGTTGTAGTAACAGTCCCAGTCGAGGTAAAAGCCATCGTACGGCTCAACCGCCGAGTTCGGGGGGAGCTCCATATTGAGCAGCACGCCACCGGGCTTCAGCACCCGATGAGCTTCGGCCATAAAAGCGTGAATCATTTTGACCGGCAGCTCGTGCAGAAACATGGATGTGAACACCACGTCCACAGAGTTGTCTTCAAACGGCAGGCAGTCGCCGGAGGCCTGTTTGAAATGCACGGCAACATCCATCGCCTCCGCGCGCGCATGCGCGTACCGGAGGCAGGCGGCAGCAAGGTCGACGCCGGTCACCTCAGCATCGGGAAACGTTTGTTTCCAGGGCAGCGTGTTGTGGCCGATGGTGCAGCCAACATCCAGGATATGCTGCGGATTCAGGTGCGGAAACTTGAGCTTGAGGAAGGTCGCCATCGACCAGCCGATGTCGTTGAGCTGGCGCCCCATCGCGCCGAAGGCAAAGACATTGAGGCCGTTGTCATAAACGGCCCCCGGCTCAACCACCGCGTCAGCAGCGCCCCGGTAGTTTGACGGCATCAGGTGAACATCCACCGCGTCAGCGTAGCGTGGGGGGTCAAGTTCGGGATCGAGCGTGAGGCTGCCGCGGGGCGCCTCGCTCAGGGTCTCAAACGTCGTCTGCAGCTCCGTACGATTGGCGCCTACCGAATCCATGACGCTGTCCCAAACCAGCTCCTGAGCCGTGCAGCGCAGCGACGAATAAAAATTGAAGACCGGCGTGTTTTTGACGATGTTATGCACGTCACTTCCGTCGGCGGGCTCGGTACCGCCGGCCGACAGGTGCGCCGGCAGCTGCTTGGTGTCGTAGTCCTGCCGGAGCTCGCCGGCCAAATCCATGAGCACATAACCCCGCAGACCAGAGACAAACCGTTCGCGTGCGCGTTCATCGCGACCTTTTCGCAAGTCGAGCGCGTGATTCAGGCGGGTATCCATAGCGACTCCAATGTCCGGACAAGGGATTTAGTGTACCGAATCGAGCGGTTTTTCCTACCCGTCCGGCTGCCGATAGACCGCAGGTTTCAGCCCTGGCCGGTCAGCGCATCCAGAGTGCGCTGAAGCTGCGCGTTGAAACGCTGCGGCTGCTCCAGCTGGAGGAAGTGGCCGACACCCTTCATCAGCACCGCCTCGTAGTCCGCGTACCGGCGATTCAGCTCAACCTCCGTCACCGGCGTCATGGGGCCAGGTCCTGCGTTGATAACCCGGATGGGCGTGTTGGCGTTCTGCAGCATGTCGGGAAGGCTGATCCGTGCAAAGTCAGCAAACAGCGCCACCGCAACCTCAGGATCGGTCTGCTGAGCTTCAGCGACGATCCAGTCCCGCAGCTCGGGGTTGAGCGACCCGCCGCCCATGCCCTCAAACATGCCCTTCATGCTTCCGCCAAAGTCCGCCTGGAATGCGGCCATCATTTGGCCGACTTGCTCGACCGGATACTCGATGTCAGCGTTGTGCAGCGTGTCTACGCCGATAACGCCTGCCACCCGATCCGGCATCCGGGCGGCTGCAGCCAGACTCACCGGACCACCCATCGAGTGTCCGATCAGCACCATCTTTCTTACCTTCAGCTCGTCGACCACGGCCTGCACGTCCTGGGCCAGTCCGGCGATGGTCCACACACCGCGGTCGGTTCCAGACTGGCCATGGCCACCCAGATCGAGGGCCACAACCCGATAGTTCTCGGCAAACGCGGCAAGCTGCTCGCGCCAAAACGCCGTATTACAGGACCAGCCGTGCACAAATACGAGCGTCGGATCGGAGTTCTGGCGTTTGCTGCCCATCACACGATAGTGGATCTCCACGCCGTCGGGCGCGAAGGTTTTGCCTTCCGTGGGGCCGGCGCTGGCCGCAGGAACGTCCTCGGACCCAGACGAGCTGGCGGCACTGGTGTCCTCACTGCGCTGTGATTCACAGGCGGCTAGAACCCAAGTCAGGCAAACAGCAGGCAGAACCTTTCGGATCATGATTGTTACCTCTGGCTGGGACCGGCAGCCTAACATTAACCTCCTCCACCCGCGCGACCCTCGACGGATGCCCGCTGGCGCTGCATCATGGCGCCATGAGTGAGAGATCGTGCTGATGTTCCAGCCGCTCAAAATCCTGCTGATTCTCCTAACCGGGTGCCTGCTGCCCGCCTCACCGGCTTTTTCTCTGGATCCCAACGAACGGGCGATTGTCGACGCCATCGACACATCCCTTCCGGAGGCGCAGGCGCTGCTTCGCGAACTGGTGGATATCAACAGCGGCACGCAGAATCTGGAAGGCGTCGCGCGAGTTGGTCATCTGCTAAGAGACCGCTTCGACGCGCTCGGTTTTGCGACTCGCTGGGATGACGGGGCCGTGTTCGGCCGGGCGGGTCACCTATGGGCAGCCCATGGGAATAGCGGCACCCGGCTGCTGCTCATCGGTCATCTGGACACCGTGTTTGCCAGTGACAGCCCCTTTCAGGAGGTCACCGAGCTAGGGGGCAACCGCTGGCGTGGTCCCGGCATCACCGATATGAAGGGCGGGGACGTGATTATGCTGTACGCCCTGGCGGCCTTGCAGACCGCCGGCGTGCTCGACCAGATCTCGGTGCAAGTTGTGATCACCGGCGACGAGGAGTCCCGAGGTCAGCCCCATAGAGAGGCAAACCGGACCCTGCTCGATGCGGCTCGCTGGGCCGATATCGCCATGGGGTTTGAGGACGGCGACGGGGACCCGGAGACGGCGGTGATTTCGCGCCGCGGGTCTATGGGATGGCAGCTTGAGGTGACCGGGAAACCCGCGCACTCGTCGCAGATTTTTCGGTCGGATATTGGCTATGGCGCAATTTTCGAGGCCGCCCGCATCCTGGACAGCTTTCGCACCGAGCTCTCGAACGTGCCGCTGCTGACGTTCAATCCTGGCGTGATCGTCGGCGGCACCGACCTTACGCTGGATGCCACCACGGCCCGAGGCACAGCCTTTGGCAAAAACAACGTGATCGCGCGAGGGGTGAGCGTGAAAGGCGGGATCCGGGCCGTTTCACCCGAACAGCTGGCCGAGGCGAAGGCGGTCATGCAGCGGATCGTCGCTAAGAACCTTGCCCACACCGGCGCCAGCCTGGTTTTTGCTGACGGCTATCCGCCGATGGCCCCGACCGCGGGCAATCGAGAACTGCTGGGGATTTACAATCAGGCCAGCCAGGACCTCGGATTCGGCGACGTCAGAGCCGTCGATCCAAGACGCGCCGGCGCCGCGGACATATCATTTGCCGCGGCACACGTTACGATGGCGCTGGACGGCCTCGGGCTGATGGGCTACGGCGGCCACACCGAGGGCGAAACGGCGCTGATGAAAACTTTTAGCGAACAAATGAAGCGTGCCGCCCTGGTGATGTATCGGCTGCGGGACTGCTCCCGCTGCCGTGATGTTGGACCCTGATGGCGGAGGCATTGGAGACAGCTTGAGACACCTCAACTACCACCACTTAATGTATTTCTGGACCGTCGCCCGCGAGGGCAGCATCGCCCGGGCCTCAGAGATTCTTCACCTGACGCCGCAGACCATCAGCGGGCAACTCAAACTGCTGGAGGAATCGGTGGGCGAAGCGCTCTTTCATCGCACCGGTCGCAACCTGACCCTCACCGAAACCGGCCATACGGTCAGACAGTATGCGGACGAGATCTTTTCGCTCGGCGCGGAGCTGACCCAGCGAATTCGCAGCAAGACGCCCGGGCTGCCGGAAACGCTGAACGTCGGCGTGGTCAATACCATCGCTAAGCTCATCACGTACCGCATGGTTCAGCCGGCGATGACGGACGAGAACCCGGTCAAGGTCATCTGTATCGAGGGCCCGCTGGAAACGCTGCTGGGCGAGCTGGCGGTGCATCACCTGGACCTGGTCATCTCCGACCGGCCGGTGCCAACGGGCCTGAACGTTAAAGCCTACTCTCACCCACTGGGTACCAGCGGCGTCGCGTTCTTTGGCCGCGATGAGCTGGTAGCGCAATTCAAGCCGGATTTCCCCGGCGCGCTGGACGGTGCGCCCGTGCTGCTGCCGGCCTCACATACCGTTTTGCGGCGGAAGCTCGACGAGTGGTTCGACCGCAACGGCGTTGTGCCCTCGATCGCCGTCGAGTGCGACGACAGTGCGCTGCTGAAAGCGTTTGGAGAGGCCGGCAAGGGTCTTTTCCCCGCGCCGGCCGTGATCGCTCAGGAGGTCACCCAGATGTACCGCTGCGAACTGCTAGGCCTGATCGACGGCATCACCGAGTCGTACTACGCTATTTCGCCCGAGCGAAAGCTTAAGCACCCAGCGGTTACCGCAATCACCCGGATGGCCAGGGATGAGTTGCTTGGCTGAATCTAGAGTCGACCTCTGAAACAGTTCGGTTTTCTCGAATCAAAGCGGATGTAAAAACGATTTTTCCTCGAGTGCATGAATAGCCCACTATGGCGATCGTTTGTTTTAGGTCAGAACGTTGAAGTCTTCGACATCCGCCGGTGAATCCGCCCGGCACGGTAAGCGTTCTGCTGACTCCAAGGCCAGCACGTACCTACGAGAGAGAGGCATCGCTGGGGTAATCCAGCTGGCCCATGCCAGCTACCAGCGATATCAAGCCAGCCATGCTCGTCGCGGAGCCTTGCCGGGTATTGTTGAAAACACCGAAGCAGCCATTTGGGGTTCACTCCTCGCGTCCGAGTTTCGGGCGACCGGTGAGGAGTCAGCCTCGGATGTGGGGGTGTCTGGCATTCTGCCGGTCCGCGCGCTCATGGCGGCCCGCATGGCAGACCAAGATTTTGAATCGCTGACTCATGCCCGCGAGCTGCTGCAAGGCACGCCGCTGCAGCAGCAGGTGCTGGATTCTCTTACCGAACGCTGGACCATGAGCTCAATCGTGAGTCTCAACACCACGCCTGAGGGTGCAATCGTGATCTATACCGCGTCATCGCTGGCGCTGAATAACGAGCCCCATCCCTATCTACAAAAGCTGGCAGGCGCGCTGCAGCTTCCAGCAGGCGTGGTAAAGAGCGTTCACGACCAAACGACTGAGCAGCTCAGCTGTCAGCGAATCTGACACAACGTTTTCCTCACCAATCCGCTTTACCACCGTCCTGAGCAACACGTTGCTCAACGAATCGAGTACGCAAAAAAAAGCCGCTCGGGGAGAGCGGCTCAAAGTAAGGCCCTGCCGAAGCAGGACGAGGGGACACGTTAGCCCTGGGTGGATGCCACCTGGGCTGGAATTGGGTGAGTGGCAACTTTGGCCGTGAGCTTGCGCAGCGTCTCAATCATGTGAGGCTTGAGCGGCTTCTGGACCTCTCCGAGCGCGGTTTCAAGCTTGAGCACGACCGACGGTTCATCCAGCAGAATCTGGACCAGTCGAGGGTCGAGCGCGAACTCGAGTTTCTCGATATATGGCTCGCGTAAGCTGTTGTGAGTTTCGCGGGCGACGTGGAGCGGCACCGGCAGCAGGCGGCGGTCTTCCAGCTGAATTGTCAGCGGCTGATCCATCGCTCCCAGCAGCCAGCTTCGCGGTCCGTCGTGACGCAGCCAGAGGATGTACTCCATCACCTGCGCGTTATCGTCGGCGACCAGCGCGCTGAGGCCTACGGTCATGCCGTCATCCGGAGAAAAGCGGCTGCCGGCCGTCTGGAATTGCCAGAGTGGCGCTGATTCGAGCTGAACGCTGTAAAAGCTGACGCCGCGCACCGGGTCCCGGGTTTCGGTCATCGCTTCTGCGTGAGCGGCCATGCCGGGTAGAGCTAGCACCGCACCTGCCAGAAGATTGCGCAATTGGGTTTTCGCTGGCGACCAAATCATTTCTCTTAAACTCCTGCGTGAGCCGACCCCTGCCGGCTGCTTCGATGGTTAGAATACGAAAAAACACCTGTTCGGAAAATACGGATTAAACGCGAATATTATTCGGTTTTACCGACATTAGAATGTGTCGCCGTTCCGGTGTTGAAGCCCATGGCGTCAGCGATACAGCAGCAGTTGCTATCATTGAGTGCACCCACCGCTGAGCGTTGGTGCGGAGGCGATCTTTATGAACCAAGCTGCTGCCGGGTATTCGAAAAAGCCGCTCTACCAGAAGTTAGGGCTCAAACCCGGCATGCGCTGTCTGGTGCTGAGTGCACCGGATCACTACGACGAACTGCTGGCGGGCGCCGAGGGTGTGCGGTTTATGAAGCGGGCCAAGACGGCTGACGTGGTACACCTGTTTTGCCGTCGGCGCTCCGACCTGACCCGCCGCATTGACGCCGCCCTCGGAAAAGTTGCGCCCGGAGGAATGCTCTGGCTTTCCTGGCCAAAAAAATCGTCGCCGCTCTTCAAGGACCTGACCGAAGACGAACTGCGGCGGGTTGTTCTTCCCACCGGCTGGGTGGATGTAAAAGTCTGCGCGGTTGACCATGACTGGTCGGGACTCAAGTTCCTGCGCCGGCGAAGCTAGTGTCGCGGGGACTATCGTCGGACAGCGATAACCGATTCTCTGACGTCTTCAAACCCTTTTCGAAAAGCCAGTACACCTGACTCCGAGGGTTTGCCGCCGGCGGTATTGATCCGGTAACCCATCGGCCGACCGTCGCCGTCAGTCCAGAGGTTAAACTCCAGAACAAAGTCGCCGCCTTGTGGGGTTGGCACGCGTTCCACCATGTCGTATTCGCGGATCGTGACAGTCGAGCCGTCGGTCCGCACGACGGGCAGCTCCCGCAGCAGGGTCAGCTCCGCCCGCTGGTTGTCCGGGCTCGTAAAGGCCCGTCGCAGATCCTGCGCCGCCCAGCGATAGGTTTGGGTACCCCCCCGCTGGTGATCGTAGCGTTCCGTCATCACAAACATCGGGCTGCCGCTGGGGCCCATGTCCATAAAACATCCCTCCGGGCAGGGCACGGTCGCCTCGATATTGGTCGACTCACCGCGAACGCTCACCGCAACACGTTTCTCTTTGGCCTCCAGCAGGACGGTTACCGGCTCGTCTTTATAGATACCCGCACCGATCGCCCGAAGGGCGTTCCAGTCGCCGTCATAGTCGTAGCGGGTCTGTACGCGCAGCGATCCGTCGCGCATAGTCGTCGCCGAGAGAAGCGTCATCCCGCCGTCCGGGCGCCTGAGGAACTCGAACGTCTCTTCGCGCGCGAAGCCCGGTTTGCCGGCCACGACAAAACTGCCCGCGTCCACGAGCCGGATGTTTTTCAGTCCCGCCAGCGTGAGTCCATCGTCGCTCGCAGGCGCGGCCTGAGCGACAGTCCACGAACACGCCAATGCCATCGCTACCGCGAGTGTTCTGGCAGCTGATCTCATCATCACTTTCTCCCAACCGTTACGCAGACCACGCCTGGCAGCCTGACGACATCCAGTGATACCCGTCAAGCGTTTCCCGCCCGCTTCACTCAGCGTCCGTGCCGTGGACGAAGCGGGCGACTGCCTCTGACCAGGCCTCCGGCTGTTCGTCGACGATATCGTGCGTCCCGCCCGGTAACTCGACGTACGTAAATTCCGGCCGCAGGTTTCGGGCCTTTTTTGCCAGGTGGTTGATATCGTCACCACTGTTGGTAAGGATCAACACCTTGCCCGAAAGCGCCAGAAAATCCGGTTCCATCTGATAGCTGAAGGCCGCGCGATGGCCGTACCAGAGGGTATCCCCGGCCCACAGCTGATCGACCAGCCGGCGATGCATCGCTTCCTCGTCGGTCCAGCCGGCAGAGTATTTGACGCGGGTATCCCAACGCTCCTGCAGATGAGACCCATCAGCGTGCACGGTCGGTGACTCAAACTTGATGTCGCGAAACGGCTCGAGGTCCTGCTCCGACAGCAGCGGCGGACCATTCAAAATGAGCGACTCCACGCGCGACGGATTTGTCGCGGCGAAGCTGCAGGCGATGGCGGCGCCGGTGTGGTGGCCGAGGATGTGGGCGCTCGCCAGCCCCAGACCATCCAACATCGCTGGGAACATCGCGGCGTATTCGGCGATGGTCGGCGGTTCAGCGGGCACATCGGAGTTGCCAAATCCCGGGGTGTCGATCGCCACGGCCCGGACGCCAAGACGGCTGAGATGCGGCATCGCCCGCTCGAACTGGCGGCCGCAGACCGGCGACTGATGCGCAAGCAGCAGCGTGGGCCCCTCGCCCGCCTCATAGTAATGAAGCTGGCCGAATGGCCCATCGACATAACCCTTTCTCACCGCTTAAGCCCCGTTTTGTTAGGTAGGATCATGCGCACCTCACGGGTGAGCGCTGATCTCCATATAGATGCCGTTCGGGTCGAACATCGAGACACTCCGAAGATGGATCACCGACTGACCGTCTGGTGACGGCACTTCCCAGTCGACGGGCGCCGTGACCACGTTGGCGCCCAGCTCGGTTGCGCGACGATAAACGGCGTCCACGTCCTCGGTCTCAATCACAAGTATCGGCTCACCCATACGAATCATGGTCCGGTCCTTGCGCGTCCCGGTGTCGAACGGCGGGTCCAGGTATTGAAGAAAACCCAGCTTGCCGATCTTCGGATCGGCCGCCTCGACAATCACCAGCTTGACCTCCGCTTTATCGGACGCCCCGGATGGGGGAAAACGATGGTCCGCCTTCACGATATTGTCGTACCACACGCTCCAGCCAAAGACCTTGACGTAAAACTGCGCCGAGGCTTCCGCGTCGGCAACCACAAACGTTGTGCGTTTCAGGATATCCATATTTATAAGTGTCACAATGCACCACCCGTCAAGCAATAGCGAGTAAGGCCTGACTGCTTCCATGATCGAGGACAACATCAACCGCCAGTGGACCGTCGCCCGCCACCCCGAGACCAGCCTGGACCACAGCCACTTTGCCTATCGTGAACAGCCGATCGACCCGGTCAGCGACGGGCAGATTCTGCTGCGCTCCCGCTATCTCAACGTGGCGCCGGTCATGCGGATGTACATGATGGAAAACGGCGGCGGCTTCTCGACCGAAAGCCCGCTCAGCATCGGCGACGTCATCCACGGACGAGGCGTAGCCGAGGTGGTCGATTCCAAACACGCGGACTTTCAGGTCGGGGATTTTGTCCACGGGCAACTCGGCTGGCAGAGCTACAAAGTCTCTTCCGTGACGCCGGGCGAGAAGATCATCAAGATGCAGCGCCGGGGTGTTCCCGCCTATTACGGGCTGTCAGCGCTCGGCATGACCGGCTACTCAGCCTATTGCGGTTTTGTGACCCGTGGTGCACCCAAAGCCGGTGACGCGGTGCTGGTCTCCGGCGCCGCAGGCGGCGTGGGATCACTGGTGGTGCAGATCGCCAAAGCGCTCGGCTGCGGCCCGGTGGTCGGTATTGCCGGGAGCGAAAAGAAATGCCAAATGATCGGTGAGCTGGGTGCTGACGCCATGATCAACTACCGGGAAGAGAACGTGGCTGAGCGCATCGCCGAGCTGCTGCCGGACGGCATCGGCGTCTATTTTGACAACGTCGGCGGTGCGATTCTCGAAGCGGCCTTGGACAACCTGGCGAGAGATGCGCGGGTGGTGCTTTGCGGGTCCATCTCCGAGTATCAGCAGGAGCACCGTACGGGCCCAAAAAACTACACAAGCCTGCGCGCGTCGGAGGCCGACATGCGCGGCTTTTTTGTCTACAACCACGCTGCTGATTTTGAGCGCGCGGAGGTCGACATGGCCGGGTGGATCAAGGCAGAGAAGCTCCGCGCGCTAGTCGACATTAGCGATGGGTTTAAAGCGATGCCCGACGCCCTGATCGGCCTGTACACCGGCGAGAATCTTGGCAAACGGCTCGTCAGAGTCATGCCCGGTGAATACCTCATTTTCTGACCCACCATTGCGAACCTGCCGCCAGCCTTCACCCTCAACGTCCGCCTCAAGGAACTGGAAACCCATTGATGAAAACCCGAATCACCGAACTGCTGAACATCGAGCACCCCATCATTCAGGGCGGCATGCACTACGTTGGCTTTGCCGAGCTGGCGGCGGCGGTCAGCAACGCGGGCGGTCTGGGCATCATCACTGGCCTGACCCAAAAAACGCCCGCAGACCTGGCCAACGAAATCGCGCGCTGTCACGACATGACGGACAAGCCCTTCGGAGTAAACGTGACGTTCCTCCCGACCGTGAACGCACCGGATTACCCGGCCATCATCAAGACCATCATTCAGGGTGGCGTCAAAATCGTAGAGACCGCGGGCAACAACCCTTCCCAGGTCCTGCCATACCTGCAGGACGCCGGCATCAAGGTGGTGCATAAATGCACGTCGGTGCGCCACGCGCTCAAAGCCCAGTCGATCGGCTGTGATGCCGCCAGCGTTGACGGCTTCGAGTGTGGCGGGCATCCGGGGGAGGACGATGTACCCAATATGATCCTGCTGCCTCGCGCAGCCGACGAGCTGGAAATCCCTTTTGTGGCGTCCGGCGGCCAGGCGGACGGCCGTTCGCTGGTTGCGTCTCTGGCCATGGGGGCGGACGGCATGAACATGGGCACGCGCTTCATCGCCACCAAGGAAGCGCCGGTCCACGAGAACGTCAAACAGGCCATCGTGAACGCCTCCGAGCTGGAGACGCGGCTGGTGATGCGGCCGCTGCGCAACACGGAAAGGGTGCTGAACAACGCAGCCGTGGAAAGCCTGCTAGAAAAGGAGAAGCGGCTTGGCGACCAGCTGAAGTTCGAGGACATCATCGATGAGGTTGCCGGCGTTTATCCTCGGATCATGATGGAGGGTGATATGGATGCGGGCGCCTGGTCGTGCGGCATGGTCGCGGGGTTGATTAACGATATCCCAACCGTCCAGGAGCTGATGGACCGGATCATAGCCGAGGCCGAAAGCATTATCGAATCGCGTCTGGGTGGCATGGTGGGCTCGGCGGTTTGATCCGGCCGGTCGAATGCACCCTGTCTTCGCCGGAAACCTCTCATGGCTGACGCAGCCCGGACCTCGCTCAACACCATCACAACGCACCGGCAGTGGAACCTCACACAGGCCGTTGAAGGCTGTCTTCGCCACGAACTGAAAGGGATTACCCCCTGGTGCTTCCAGTTAAAAGAAATGGGCAGCAAGCAGGCCATTAAGCTGCTGAGGGATTCCGGGCTCACTGTCACAGGCCTCTGCGGCGCCGGCATGCTAACCGGCGCCGATCAGGCCACCCGCCGGGCATTGCTGGACGCGCACTACCTGGCGATCGATCACGCTGCGGAGATGGGCGCTTCCTGCCTAGTGCTAGTGGTCGGGGGCCTGCCGGACGGCTCCAAAGACCTGGCCGGCGCCCGTCGGCAGGTGCGCGATGCGCTCGGCCAGCTGCTGCCACGCGCCCGGGCCGCCGGCGTTGCCCTCGCGCTAGAGCCGCTGCACCCGATGTACGCGGCCACTACGGCCTGCGTTAATTCCCTGAGCCAGGCGAACGACCTGTGCGACGAGCTGGGTGACGGCCTCGGCATTGCGCTGGACGCCTATCACGTGTGGTGGGACCCACAGCTTGCGCAGGAAATCCAGCGAGCGGGCGCCTCAGACCGGCTGCTCGCCTTTCACGTGTGCGACTGGCTGGAAAACACGCGTGACCTCGCTTTCGACCGCGGCATGATGGGGGACGGCGTGATCGACCTAAAACAGCTTCGGAGCTGGATGGAGCGAGCCGGCTACCAGGGTTGCTACGAGGTGGAAATCTTTTCGGACAAGGACTGGTGGCAGCGCGACGGTGACGAAGTGCTGTCCGTTATGAAAAGTCGCATCGCAGATTCCCTGTAAGGGATCGCTTGGCAAGTGGAATCAACAGGCTGCACGAGTTTGCTATCGTAGCTTGAAAGTAGCACGCGAACGCTGAGCAGCGAGCGCCTCGGGAGGCAACATGCGACGCCGTCAATTTTTACAGTCATCACTCGCCGCGGCGCTGACCTCAACACTGCCGCTCGCCCACGCAAAAACCTCCCTCAAGTATGTGCCCACCGCGGTCAAGGGTGACATCCAGGCCGTCACGGGGGACGGCAGTCTGATTACGCTTAAAGCCAGCGACGTGCAGGACTTCAGCAATCGGCTGAAGAGTCATCTGTTGCTGCCGCATGTGGATGGCTATGACAAAGCTCGTCTGCTGCTCAACCCCACCTTCGACAAACACCCCGCGCTGATTGCCCAGCCAACTGGCGTTGCGGACGTGCAGAGCGCCGTTAATTTCGCCCGCGAGCACCAGCTGCTGGTCGCCGTGAAGTGCGGCGGACACAGCGCCTCCGGAAAGTCCACCTGCGACGGCGGGCTGCAGATTGATCTGTCCAACTTCCACGGCGTTCGCGTCGACCCGAAGGCGCGCACCGCACGGGTCGACGGCGGCAGCCTTCTCGGCGAGCTGGATCACGAAGCTATGGCCCACGGCCTGGTCACCACGGCGGGCACCGTCTCACATACGGGCGTCGGCGGCCTGACCCTAGGTGGTGGTTTCGGCCGACTCGGGCGCCGGTTCGGCATGACCATCGACAATCTGCTGGAGATGGACGTGGTCACACCCGACGGGCAGCTGCGCCGAGCCGCCCCGGATGAAAACCCCGACCTCTACTGGGCGCTGCGCGGCGGTGGCGGAAACTTCGGTGTGGTCACCTCGTTTCTCTTTGGCCTCCACCCGATGCAGCGGGAGGTTGTGCGGGCGCGCTTCTCTTTCCCGCAGCCTCAGGCAAAACAGGTCCTGCGCTTCTTTGGTGAGTACGCTGAGCAGATACCAGACGACATGGAACTCAGCGCCAGTATGTTCTCGCCGCCAGGGGGTGGGCCCGCCGCGGTGACGCTTAGCGTCGTTTTCAGTGGAGAAGACGTCAGCAGGCTTGATCAGCTGCTTGCACCAATCCGCAAAGCCGGCAAAACAACGCGGGAAGTCGTCTCGAAGATCGACTATGTGGCCCTGCAGCGCTCAGGAGACTCCGATGACCCCAGGGCCAATGGCTCCTACCAGAAATCTGGATTTATTGGTGCCATCGACAGCCGGATGGTTGACGACCTGGTGGACTACTTCGACCCGAAGCCTAACCGGGTTACCTGGTTTGCCTTTCAGCAGAGCGGCGGCGCAATCAATCGCGTCTCTGCCGACGCAACGGCATTTGCTCACCGAGAAGCCAGTCACAACATGCTGTCCATGGTGGCGTGGAAACACGGCACCGACTCCGACGAACACGTGCAGGATAGCAAGCAATACTGGGCCAAGATGGAGCCCTACACCCGCGGATTTTATTCCAACGACCTGTTTGACGAGTCACAGCAGCAGGTCAACGCCAACTATCGTCACAATTTCCCCAAACTGGCGAAGGTCAAGAAAGCCTACGACCCGGAAAATCTTTTTCGGCTCAACGCCAACATCACACCAAGCTGAGGCGACTACGCGGGTGGCCGCTCGGGCGCTCTAGTGGGCCGCATGGTCCACCGCCCCTTAGCTACTCATCTTCTTTCGCACCAGATCACCGGCGGCCTCATAGGTCTCGGGCAGCTCGTCGAGAAACGCGTTGGGCTGGAAGCGCGGCTGATACTGCATCAGCACCGGCGCAATCAGCGCTGCCGGTACCTCTCGGAATCGGCGGGTCTCGCGAAAGTCCCCGATCGGAATCCGGGCGCGGGCCGTGTCTTCGTTCGCGTTGCTGGTTTTGCCGACCACCGTGCCTCGCGGGTCGATGATTACCGTGCCCTCTTCCCGGGCGCCGGCGGCATCCATAAAGCCGATGTTGTCCGGCGATACCGCGTTGCCGACACCGACGGTATAGATGCGGTTGGTACGCGCCGCCTCTGTGGCGGAGCTGGCGTTGGAGCCACCGGTCACCGACATAATCAAAATCTCCGCGCCCTTCAGCGCCAGGCATTGATAGATCATGGGCTCGATGCCCACCGCCGTCATCGCGATGTTGCCGATATCGGTGCGGGCGATCGGCAGAGTGGCGTCCCAGCCGTACATCTCAACGTAGCGATCTAACACGTTGTAGACGGTTGTGCCGATCAGCGCACCCGCGCCGAAGAGGCCGAGAATGTTTCGCGCTTTCCACTGCTTGGACACGATATTGCCGTCGGGCCCCACAATCACTGACATGTTGATGACGTGCCCGGGCCAGTCTTTGTCTTTGGCGTAGCAGCCGAAGGCGATGTAGCAGCCAAACTTCTTCGCCCGCTCGCCAATGATCTCGGTCTCCGGCCCCGGCAGTTCGAAGGCGACCCGATTCAGCTCCTTACGCGTCCACGGCTGGAATCCCTGGATCGGAAACTCGTGCATGCAGATGAGGTCCTGCTTACTGCCCCAGCGACGTTCACCGCCCCACTCTTCCGGCGCACCCTGCGCATAGTTGATCAGCTTGACGACGTGGTCCAGGTTGGCAGACAGGGTCTTCTTCAGGTTGCGGATGTCGACCGACCGGACCCGCGACTGAATCGCCGACACGTTAATGGACTGCTGGCGCAGAGGCACCGTCTCGTAACGACCGTTTTGAGCCACCCTAATATCAGACCAGTCCGGACCGTCCGGCTGCGCCTGCGCGGCTGTGCCCGCAGCCATTCCGGCCACACCCGCGGCACCCAATCCTCCAAGCAGGCTTCGTCGAGATTTGTTGATTTTTGCCATCGTGTTCTCCCATACGTTGTAGTGAGCAGCATAGCGCGCTAATTTCCGGATTTTCGAGCGTCGATTTGCGGATAAAGTGCCTAAATATTTTCTTCCGGAAAGCGTTTAAGCCTCGGCGACTTATCGCAAGTCCAACGATTCGCGCCGGGTTTTTCGCCCGTTAAGAAAAGTTTACAAATTCTGTAACAACTCGACACAAGTGTTTCGATAGGCTGAGTGAGCTGACCGAGACCCGGGGGGGTTCATGGGGGTCAGCGCAGGGGTAGTCATCCTTGAGTGACCCAGGACTGTGGGCGCCGCATCTGTCTTTGGCATGCGCTGAAGGCAGACGCGCGCGACGTTGTCTGAATCCGATTGGGGTCATCATTCATGGAACAGCAGCAGTACCGCTCCACCGCCACCGTAGTCTCTCTCTTCCTGTGTTTCTTCCTTGCCGGCCAGGCGCTGGCCGGGCCTGAGGACCCAGAGGAAGGCGGGCAATGGGGACCCGTGATCGACTGGCCGCACATCGCCGTTTCAGCGGCCAACCTGCCCGATGGACGAATCCTCACGTGGTCGGGATCAGAGCGAGAAACCTGGCCCAGTACCGAGCAGACCTACAGCGCCACCTGGGATCCCGCCACCGGCGTTTTTGAGGAGGTTTTTCACCCCACGCACAACATGTTCTGCGCCCACCTGGCGATGATGGAAGACGGCCGGGTGTTTGTGAACGGCGGCCGCAACCAGACCAACAGCCCGTGGACCAGCATCTTCGATTTCCGTAATAGCGAGTGGGTGCAGATCGAAAACATGCCCTCGGGTGGACGCTGGTACCCCACCACCATCGCGCTGGCCAACGGCGATATGTTCACCGCGATCGGCACGGCGTCCCAGCCTCGCTATCCCGAGGTGTGGAACGTCGACAGCGGCTGGGAGATCAAAAACGGGGTCGACTTCAACGACATGGTGCTCACCGACTACTTCTCCAGCGGCTCGCACGGCGAGTCGCGATGGTGGCCTTTGCTCCACGTAGCGCCCAACGGTCAGATTTTTCATTCCGGACCAACGCCCAAGATGCACTACATCGATCCGACCGGTAACGGCAGCTACAGCCAGTCCGGGCCGGAGTTTACCGACTGGTACCACAAGCACGGCACCTCGATCATGTACGCCGAGGGCAAGATCCTGAACGCCGGCGGCTGGATCGCCGGCAACAACATCACCAGTTCTAACCAGGCGTTTACCGTCGACCTCAACGGCACCGCGCCGGTCGTGAGCCTCACAGGCTCGATGAACCACGCCCGTAAATTCCACAATGGCATCATGCTCCCCAACGGTGAAGTACTGGTGGTCGGCGGCAACACGTCGGGCCGCAAGTTCAGCGACGACGGGGCAATCTTGTCGACGGAGATCTGGAACGAGCAAACCGGCACGTGGCGCCTGGGGGCTTCCATGGTCACGCCCCGCAACTATCACTCGATTGCGCTCCTCATGACCGACGGCCGCGTGCTGGCGGCGGGCAGCGGCTACTGCTCGGGCAACGCCAACTGCAACGGCTCGAGCCACCGCGACGGTGAGGTCTACTCACCTTCCTACCTATTTGACGCCAGCGGCATTCCCGCGGTGCGTCCATCTATTGACGTCGCTCCGCCCCGCATCTCCAGCGGCCAAACGTTTGCCGTCGAGGGCACCACGGATCTGGCTCGCTTTACGATGATCAAAATGAGCTCAACCACGCACGGCATGAACACCGACGTGCGTTTCATCGAGGTCGGCTTTAGTCAGGATGCGCCGGGGCAATACACGCTGCAGGCGCACGCCAATCCTAACGTGCTGACCGCCGGTTACTGGATGCTATTCGGGCTCGACGCGCAGGGGGTTCCGTCAACGGCCCATGTGGTCCAGGCCAACACGAGCGGCATGCCCTGGATCAACAATCTGGCGCCGGTCAGCAGCGGCGTTGGCAACGACGTCAATATCCCGCTGTTTGTCGGCGACGCCGATGACGATCCGCTGGTGCTGAGCGCTACCGGCCTGCCGACCGGAACACAGCTTGACCAGGCCACGCAGTCCATTGTCGGCGCCGCAACCGCGGTGGGCACCTATGAGGTCACGGTCTCGGTGACGGACAACGACGAAGGCAGCCGGTCGCGCAGCTTCCAGTGGCGCGTCTTCGGCCAGGGCTTGGGCAGTATTCGCCGCGACAAGTGGAGCGGCGTGCCCGGCACGGCGGTGAGCGACCTGACCAGCATCGCGGCTTATCCCGACAGCCCCACCCTGACCGACACGCTCGATATCTTTGAGATTCCGACCAACACGGAAGACAACTTCGGCACCCGGGTTCACGGTTATCTCCACCCACCGGTGGACGGCCAGTATCAGTTCCACATCTCCTCCGACGACGGCGGCGAGCTGTGGCTGAGCACCGACAACGAACCCGCCAACCGGATCCTGATTGCACAGGTTCCCGGCTGGAGCGGCGCGCGCCAGTGGGACAAGTTTCCGGAACAGCAGTCGGCGCTGATCGACCTGCAGGCGGGCCAGAGCTATTTTATTGAGGCGCTGCAGAAAGAAGGCGGCGGTGGCGACAACCTCGCCGTCGGCTGGACCCTGCCGGGGGCAACACAGATTGAGGTGATCCCGGGTTCCAATCTGTCGGTTGCCGACCTGTCGGTCAAGCCGCCAGAAGATGCCCAGCTGTTCTCCGGGCAGGCAGAGAACGTCGACGAAACCTGGCAGACCGTCAGTCTTCCCAACACCTATACCGACATGGTCGTGATCGCGACGCCGCGGTATCTGCCGTCGGACGTACCGATGGTGACCCAGGTTCGCAATGCCGTGGGAAACAGCTTTGAGCTGCGCGTGCGCAGTGCCGCGAGCACCGGCCCGGCCGGCACCTACACGGTCGACTATCTGGTCGCCGAAGCCGGCCGCTACGACGGCGGCGCGGGGCGCTTTGAGGCCGTCAAATACCTTTCCGGGCGAACGGACGAAAACAACTCTTGGGTGGGCGAGGAGCAGGGCTATGCCCTGAGCTACACCGCCCCGGTTGTCGTGGGCCAGGTCATGTCTGCCGGCGACGATCGCTTCAGCGTTTTCTGGGCGTCGGACGGCGTTGTCGCCAACCCACCCTCCGCCAGCTCGCTGTTTACCGGCATGCACGTGGCCGAAGATCCGACAGCAGCTCGCGGGTCGGAGACCATCGGCTACATGGTCTTTGAAAGCGGCACAGGGACGCTTGGCAGCTACGAGTACGAAGCAGGGCTCGGCAGCGACTCCGTTGGCGGCGTCGGTGACTCGCCGCCCTACAGCTATCCGCTGCAGATCGACGGCAACGTGGCGGTGCTGTCGTCTGCCGGCATGGACGGCAACAACGGCGGCTGGCCCGTTCTGATCGGTCCGGATGCGGTGTCTGGGCAAACGATCGGTATGGCGATCGACGAGGACACGCTGGGAGACACGGAACGTGCGCATACCAATGAGCAGGTGGCTTTTGTGGCGCTGAACGTGCCGGTTGATCTGCCGCTCAGCGTGGATCCCATTTTGCCCATCCCCACCACCAGCGGCACCGACGCGGCGTTCAGCGCCACCGCCGCCGGCGGTGACGGGCTGCTCTACACCTGGAACTTCGGGGACGGCACAACCGTTGGCCCGACGACCGAGTCGACCGCCACGCACAGCTACCTGACGCCCGGCCGCTACGTCGTCACGGTCACGGTTCAGGATCCGATGAGCGGCGAGGAGATCACCCAGACCTTCGTCCAGCTCATCCACCTGCCCCTGCCGGGAACCGTTTCGCAGTCATCAAGCCCGATTGCGCTGCGCGCCGGCGACTCGGAAGTCTGGAACGTCAATCCCGATAACAACAGCGTGGCGGTAATCGACGCCACAACGCTGCAGCGGGTAGCGGAGATTCCAGTGGCCCGACAACCCGTAGCGGTGCAGTCAGCACCGAACGGCGAGGTATGGGTCGTTAGCAAGAACGCAGGGACGCTCACCCGAATCGATGGCGGCAGCCGCAATGTCCTCGAAGTGGTCGACCTGCCCGCAGCTTCGCAACCTCATGGACTGGTTTTTGATCCGAGCGGCAGCAGCGCTTACGTGGCGCTGGAGGCGACCGGCGAGGTCCTGCGGATCGATGTCGCCAGCCGCACCGTCAATGGGTCACTCCCGGTCGGCGCACGGCCCAGACACCTATCGATCAGCGGCGACGGCGCCACCTTGCTGGTATCGCGCTTCATCACTCCGCCACTGCCCGGCGAAGCCACCATTGCGCCATCCGTCGAGACGAACGGCGACTATCACGGTGGTGAGGTTGTGGTTGTGGCTACCGGCAGCTTCAGCGTTGCCGACACCGTGACGCTGCGTCACAGCGACCGCGGCGTATCCGAGCATTCCGGCCCGGGTGTGCCGAACTATCTCGGTCCGGCCGTGATTTCGCCCGACCAGCTCTCGGCGTGGGTACCTTCAAAGCAGGACAACATCCTCGCCGGCGCCCGGCGCGGCGGTCAGGGCATGACGTTTGATCAGACTGTGCGAGCGGTGACATCAAAGATCGACCTCAACGCCAGCCAGGAGACCTTCTGGGCACGGGTGGACCACGATAACGCCAGCTTCGCCAGCCACGCTGCGTTTGGTCCTTTTGGTGCGTATCTGTTCACCGCGTTGGAAGGTAATCGAGAAATCGCCGTGACCGACGCCTACACGGCCGTTGAGCTGATGCGTTTCGACACCGGTCGTGCGCCGCAGGGACTTGCCGTGTCTTCCGACGGTGCCCGGCTGTACGTTCATAACTTCATGGATCGATCGGTATCGGTGTTCGACCTGTCCGCGCTGACCGAGCGTAACGAGCTGACCATCAACCTTGAGACTTCCGTCAGCAGCGTTGCCAGCGAGGCGCTGACCACCGAGGTGCTGCGGGGCAAGCAGCTCTTCTACGACGCCCGCGATCCGCGGCTGGCGCTGGACAGCTACATGAGCTGCGCGTCATGTCACAACGATGGCGGCCAGGATGGCCGTATCTGGGATTTCACCCGCGTGGGTATCGCCACCGCTGACAACGAAGGCCTGCGTAACACCATCACCCTTAAAGGTCGCGCCGCAACCGTCCATGGATTCCTGCACTGGAGCGGAAACTTCGACGAAGTCCAGGACTTCGAAAACCAGATTCGAGATTTTGCAGGGGGGACCGGCTTGATGGCGGACGCCGACTTTAATGCCGGAACTCGCTCGCAGACCCTCGGAGACCCGAAGGCCGGTATCAGTGCCGATCTGGACGCCATGTCTGCCTACCTCGGGTCCCTGGATGAATACGAGGCAAGCCCTCACGGGAATACCGACGGCACCCTGACGGCCACCGGCGAAGCGGGGCGACAGCTGTTCAGCAGCAAACAGTGCGATAGCTGTCATGCCGCGCCGCTGTTCACCGACAGCATCCTCGGCGACCTGCACGACGTGGGCACCATCAAGGCTTCCAGCGGGAACCGTCTCGGCGGCCCGCTGACAGGACTTGATACGCCGACGCTGATCAGCGTTTGGAACACCGCACCTTATCTGCACGACGGCTCAGCGGCCGACGTCTCCGAGGCGATGCTCGCCCACAGCGGCATCTCGCTCAGCAACAGCGACCTCGACCAGCTTTCCGCCTATTTGATGGAGCTGGACGGCACCACGTCACTGATCGGTGACCCACCGCCGGATCCTGGCTGCACCGACTGCGTGTCGTTTAACGACGTGACCATCGTGTCTTATGGCGGCAATCAGGACGCGGCGGGCGACTTTGCGCTGGAAGACGACGGGGAAGTGCTGTTGCTCAGCAACAACACCTGGAAACGCACCACGCAAACCTTCGAGATTCTGCCGCAAACGATCCTGACCTTCGAGTTCAGCTCCACCGCCATCGGCGAGGTCCACGGCGTCGGCTTCGACACCGACGACGGCATCTCCAGCAGCCTGACGTTCCAGGTGTACGGCACGCAGAACTGGGGGCGACGGGATTTTGCGCAGTACAGCGGCTCCGGCTGGCAGACGTTCCAGATTCCCGTCGGTCAGTACTACACCGGCACCGGCTTCTACATGACCTTTGTCAACGACAACGACAGCGGCTCCGGCAACACGTCGCGCTTCCGCAACATCCGCCTGACCAGCGACGGCAGCAACATCGCGCCGACCCTCAACAGCCCGGGCCAGGTCACGGTGTACAGCGGCGAAGGCGTTTCGCTGGCCATCGATGCAACCGACCTGAACGGCGATACGCTTACCTTCAGCGCTGACGGTCTGCCGGCAGGCCTGTCGATGGATGCGGGCGGTCTGATCAGCGGAGTCACCAGCGTGCTGGGAAGCTATGACGTCACGGTGACGGTGGACGACGGCAACGGCGGCACCGATAGCACCACGTTCCAGCTAAGTGTCCAGGAGCCGGTTTCTTGCGATGACTGCGTCGTGTTTACGCCCGCGGACATCGGTTCCTACGGCGGTCAGGACGTGAATGGCGACTTCACCATCAGCAACCAGGGCCTCAGCCTGCTGCTGGAGCGCAACACCTGGAAGCGAACGCTGCAGACCTATCAGATCACGGCGAACACGGTGATCGAATTCGACTTCGAATCCAGCGCCCAGGGCGAAATCCACGGCATTGGCTTCGACGAGAACAACTCGCTGTCCTCCAACCGGATCTTCAGCCTTTACGGCACCCAGAACTGGGGTATCCGTGACTTCAAGACCTACCCGGGAAGCGGGCGGACTCGCTTCGTGATTCCCGTCGGGCAGTACTTCACGGGCAGCAGCATGAATCTGGTCCTGGTCAATGACCGCGACAGCGGCAGCGGCAACAACTCGCTGTTCAGCAACATCCGGATCTACGAGCAATAGTCACCGCAGGTCCGATCACCCGCCTGCTGCGGGCCCTGGTAACGATGGCGCTGGTAACAGCGCCATCGCTTAGCAGCATCGCTGCTGAACTCGCCTGGACTCAGAACCGGCTGTACCAGGTCGAGATCGAAGCTCGGGCGGCCCCGGTTGTCGGCCAGCTCCATGAGTGGACCGTGTCCGTGCTGGATGCGCAGGGCAAGCCCGTGACGCCGCAGCGGCTCGCGTTCTACGGGGGGATGCCCGGCCACGGCCACGGGATGTCGTCGGAGCCCCAGGTAACCCGCCAGCTCGCGCCCGGCCAATACCTGGTCGAAGGCGTGTCGTTCAACATGCACGGCGGCTGGGAAATTGTCGTCGGCGTCACCGCCGACGCTGGGTCAGACAAGGCCACGTTCGATTTGCGAATCGGTCCAGGTCGGACGGACCAACCCGCGGAAACCCGCGCTTCCAACCTGACCCCGGCCGAGATCGAGCTAGCTCAATCGCTGGCCCTCTCCGCGTTGCGACCTGCCGCCGACACCAGCAACCGGCTGCATGGAAACGCTGATGCGGCGGCGCTGGGAAAAGCGCTGTTTTTTGATCCGGGGCTCAGCCGGGATGGACAGATCGCCTGTGCCTCATGCCACCAGCCTGAGCTGGCTTTCACCGACGGCAAAAAGCAAAGCGTCGGCAGCCAGCCCACCAGAAGAAACGCCCAAACGCTCGTTGGTATCGCCAGCGCCGACTGGTTCTATTGGGATGGTCGCCGTGACAGTCTTTGGGCACAGAACCTGACGCCGCTGGAAACCCAGGGCGAGATGGATAGCACCCGAATCGGCGTACTGCGTCACCTGACCCAAACCCCCAGGTATGTTGAACAGCTCGCAGACCTAGCTATTGCCTTGCCCGAGCTGGCTGATTTGCCGCCGCAAGCCGGGCCCTATGGCACGAGCGAGGATAAGCTGAGCTGGCAACGCCTCCCCTCAGCTCGCCAGGAGCAGATCAATCGCGCGTTTGCGAATGTCGGCAAGGTTCTCGCGAGCTACGTGGCGACGCTGCAGCCTCAAGCCGGTCGTTTCGACCACCTCGCAGACTCGCTGACGCTCGATGATCCCGGCCAGTCACCCCTCGAGGAAAACGAACTGCAGGGCCTCAAGCTGTTTCTCGACGTGGGAAAAACCCACTGCCTTCGCTGCCACAATGGCCCGATGTTCAGCAATTTTGGTTTTCACAACATCGGTACGGGCTCCGCCAGCCCCACCGAGCAGGATCTAGGGTGGGCTGTCGGCCGAACCGCTTCAAACTACGATCCGTTCAACTGCCGCGGTCGCTACAGCGACGCGCCGGCAGACGGCTGCCGTCACCTGCGCTACACCGACTCTGACGAGCACAGCGTCGGCGCCTTTAAGGTCCCTACCCTGCGAGCGCTCACCCGAACCGGACCCTATATGCATGACGGCCGCTTCGACACGTTAACGGAGGTGATCGACTACTACCGCGAGGTGGGGGGTGAGCCAGCCGTTCCGGAGCTTCCGGCACTCAACCTCAGCGACGCGGAGCGTGACAACCTCGTCGCCTTCCTTCGCACGCTGAGCTACTAGGCGCCCTTGGGCCTGGACACGAAGAACCCTGGATCGTCGAAGGGTCGCCAGTCCCGCGCTGTTCGGGTTTCGTTGATCAGCGTGCGCTGAAACAGGCGACCATGGCGATACCAGTGCCACGTGCGCGACTTTTCATTGGCGTCCTCGGACAGCGTGATCAGCTCGTAGAAACGAAAGTCGGGTTCCGCTACACGAACCCAGCCAACCATGATCGTACGCTGCGTCTGGTCCTGACTGATCGCGCTGGTCCAGCCGTCGATTAAATCGTTTTGGATCCACACGCGATCTTTGCGAAAGACGCCCTCGAAGTAGCGCACTTCCTGCTGCTGGTCAGCCCAGGTGTAGATATTGGTCTGCTTGAGCATCGCGACCCCGTCAGCCCCGTCTTCCAGGCGACAGATCAGTCGAGATCGATGTCGGTCGATGACCTCATGTGAGGCGTCCAGATGAACGTATTCACCGTCCCACACGCCCGCCTGATCGGCAACAAGCGCCTGTTTCTCGGCAATGATTTGATGCATGGCGCATACCCCCGCGCTGGTATTCGTTTGGCGAAGCCTACGACATCGCCGGCTTGACTACGCTGAGCGCCGCCATGAGCCCTAGAAACACCCACAACACCGCAAGGACCAATGTGGCCCGAAGATAAATCCGCTGAACTATGGCGTTGTCTGCTTCGGTCACCTCGCCGTTTGCCATTCTCGCCCAGGCTTTGAAGTGCCCCAGCAAAGCCAACCGGATCCCAACGCCGCAGGCGATAACGCCGGCAAACGCGGCTAGCTTCCAGCGCAGCCACGCGGGTAAAGGCCAAGCGTCGCCCAGCAGGCTGCTGGCCACCGCCAGCAGCACCCCGAGGAGCAGGTAACGAAACCATCGATCGATCTGGGCCAGTCGATGGCCGGCCGGCCGCTTTCGCTCGCGGTGTACAAGTTCGATGAACGCAAGCCAGCTCAAGCCAAAAATACCGGCGCTGATCATGAGGCGGTCGCCGCCCGGCACATAGCCGTACCCCGCTGCAAGCATCAGGCCGAGCGACGCCTGCAGGATCAGCGCGTAGCGCACATGCTGGTCGACCCGCATGACGTGATCCATCAAGCGATCGCGCTGCGCAAACGGCATGTCTTCGGCATAACAGACCAGGCGGTAACCCGCATTGATGACCAGCTCGGCTCCCAGCCAGTACCCGAGTACAACCGTGTGAATGGTCAGCAGTCCTGCCAGCAGCATGACGCCACCCTACAGGTTTTGCGGCGCGTGCGTCGATCGGACCCGACTTTCCCGCCAGGCGATCAGTGCGTTGGCGCCGATTACCACCGCCGAGCCGACCAGGACCACCGGCAGCGGCCATTCATTCCATACCAGCCAGCCGAGCATGGTTGCCCAGATGATACTGGTGTAGTTGAGAACAGCGACAATCGCCGCCGGCGTCAGCTTGAGCGCGACCGCGTAAAGGAACTGCGCACACGCGCCGGCGGCGCCAACTCCCAGCAGCAGCGGCAGCTCGGCAGCGCTGGGTGGCGTGGCGACAAAGGGCATCGCAAAACCGGTCAGCACGGCGCCGATGAGAAAGAAGTACAGCGACACCGTTTCAGGCTTTTCCGATCCACCCAGCTGACGAAGAATGATGGCCATGATCGCCTGCATCAGCGCCGCGGTGAGGGCCATGGAAACGCCAAATAGGCTCGCATCGCCAGACGGATTGGCCATGATCGCAACGCCGACAAAACCGATCAGCACCGCTGATGCCCGGATCCAGCCAACCCGCTCACCCAGGAACAGCACGCCGAGCACCGGCAGAAAAAGGGAAGCGGTAAAGAGCAGCACGGACGTATCGGCCATCGGCATGGCAGAATAGGCGGCGAAGGTCGCAATCAGCGAAAACGTCCCCATCACCGAGCGACACACCACCAGCCCCGGCCTCGCGTTGACCTTGAGGATGTCTCGGCGCCCCAGCAAGAAAGCCATCGCCAGAAACGGCAGGCTTGCGATCACGTTTCGGTAAAACGCGATCTCCACCACCGAATGGGTCTCGCTGAGGTACTTGGCGAAGGCACTCATGACCGAGAACATCAGCATGGCGCCCGCGCAGGCGAGCATGCCTGGCACAACGCGATCAGACGAACGTACAGAATCGGTTGTGGGAGCGATCAGCTGTCCTGCCGTGAGTAGTGGGTCAGCTCGTACTCATAGCCGAGCGCAACAATCTCCGCGCGCAGAAAAATGGCGGTGTCTTTGAGCGTCCAGATCTCTTCTCCGGGGTGCGTATGGCCGGTCGTTTCGTTACCTGCGGCGATCCGGTAGTGGTCGGCCTCAAAATTGATTCCGGCTGCCGTCACGTCCTCGACACCCAGGTAGCTCATTTCCAGCTGCGTGTGCGCCAGCTCCGGCCCGGTGGCCCCGAAATGGTGAGGCGAAGAAAGGAATACCTGGGGTAGGAGCTGGACCGCGCCGGGCTCCTCGCGGCTGCACCCGGCAGTGAGCAGCGCGTCCGTGGCGATCGGATGGGCGCAGAATACCGCTGGCCCGTCGTCAAAACGCTGCTGCTGCTCCGCCAGACCCTCCCCTGGTCTTTGCACCTGGGATTTGACGGACCCTTGCTCGAACAAAAACCACCCCGCGCCCTCCAGGCGATCCCCATGATGGATACGCACATAGCTATCCATGGGCAGCCACCGCTCGTCGAGGTTGATCGTGACTTCGCGATTGATTTTAAGATCGCTCGCGACGCTGAAGACGTTGAGACAAACCGACCGGTCGTCCTGCAGCACGTAGCGCTGCCGCTCAAAGCCCCGAGAGATGCGCTGCCCCTCCTGGGTCTTGTAGAACGCAACTCGCGATTCAACGATTTGCATGGCCTAGTGTCCTGTCTGCACCCCGTGGCTCGCGCCGGGTGTTATCGTGAGCGGCGGCCAGCTTAGCACCGCTGCCGTTCGCCCGGCGATAGCGCCCAGCAACCCGCTGAATTGAAAAGAAAAGGAACACCAATGATCAATACGACAGGCCGATGGTTTGCCGGCGCCCTTACCCTGCTGCTTGCGGCCTCCGCGCAGGCGGTGAGTTTTAACCGCATTGTTTCGCTGGGCGACAGCCTTTTCGACGATCCAGAGGGCATTCGCAGCCCGCTGGCCTCGGAGCAGCTCGCCGACCGAATTGGCGCGCCTTTGACGCAGCTCGCGGTGGGTGGCGCCACGTCCACTTCGCTGATCGCAGAAGGCCAGCACACGGAAGCGGCCGCAACGTTTGGGGTGGGCGATCTGGCGGTGCTGTGGATTGGTGGCAACGACTTTTTGGATGCCGCCCCTGGCATTCTCCTGGGCAACCTGGATTTCCTGGACACGCTGGAGACCAACGTCGACGAGATTCTGACGACGCTCACCGACGCCGGCATGACGGTCGTTGTGTTTAATCTGCCCGATATTTCGCAGGTGCCCGCGGTGGTCTCCCAGCTTGGGGACGTCCCGGCCATTCGGGACGCAAGCCTGGACTGGCGAAATCGGCTCAACGCCCTGGCCGCAGCGAAAGGCGTCACGGTTGTCGACGTTTTTTCGGTGTTTGATCTGCTGATCAATCAGCCCGAAAGCTTTACCGTGGACGGCGAGGCTCAGGTCCCCTCGCCCACGTTTGGCGACGTTGTCACCTGCCCAACCTGCACCTGGGCAGACCCGATCCACCCGTCGTCGCTGGGTCAAGGAGTGATCAGCAACGCCGCCATAACCGCGGTCAATGGCGCGTTTGACCCCGCCGGAATCAGCCCGCTGTCGACCTTAAGCAAAACCGAGATTGCCTCCCTTGCCTCGGTCAACAGCTTCGTCACGCTGGCCGGGCTGTGGTTTGACCCCACCTTCGATGGCGAAGGGTATGACGTCGTCCAGACGGCCGGAGGGATCACCATCTTTTTCTACGGCTACGACAGCGGCGGCAATCGGCTCTGGCTGATCTCCGAACTGCTCACCGAGCGCCCGGCGCTCAACATACCCGTCACCCTAACGATGTCTGTCGGCGATGGCGGTACGTTTGAGCAGCCCATCCCCGGCGCTGAGCTCGACGAGTGGGGAACGCTGGTCATGACGGTCACCGAGTGCGGCGCCGGCCAGTTTGTGCTCGACGGACGGGACGGCGTAAAGAACCATTCGGTGATAAAGCTGGCGGATGTGGTCGGCACAAGCTGCTTTGCTCCCTGATCAACCTGGCAGGATGATTTAGCAGGCTGTTAGGCCCGTTTCGTCGCCGAAACGGCGGTAATCGCGGCACATACCCCCAAAATACCCGTATCTCACCCATTCGGGTGATGGACAGTTGGCGCGCCGCCAAGCAAGCTGGACCCGCCTTCAACAAATCTAACGGAGCTACCTATGAAACTGGGAGTCTTCTCACTGAGCCTGACCGTATCTGACCTCTCTGCGTCCTCCGCCTTCTACCAGAAGCTGGGTTTTACGCCGATCGGCGGCGACCCCGAGCAGGGCTGGCAGATTCTGAATAACGACGACTGCAACATCGGGCTGTTTCAGGGGATGTTCGAAAAAAACATGCTGACCTTCAATCCAGGATGGGGTAGCGGCGGTACGGCGATCGAGGACTTCACCGACGTGCGCGAGCTGCAGCGAAAGGTCAAGGCTGCCGGCATTACGCTGATGACCGAAGCGGACGAAAACACGGAAGGCCCAGCCAGCTTTGTCATCGCTGACCCGGACGGCAATCCGATCCTGATCGACCAGCACGTCTGAGCGGTTAGAAAAGCCGGTCGAACCACTTGTGCGTTGCCAGCAGTGTCCTGACCGAAGCTGGCGAGCGACACCGCGAAGAGCGCGGGATAGACCGTTGGCACAACTGATCGCGCCGACTACACTTAGGGTTCAGGAAGCGCTCGACGTCCGTCGCGCGCTGACATTGCTCGGGGGAGCGACTAAGGAGGAACGCCTGTGTTTCGTCACACCCCTGAAGCGATCATTTATCTTGCCGCCCTGCTGGCCGCGACGCCGGTTCTAGCGCAGGAACAACCGGCCAACAGCTTTAACCCCGCCACGCTGGGCACGCTCGACGCCATTGCCTTTGACCCCGTCTCGGGAAACGTGTTTATCCACGAGTCCTTCGGCATGATTCACCAGTTCACCCCCAGCGGCGTTGAGGTCGGGACGCCGCTGCCGACCCCCGGTACAAGTTCCAACGATATCGACCTGGACTTCGCGCCGATCGATATCAGCGTCGGCGCCACGCTCGTTTCGCAAGACACGCTGCTGATCGGCAACGGTGAACGCGATCCCGAAACCATCTATGCCGTCAGCATTGCCGATGGGTCGATCATCGCCAGCGCCCCGCTGCCTGAGATGAGTTCGCAGACTGTGGGTGTGGCTTATCACGCCTCTCGAGACACGCTGTTTGTCCTGGACTGGACCGGCGATCAGCTTTTTGAGGCCAGCAGCGTCGACGGCACCATTCTCAACACCTTTCCCGTGGCGCCGGCCGGCACGCCGGCTTATGACGTCTTCTTCGGCGACGTGGAGGTCAGCCAGAGCACCGGAAATCTGTTGATTGTCAGCAGCGCCAGTAGCGGGCGAATGCGCGAGCTGACGGCCACCGGGGAGTTCGTTCGGGACGTTGACCTGAGCGGCGGCCCCAGCAGCAACTTTTCCGGCATCGCGCTCGATGACGAGACAGGTGATATCTGGCTATCCACCACCTCTGGCGACGTTCTACAGTTCGGAGCGCTGGGCGACATCCAGTCGGTTGACGAAGAAACAGCCGTCGCCGGAGACACCTTCGGGTCGTCGGTTGCGGTCGACGGCAACCTGATGGTGGTGGGTCTGCCCGGGTCTGACTTGACGGGCACTGATGCCGGAGCGGTGGGCGTTTACCGCATCGAAGGCGGCACCACGGTGCTGGAGACGGTGTTGCCGGTTCCCGACGGATTTACCGCGGCGGGTTTTGGCGCTTCCGTGGCCGTGTCCGGCGATACGATTGTTGTCGGCACGTCCGGTGAGGTGCCACCGGCTAAGGTTGGCGCAGCGTCCCTCGCTGCCGCCATTTTTCAGCGACGCGCCGGGGGTGGAGGCTTTTCCTTCAAACAACCCCTCACCGGCAACGGCATGTCCTCTGGCACCGGCCGTTTCGGGGCTGCTGTCAGCATCAGCGGTGATTCCGTGGTGGTCGGCGCGCCGGATGACGACGAAGACGAGATGCCCGGCATGGGCACGGGCGCTGCTTACGTTTTCCGTCGGCCATCTCGCGGCATGCCCTTTCAGCCGCCAACGAAGATCAAGCCTCCCCAGCCCGATCCCGCGGCACGATTTGGCGCCTCGGTTGCCGTCCGTGGCCGGAAGATTGCGATTGGGGCGCCCCGTGCAAAACCCAGCGGCGGACCCGCAACCGGTTCCGCTTCGATCTATGACGCCGTTGCGGGGGCGGTCACCCGGCTGGGTAGCGTCAGCGGCTCAGGCAGCGGCGAGGGCGCACGGTTTGGCAGTTCGGTGAACGTGGACAATGACGGTACGGTTTTGGTGGGAGCACCCATGGAAGCCGAGCCCGGCAAACCCAGTCGAGGCACGGCGTACCTGTTTGGCACCACATCGCCGTTGCTCAACCAGATCAGCCAAATCAAACCCGAAGACCCGGTCGACGACGGCGAATTTGGTGCTGCGGTTGCCATTGATCGTGGCACGATCATCATAGGGTCTCCCCGGGCCATCAACGGTGGTATCCCAAACGGCGCGGTTTACCGCTACCGAAAGTCCGGAAACACGGTCAACCAGGTCAGTCGAACGGCGCCGCTGCCGGGACAAACCGGGCTGGGCGCTTCGGTGGCCGTCTCCGATGATCGGGTGCTCAGCGGCGCCCCTCAAACCCAGGGTGATGTGGGCAGCGCGCTGCTGCAGCTCGACACCGGGTTGATCTTCCGCTCGGGGTTCGAATAGACCCGCGATGATCGCGGGCCAAGCGGGCGGCGAGCGCGACGGCTAGCCGCGCCCGGCTGAGACACAATCCGACGGGCTGCGTCCCTTCTTGTGTTCGACACGCAAGAGGGACGGAAAATGGGAGCCAGAACCCTGGTCGGGTTTGCGGCCGTAGTTTTCGGTAGCACATGCCTTGGGCAGAGCCCCTCGCCGAATTCAACCGCGTGGCTCGAAGACGCCGGTCCGAACCTGCTGCAGATCAACCCTTCAGCCATTGCGGCGGCCGATCTGGATGGTGATGAGGACCTCGACTTGGTGGTCGGGTATCGGCCTGCCTGCGGCAGCAAGTATTGACGCTGAAAAATGGGGTACGCTGCATCGGGTTGTTCTCTTGGATTGGTGACCGACCCGATGAAGCTGGAATCGCAGAACGTATCCCTTGGCACACCGGCTCCGACATATTTGCTGCCCGATGGTGACGGCAAAACCTGGAGTCTGTCGGACGTTCAGGGTGACAAAGCGACGCTGGTAGCGATCATCTGCAATCACTGCCCGTTTGTCGTGCATATGGTTGCGGCGTTTTCGCGCTTCGCCTCTGAATACCAGCCGAAGGGACTAGGCGTCGTGGCCATCAGCGCCAATGACGTAAGCCGCTATCCCGCGGACAGCCCGGAACGAATGGCCGAGTTTGCCCGGCAGCACGGCTTTTCTTTTCCCTACCTTTACGACGAGTCACAAGAGGTTGCCAGAGCCTTTAAGGCGGTCTGCACGCCCGACCTGTTTCTCTATGACGCGGAGCTGAAGCTGGCCTATGCGGGTCAGTTCGACGCCAGCCGTCCCGGCATGTCGGCCGGCAACGGCGAAGATCTCCGCCGCGCGGCGGACGCTGTCCTGACCGGAAACCCGGCACCCCAGCCGCACTTCCCCAGCGTTGGCTGCAGCATTAAGTGGAAGCCCTGAGCGATCCAATCCCATCTCCACCGCCGATTCCGGGACCGCGGCGGTCACGTTAGTTTTTCTTAAGCGACAAGCAAAACTAATCGTTTGTCGCAGGCCGCGCTCGCTGGGAACATAGCGCCGTCAGTCGAGGCCGGCAACCGAATCGCCGGCTAAAAGACGCTTTATCCATTCCGCTAAACGTCCTGGTTCAGGACCCATCGCAGCCGAATTTATTGTCTCTATTTTGGATACATTATGTATATTTTTTAGCTTATTGTTTCTGAATACGAACTACGGATAATGCTTCGCCAGAGCTAGGTAGAAACACTTAACGCGGCCAAGTCGCCGCCATCGACAACTTTTCACTCAACTTGCAGGACACCATCATGACCACTAAACCCGAACTTCTCACACCCCAAAACTCGCAGATCATTTTTATTGATCAACAGCCCCAGATGGCTTTTGGCGTGCAGTCTATCGACCGCCAAACGCTGAAGAACAACGTTACGGCGCTGGCCAAAGCCGCCAAGCTTTTCGACATTCCCACCACGATTACCACCGTGGAGACCGATTCCTTTTCCGGCCACACGTTTCCGGAACTGCTTGGCGTTTTTCCGGAAAAAGACATCCTGGAACGCACGTCCATGAACTCCTGGGACGACCAGAAAGTCCGCGACGCGCTCGCCGCCAACGGACGCAACAAGGTGGTGGTTTCAGGCCTCTGGACCGGCATCTGCAACAACATGTTTGCTTTCTCCGCCATGGCTGACGCCGGCTACGAAATCTACATGGTGGCGGACGCTTCCGGTGATACGTCCAAGGAAGCTCACGACAACTCCATGACGCGGATGGCCCACGCTGGCGTTGTGCCGATGACCACGATCCAGACCATGCTGGAATGGCAGCGCGACTGGGCGCGGCGCGACACCTATGACGGCCTGATGGACATCATTCGCGAGCACGGCGGTGCGTACGGTATGGGCGTCGACTATGCCTACACCATGGTGCACAAAGCGGACGAACGCGTCTCTCACGGCAAGGTCATCGATCCGGTGGCAGCCGGCTGAAGCTGGCCCTGAGCTGCGCCACTGTGGGCCGACGCCCCGGAGGAGACTCCGGGGCGTTCGGCGCTTTCCAGACCGGGTTACATCCAATGGTGCGGCCCGCAGCCGCGGTCTCCCTCAGCCCAAAACCATTTGCTCATGTCGTACGCACTTCGCTTAGCTACCGGTCAGCGGATCAAGGGGCCTACGCGGCCGCGCCGCCAAAGGTCGGTATCGGTGCTCGTAGCGCTGCTGGGCGCGGTGATCATCGTCGTCGGCTGGAGCACCAGCGCGCTCGCCCAGGACTCCGAGTCATGGCGGCCGTTTCTCGAGCTGCGAGAGCGCTTTTCCTATCTCAACGCGTTCGATTTTGACGCGACCAGTCCGGACGCTGACGCCCTCTGGGCGCAGCGGCTTCACGTCGGAGCTGACTACGAGAGCGAAGGACCACTATCCGCCAGGGGTGTTCTCGTCAGCGCCATCAATCGCGGTGGTCAGGTCAATCCCGTCGAACGCAACAATCTCGATATCCAGGAGGCGTGGCTACGTTACTCAAACGACAACTGGTCAGCCACGTTGGGTCGTCAGCAGCTTAAGCTCGGTTCGCAGCGACTCGTGGCGCTTCGCCTGGGAACCAACGTCGTTCGGACATGGGACGGGCTCAGGATCTCCGGCAACCACGGCGGCTGGCGCTGGGATCTGTTCGGCCTCCAGCTCGTTCAGGTCGAGCCAAACGGCAGCTTCAACGATGAGAGCGACGGCGGCCGCACGCTGGCAGGGCTTTACGCAACGCGAGGTACCGCGACCCTCGGCGCGGACTTCTACTACCTCTACGCCCGCTTTGATCAGCGCCGAACGATTGAAGGGGTCGCCGACCAGGATCGTCATACGGTCGGTGCTCGCCTTTTCGGCGAGCGCGGACCCTGGTTTTGGAACTGGGAAGCCATGTACCAGTTTGGCGAGCAGGATCTGGGGGCCCAGGAACAGGACATCCGCGCCTGGTCACTCGCAACCAACACCGGCTATCGCTTTTCAGCTCCCTGGTCACCAGCGGTCATGCTGTCAGTCAACGTGGCTTCCGGCGACGAGCAGCGTGGGGATGGTCGCCTTGAGACCTTCGACGCGCTCTATCCGCGCGGCAACTATTTTTCTGAACTGGCACAGCTTGGGCCATCGAACTTCGTCAACGTGAACCCCTATCTGATGCTGGAACCGAGCGAACGGCTCAGCCTGAGTTTTGACGTCAACCTCTACTGGCGCCGGGAAGAAGCTGACGGCGTCTACGGCCCCCCCGGCAACATCATTCGCGCGCCCTTAGGGTCGACCGCAAGATTTGTGAACACCGCTTTTTCCGCCTCAGCTGAATGGGCGTTGAGTAAGAACTATCAGCTGGGCCTGGCCCTGACGCGCTCGCGCCCCGAACGTTTCATCGAGGAAACCGGGCCGTCCGACAGCACCAACTTTATCGAATTTACCTTTGAAGCCGGCTTTTGATTGCGTCGGCTGGGAGCTAACCATGCACAGCAAAAACTTGTCTGAAGCCGGCTTTTCCCGGCGCCAGTTTGTCGCCGGCACGGGTGCCGGCCTTCTGACCGCGCTGGGCTCCAGCATCAGTCTGGCCCAGTCGGAAGCGGAACTCATTCTGACCGACGCCAATGTCCTGACCCAGGACGTGATACGCCCGAATGCTCGTGCCATCGCCCTGCGAGGCGGGCTGGTTCAGGCAGTTGGCGACGATACCGCCGTGCTGGCATTGCGGGGCAAGCAGACGCAGGTCCTTTCCCTGGGCGGCCGCACCGTCATCCCGGGGCTCAACGACAGCCACATGCACCCGACGCGCGCCGGTCGGTTCTATGCGTTGGAGCTTCGCTGGGACGGGCTCTCCTCGCTGACGCAAGGGCTGAATATGATCCGGGAGCAGGCGCGACGGACGCCGGCCGGCCAGTGGGTGCGCGTGGTCGGCGGCTGGTCTCCTTACCAGTTTGCCGAGAAACGGATGCCCACGCCGCAGGAGCTGACGCAGGCGGCACCGGATACCCCCGTCTTCGTCCTGTTTCTTTACAGCCAGGGTTTCCTCAACAAGGCGGCCGTCGACGCACTGGGACTCAAAGCGGGCAATCCGACACCGCCGGGTACCAGGCTGGAGATCACCCAGGACGGCGGCGCCATTCTTCATGCGACGCCCAACCCCGACCTGCTCTACGGGACCATCGGCAGGCTGCCTCAGCTCAATACGGTGCAGCAAGAGCGGTCAACGCAACATTACTACCGCGAGCTGAACCGCTTTGGGCTAACCAGCGTGATCGACGCCGGGGGCGGCGGGCATCGCTTTCCCAACGACTACGCGGGCTCCGAAGCGCTGGCGCAGGCCGGCGAGCTCCCGATCCGAATCTCGAAATACCTGTTCCCGCAGAACAAAGGCCAGGAGATCGGAGAGTTCCGCCGCTGGACCCGGGACTGGACGATCGGCGTCAACCGCGCAGAAGCCATGATGAATGCCTATGTGGTGCGCGGCGGCGGAGAATTCCTGGCGTGGGCCGCTGGCGACTACGAGAACTTCCTCGCCGACCGCCCGGACATCACCACCCGGCCCAAGTGGCGTGAGCAGCTGATCGAGGTGACACGACACCTCCTGGCCAACCGCTGGCCGCTGCGAATCCACGCCACTTACGATGAGTCGATGAATCATGTCATGGACGTGTTCGACGCCGCTCACGCGCTGGAGGTGGGTGAAGGCCGGCTGGGTTTCGGCGGCATCCGCTGGGCGTTTGACCACGGCGAAACAGCCAAGCCCGCAACGCTTGCCCGCATCAAAGCGCTGGGTGGAGGACTCGCCATGCAGGCCCGCATGGCTTATGCCGGAGAGTACTTTCTGGAGCGCTACGGCGCCGAAGCCACCCGTCGCGCGCCGCCGATGCGGGACGTCATCAACGCTGGGCTGCCGCTTGGCCTCGGGTCTGACTCGACGCGCGTTGCCAGCTATAACCCCTGGCTGACGCTCTACTGGGCGACCACCGGCCGCAGCGTCGGTGGCACGGAGCTGCACGGGGAAGAACAACGCCTCACCCGCTCAGAGGCGCTGTTTCACCACACCGTTGGCTCCGCGTGGTTCAGCCAGGAAGAGCAGCTCAAAGGCAGACTCAAGGTCGGCCAGTTTGCGGACCTGGCCGTGCTCAACGCCCCTTATCTGGAGGTGGATGACGAGGACCTTCGCCACATCGAAAGTGAGCTGACGGTCACCGGCGGCCGGGTGGTCTACGGCAGCGGAGACTTCGCCAGCCTGGCACCGCCGCTGGAGCGGATCGGACCTTCCTGGTCGCCGCTGACGGACTTCGGCGGATTCCAGCGAAGCGCCTAGGCGTGGTCAATGCGAGCGACCGCTCAATACGCTGTGGTGCATGCAGAGTGGAAAGCTTGCCGATTGCGTGGCGAGGTAAGTTGCCAGCGCGATAGCGTTATTTCCTGAGCTTAGAGCTTCACCGCGACCGACTTGGTCTCGGTGAACTGGAGCAGAGCCTCCTCACCATTTTCCCGACCCCAGCCGGATTGCTTGACGCCCCCGCAGGGCAGCGCCATGTCTGGTATTCCGTGACAGTTCACCCACACGAGACCTGCCTGGATATCGGCCGCCATCTTGTGAGCTCGGGATAAATCCCGGGTCCAGATGCTCGCCGTGAGCCCGTAGCGGGTCTCGTTGCCCAGACGAATGGCCTGCATGTCATCATGGAAAGAGGTGGTCGCGAGCACCGGGCCAAATATCTCCTCCTGCATAATGGCCATCGAGTGGTTCACCTGATCGATCACCGTAGGCTGAAAAAGATACCCGGGGCGTTTCTTCACCGGCTTGCCGCCGACCAGCACGTTGGCCCCGTCAGCTTTGGCTTCCTCGACGCGACCATGCACGCGCTCGAGGTGCTGCGCAGAAATCAGAGGACCCATTTCCACCTCAGGGTCTCGGCCGGATCACAGGCGGGTGCGTTTGGCAATTTCCACGATGCCCTGGATCACTTCCTGATAAATCGGCTGCTGCACGTAGAGCCGCGATCCCGCAACGCAGACCTGCCCGGCGTTGGCAAAGATGGCGGCCGCAGCGCCCGGAATCGCCTGCTGGAGATCTGCATCATCAAAAATAATGACCGGCGACTTTCCGCCCAGCTCCATGGAGACCTTTTTCAGATTTCCTTTGGCCGCTTCAACGATACGCTTCCCGGTGTCGGTCGAACCGGTAAACGCCACCTTATCGACGTCGGGATGGGCGGCGAGAGCTTTCCCTACGACTGCCCCGTCACCGTGGACGATGTTGACGACTCCTTCGGGGATCCCCGCTTCGGCCACCAACTCGCCTAGAAGATTGGTGGTCAGCGGCGTCAGCTCAGCGGGTTTCAGCACGACGCTGCAGCCGGCCGCCAGCGCCGGCGCCAGCTTCCAGGAGGCCTGCACGAGCGGCCCATTCCAGGGCACAATCAGCGCAGCAACGCCTACCGGCTCTCGCAGTGTGTAGACGTGGAAACGGGCGTCACCCGCGCTGGAAATCTGTTTGGTGGTGCCTTCGATCTTGGTGCACCAGCCCGCGAAATAGCGAAAACACTCAGCGGCAAAAGGTACCTCGTCGTTGGTGATGTTCCGCTGCGATTTGCCCGTGTCCAGCGCTTCGAGCTCACCCAATTCACCGGCGCGCTCTTCGATCAGGTCTGCGAGCCTCCAAAGAATCCGAGCTCGCGCCGCGGGTGTCATCTGTCGCCAGGGACCTTCCTCAAAGGACTGCCTCGCGGCTTTGACGGCTAGATTGGTGTCCTCTTCGGTCGCCTGCCAGCACGTTGTGATGACCTTGCCAGTGGACGGATCAAAGATTTCCCGGGGCTCGGGATCGGAAGATTCAATCCACTGACCGCCGATGAGCAGCCGATGGGTCTCAGCAAGCCGCTGCTGGCTCGCCGCGGTGATTGCACGGGTTCTGGTCATGTTTCCCCTGCCGTTTTTTCGGGCTCGCCGGCAACGGCCTCAGCCGATGCGAAATCCGAAATCTCCACTCCTTTGCAGGGCCGCTAAATCTTGCCTTCGGTATGCCTGCACCTACCCGAAATTTTGCCACAGTTCGCGGCGGCTCACTCTGGTGAACTGTCAGTTAGAAGCCTGGGCGGAACGCGCAACCGGGTGTGCCACATGGGTCCGTTGAGGTTTTGGGTCAATCGGAAAGCTCGTCCTGATCGCGATTGAGTCGCTCAGCCTGTCGACGCACGAGCCGACTCGCGAGTTTGCCGCCGCCAACCCGCGTGAGAAGAGGGCGAACGAAAATGAGCGATTGATACGCAAGGTGGGCAACCGGGGATTTCCAGAAGCGCGCGGCACGCTTCATTTCCTGAGATTCGTAGATCTGAGCGATGGCCTCAGCACCCCGGTACCAGGCGCCGTCGCTCCCCCGAACGTGGATGGTACGCAAGAGTGCGGCCTGGGTCAGGCCGTCACGTTCCGCCGCGTCGTCGTGGAAATCATCCCCCGCGCAGTCGACGAAACGCAGCCTCTGGTGACGCCGATCGGCTTTGCGAAGCTGATCGGCCTGCTCCACGCACGCAGAGCACGCTCCGTCGTAATACACGTAGAAACGGGTGGCCACAGCGAAAACATTACGCGGCCCCGCGTTGTTGTTCCGTGAGGGCGCAATTGATGGGCTAGCGCCCGCCGCCTGGCGACCCTGGCAGCGCGGAGAACTCGAATCGCTGCGGATGTGGAAAGCTGCCACCCCCATCCAGTAGAGTCTCAAGATCTTCGAGCGAAAGCGTTAAGCGATCATCGTTCTGCTGACGCCTTTAGAATCAGGCCCCTTGCTGCGCCGCAATCAGCTCCTGGTCGATCGCTTTTGCCTTGGTGTACGCCTTACGTTGACGCAGCCGCTCGGCGTACGCCTCAAAGGCGGGACGCGTTGGTATCGTGCCGAACTGTAGCCCCCAATCAACCGAAGATCCGACGTAGACGTCCGCGGCGGTAAAGCGGGCGCCGCAAACGAAGTCTTTGCCGGACACCGCGTACTCGATGGCGTCAACAGCAGCCTCGTAGGAACCATAGCCGGCAGTGGCCTGCTGCTTGGCATCCGGCTCGAGCTGGAACACACTTTTGTTGGTGATCGCCTGCTCGAGGGGGCCGGCGGTAAAAAACAGCCAGCGATAGTAGTCCGCGCGTTCCTCCGCGGTTGGCGCGAGTTTGGCCTCCGGGAAAGCCTCCGCCAGATAAGCGCAGATCGCTGCGGCCTCGGTGACGACATGACCATTGTGGGCCAGCGCCGGGACCTTGCCCATCGGGTTGATCGCCAGGTAATCGGCCGATTTCATTTCCGGCCCGTACTCGACCAAAACCTGTTCGTAAGGCTGCCCTACTTCTTCCAGCATCCATCGTGCAATCTGGCCACGGGACATCGGGTTGGTATAAAAGATTAAAGACATGCGCTGGCTCCAGTTAACCGCGTGAATGTTGTTGGGGCCCAACCGAGAGGGACGTCGGACCTGCGTCTGCTTATTGTCGCTCAATTTTGCCTCGCTGCTGTTGCGACGGGCTGACGAAATACGGATTGCCTAGCCGAAAGTGCCTTCATCGAGGCGAAAAGGCGGTAACTTTTGGATGCCCGGATCGTATCACCACTGGCAGCACTAGCTAGAGACAAACTGTGACCAGACCCCTGCGCCTGACGGCCGCTTCGATTTACCTATTCCTGCTGGCAAACCTGGCTTTTGCCGACCAAGACGATCGAACCGTGATTAAGGGGCAGGTCAACGACGCACAGCAAACGCTCGTGCTGAACTCTTCTCCGCCACCTATCAGTGACGGGTGGTCGGTTTCCGAGCACCAAGATGACGTCAAGGTGGCTGTGGATCCCGGTGGTGAGTTCCGCGCCGAGTTTGTTGCTAGCGCCTCCTTTCATCGGCTCAGCCTTGCCGACAGGACCGTTGAGGTCTTTGCGCCGCCCGGCAGCGAGATTGAGGTAAAGATCCCAGGCGCTGATGGGGCTGTCACTTTTTCAGGACAGCACGCCGCGGAAAACCGCTTGCTGCAAGCATCGCTGGCGCTACTGACTGACAGAGAAAAGGAAATATCCGACGACTACCGCGCTTTCTTTGCGGCCGATTACGCAGATTTTTCCCGAAGCGTCACGCAGCAACAGGACGAAGTTCGCGCAACAATTGCCGGGCTCAGCCGCTCCGACAAGCTACTGCATGATGACCTGCGGAAGCGGATCGACGTTGAGATCCAAAGCGCTTTCGACAATCTGCGTCTCTACTACCCGGGCCTTTACCGGGAGATCACCGAGAAATCGGTGCCGGCTGAAAACGACTATTTTCTGGCGATTGCCGAGAGCCGTCTAAATGATCCCCGAGCGCTATGGTCACCGCGCTTCATCCGTTTCATCGACAAGATTGTCCAGTTCGAGTCTGCCGGGCCCGCGCGCTTCGACCATCGGGACAAGCCGCGCGAGAAGCTCCTGTCACGCTATCAAACCATTGACAGCCTGAGCGCAGCAGCAGACATCAAGAACTACCTCTACGGCCAGATGTTCAACACGTTTCAGGTCAACTATGGACCCGCCGACTGGGAACGGGTGTTGGTTCAGTTCGAGCAGGATTACCCGGCTCACCCGCTCCTGGCGACCGTCAAAGCCCAGCATCGAGAAGAGATGGCGGAACGGGAGCGGGCCGACCGCATCGAGATCTTCCGACAGGTCGATGGCGTCGACCTCGAGGCACATATCTTCTTGCCCAAAGGCCACAAGGCCGGCGATCAGCGTCCGGTGCTGCTGACATTCCACGGGGGTGGCTGGGCAATCGGGACTCCCGAGTGGTCTTACACCACCGCCGAAAAGCTGGCGGCCCAGGGCATGGTGGCTGTCTCCTTTGAATACCGGATCGCCGACGTCCATGGGTCAAACATGTTCAACGCGATCGAGGACGTTAAGGCCGCCGTTCGCTGGGCCCGAGAAAACGCGGTGCGGCTGGGCATCGATCCAGACCGCGTTGTGGCGGGCGGATTCTCCGCCGGCGCTCATCTTGCGGGCGCCAGCGCCATTCTGTCAGCAGATGACCCGAGCGAAGCAGACTCTAGACCCAACGCGCTGATCCTGCATTCCTCTACCTACAACACCGGCAAAAGCTCCTTCTTTGAAGCCATGACCGACGGCCAGGCGAAAAAGGTTTCCCTCTTTCATAACGTCCAGTCGGGGCTGGTCCCTGCCATCCTGTTTCACGGCAAATACGACTACCTGGCCCCGGAAACTGAATTCCTAGAGTTTGTCGGCAGGATGGAAGAGCTGAACAACCCCTTCGGACATCACCTGTTTGAGGTAGGCCACTTCTTTCGCAACGACGAAGCGCGAAAGCGCGTTGACGATTTGACCCTCCGATTTCTTACCCAGAACGGGATGCTCGATCCTGCTGAGTGACCGCGGCCAGTGTGAGCTAGCCTAAGTCGATCGGGAGGTGCTGGTTCACAACCTGCAGGCGGCAAAGTGGTGGCTGGTGATGTCGAAGCCGTGGCGCAGATAGAAGCGGTGCGCGGCAAAGCGCTGGACACCCGAGTCGAGATGGAGCTCCTGGCACCCGAGTTCGCGGCCATAAGCTTTTAGCCAGCTGATCAGCGCACTGCCGGCACCCGAGCTTCGATGAGTTTCATCGACGACCAGATCATCAACGTAGATGTGTTTACCCCAGGCCAGCTTTTCGCAGACAACAAAACCCGCAACGCCGATGATCCGGCCGGCTGTGCGCGCGCAGGCGACCTGGTAGCCCGCCTCTCGCTGTTTATTGATCTGCGAGCGCAAACCCGACTCCGAGTATTGCGGCCGAAGCTGCGAGAGCACGCTCGCAGCTTCAGCGAAATCGCCCTCACCAGAGACGAGGTCGACGTCGATCGGTTGTGCGCCCACGTTCTTGCTAACGCTTGAATCGCTACTGAACGATGCCCCACAGCGCCTGCGGCAGCAGGGCGTTCCAGCCAGGCTGCCACGTGACTGTGGAGAAGCTCGCCATGCCTTCTTCCTCGTTCCACTCGGCCCGATCGAGCACCGTCAGCGCATCCAGGCCGGCCGCACCAAGCTGGTTATTCACGTCCTGAAGCTTTGACACCAGCAGGGAGTCGCTGGCTTCCAGTGCGTCCGTCAGCTCCTGCCCAAGGGTGTCGCGGCGGCTCAGCTGTGTGGCGCTCGGGCGGCCGTCATAGCTGGTCACGTTGCCGTACAGCGTTCCGAGGCGTTCGCGAAGCTGTTCTTCGCCGCTGATCATGCCGCCCTTGCTGGAAGACAGCGACGTCCGGAGCGTTTCAAGCTCATCAGCATAAGCTTCGAGCGCCTCAGCGAGCGCTTCGTCCGCGCCGTCAGCATGCTTCATCGCCTGCGACCGGACCTCAATCAGGTTGTCTGACAGGAAGGTCAGATCGTTGATCATGTCGTAGAGCTCCAGCGCCAGCGTTTGCTGAGCGACTCGATCGCGCTTTGAATGGGGCGTTCGGGGATCAGCCACCAGCTGTACGTTGGTCTCCAGCGTTTCTTTCCCTTTGGTCAACACGGCCCGGTACTCACCTTCCGGGACTCGCGGCCCAAGAAAACCCGGGACCAGATTGGTGGCCGGCGGGAACTTGGGCGCCTTAAAGCGCATAGGCCATTCCACCCGGTTCAGACCAATGCGCTTACCGCCCGGCAGCGTGGCGATCAGGCGATCGTTTTGGTCGTACACGTCCACCTTGAGGTCGCCGAACAGGTGACGCTTTTTCAGGTAATAAACAATCGTCGCGGACTGCGGCGGATTGTTGCCGGTGAACGTGTCGTTGGCGCCAAAAGTCTGCAGCTGCGCGTTCAGCACCATGGGCGCTGCGCGGGTCGGCAGAATCGCCACGTTGGCGTCGATGATCTCCTGAGTCAGGCCGCGCAGCGGCGTGATGTCGTCGATGACGTAGACGCCACGCCCGTGGGTCCCGATAACCAGGTCGTGTTCGGTGGGATGAACAACGAGGTCATGAACCGCCACCTTCGGCAGGTTTTGAGAAAAACGCGCCCAGTTTTCGCCGCTGTCGAGGCTGATGTACAAACCTCGCTCGGTGCCTAGAAAGAGCAGCTCGGGATTGACCGGATCTTGCTTGACCACCCACGCATAGCCTTCGATGGCATCGCTGGCGAGGGCCGTCCAGGATTGTCCAAAATCGGTCGTCTTGAACAGGTAGGTTTCCATATCACCCCGACGGTGGCCGTCGAAGGTGACAAAAGCAGTGCCTTTGTCGTGGGGGCTGGCTTCAACGCGCGATACCCACGTGCCAGCCGGCACACCCTCGATGTTGCCCGCCACGTTTTCCCACGCGCGACCGCCGTTCCGGGTGAGCTGGACATTACCGTCATCGGTACCCACCCAAATCATGCGGTGATCCAGCGGTGATTCGCTGATCGAATAGATGGTGGTGTAGTTTTCGGCGGTAGTGTTATCGACGGAGATACCGCCGGACTCGGCCTGACGCTGACCTGCCGGATCATCGGTTGTCAGGTCGGGGGAGATCGCCTCCCAAGATTCGCCGCGGTCGCGGCTCCGAAACAGGTACTGCGCGCCGTAGTAGATCGTACCGGGTTTGCTGGCACTCAGGTGCAGCGGCGTATTCCAGTTGAAGCGCAGCTGCTCCTGGCCCTCTTCTGGCGCCGGCTGGATGCGCTTGATCTCAGCGGTCTCCCGGTCGACCCGCTTGAGCTGGCCACCCTGATACTCGGTGTACAGGATGCGATCATCCGTCGGATCGGGGAATGACCAGAAACCGTCCCCGAAACCAATATTTTGCCAGTGCCGGTTCTGGATCCCGCCTGGCGCCTGTGACGGCCCCATCCAGGAGCCGTTGTCCTGGAGCCCGCCATACACGTTGTACGGCCAGCGCGAATCGACGGCCACGTGGTAGAACTGGCTGACCGGCAGGTTTGCCACGTGCCGCCAGTTGAAACCTTTGTTCTCCGAAACGTACACGCCGCCGTCGGTTCCCAAGAAGACCTGCTGCGGATTGTTCGGGTTGATCCACAGCGCATGGTGGTCGGGGTGGATGGACACGGAAAAGCCCGCCCCAAACATGCCAGAGAAGCTGTCCCCGCCGTCAACGGAAACCGTCAGGCTGAAACCCGGCTTGTACACGCGATCCGGGTCATTCGGATCCACCACCAGCTCACCGAAATAGAATGGCCGCATCTGGATGTTTCCGGAGTCGTCCTTTTCGGTCCAGGTGTCACCGCCGTCGTCGGATCGATACAGCGCGGTGTTCTCACTTTCGATCGTTGCGTAAACCCGCTCGGGTTCAGACGCCGCCACGGTGACGGCAATCCGCCCTTTCTCGCCTTCGGGAATCCCGTCCGTCATCTCCTCCCAGGTGTCACCACCGTCGGTGCTCCGATAGAGCCCGGAGGTTTCGCCGCCCGATTCGAAGAAGTCCGGATAGCGCTGGACGTACCACATGCCGGCATAGAGCGTGCCGCCGTCGGGGGTCATCGCCAGGTCGGAGCAGCTGGTGGTGTCGTCGATTTTGAGCACGTTGTCCCAGGTCTGTCCGCCATCCTGGCTGCGGAATACGCCGCGGTCACCACCCTCAGCCCACAGGTGACCCAACGCGCAGACAAACACGACGTCGCTGTTTTCCGGATGCACCAGCAGCTCGGCGATATGGTCGCTGTCCTTGAGCCCCATGTGCTGCCACTTGCTGCCGCCGTCTGTAGAACGATAAACACCGTCACCGGGAGCAACCGTGTTGCGCACCCAGCTTTCGCCCGTGCCGACCCAGATGGTCTCGGCATTGCTGGGGTCGACGCGCACCGCACCGATCGACTGCGTGTGCTCGTCAAAAATCGGCTTGTAGACAATGCCACCATCATCGGATTTCCAGACTCCACCACTGGCCGTGCCTACGTAGAGCGTCACCGGCGCTTCATCGCTGGCCACGCCGTCGATGGCCGAGATGCGGCCACTCATCACGGCTGGCCCGATGCTTCGTGCGCTCAAACCCCCAAACGTCGATGACTTCAGCTCAATGGCGCCCTGCGCCCCCGTGGCCAGTGCAATGGCCGCGACACAGAAAGTGGTGCGGATGCTCATAGGTTTCCCCTGTACGTGCTCAAAAACTGCGGGTTGACGCCTGACAACTCGTCAGGCGCCTCCCGGCAAGTGCCCCCACTTGGAAGGGGCGGTGTGCGTGATCGAGTGTCGGTTCACTCGGTGGTGGCGGCGGGCTCTTCCACCTCAGGCATCGCGAAACGATCGGCGTTGATGTCGCTGACGTTCAGCTCGGTCTTCTCGATGGTGATGGCCTGCTGCATGGGAGCCGCGCCCTCGCCGATGCTGGCGATCATGGAGTGCGCCATCACAATTTCACCGACCTCTTTGTAGTCGCCGATGGTTTGTGAGTAGGCCATCGAGTTGCCCTGAATATCCCGGGTTCCTTTTGAAAGAAACGGCAGGCAGTACTCGGTGTCCAGGTAGTAGGTCGCCACGTCTTCGCTGCCGGCCCGCACGACCTTCAGCGCATAGGCTTCGGTGCCTTCCACGTCTTCGGTGCCGATCAGCTCAACGGTGTGGCCCTTTTCCTGCCAGTCGACCAGCGGACCTTCCCACTCAGCCATTTCCTGAATCTCTTTGAGCTGGTCGTCAGCCATCTCCTCAGGCGTGGTTTTGCCCATAAACGGCATGATGGCCCAGCCCTTTTCGCCGTCGTAGGCCTGCACGGCGGTCATACCCTGAACCTCAAACTCGAGACGTACGCTGTTGGGCTGCTGAAATTCGATGGTGAAGGGCGCCTGCATCGGCCCCATGGTCATGGTTCCGCTCATCCGAGCCGACTCGACCGACTTAATGTTGTCGATGCCGCCCATCGTCTCGTAGTTGCACGAGAGAACGTCGTCAAGATCAGCGGCGGCGGCGGATCCGGCCAGTGCGAGGGCCGAAACGGTAAGGAGGGTCTGTTTCATAGCAAATGTCCGTAGTGAGGGGAGCTGGCGAGCCATTCTAGCCGATCGCAGGCGCTCCACTACCGACAAAAGTCATATAAAAATACGAGGTTTTTCGTGGAGTTGCCGGCTCACGGCGGCCCGGAATACTGTCAGGCAGCTTCAGGATCTGTCTGCGACCGAGACCCGATTTCGCCCGGTTTGCTTGGCCACGTAGAGCGCTTCGTCCGCCAGCTTGAGCAGTTCCTGCAGGTCGGTCTCATCAACCAGGTGTGCGATGCCGATACTGGCAGTAAAGCTGACCTGCCCATTCGGGACGTCTAGGCGAATCTCCGCAATCTGTTTAACCAGCCGCTTCGCGGTGTGCTCCGCACCCTCTCGATCCGTGCCGAACATCAGGGCAAACTCTTCGCCGCCCACCCGGCCGAACAGGTCGCGATCGCGGATGAGGGTCATCACCTCTTGGGCGAAGGCCACCAACGCCCGGTCCCCGACGTCGTGGCCGTATTTGTCGTTGATCGCTTTGAAGTGGTCGATGTCGAGCATGGCTAGCGACAATGGCTGCGTCTCACGACGGCACCGGTCCAGCATCTGCTGGCCCTGGGTGATGAAACTGCGACGGTTGTCCACGCCGGTAAGCGTATCGGTGCGGGCCTCGACCTCTGCGGCGTTCTTGGCCGCCTCAAGTTCCGCGGTCCGCTCCGCCACCTGCGCCTCGAGCTGCGTTTTGCTCTGCGTGAGCTGCGCGAGATGTGCTCGCTCGGCCGCCTCCTTCAGTCCGCGCAGATCGCGGATGCGAACGCCCATGGCGATCAGAATGACGGCCATCTCGGCGTAAGACCCCACCGCAGGCCAGTAGTAATTGACGAAGTTGTGCTCAACGACACCAAGGTCCCGAAGCGCCTGGGTAAACAGACCGATCACCAGGATCGTCCAGGCAAAGGTAAAGATGGCCGCCTCCCGCGCGCCCTGATACCAACGCACCAGGCCCACGACCGACACAATGGGATAAAGCAGCAGCGCCAGTGTGATGGAAATGATGGCCAGGGTGATCTGGCCAAAAACCGCTGAAAACAACAGAAAGACGCTGTTAAAGATCAGAAACAGCAGCAGGTAGTCGAAACCGCGCGTGTGCTGCCGGGTTTGCAGGAACTCCCGAGCGAAATACAGGCCGGTGAGCAGGCTGATGGCGCCGGTAATCGACATGTAGCGCCAGTTGAAGCTTTCAGTGAGAAGGAATTGGTGGGTAAACCCCAGCACCGTGTACCAAACGGCGATCGATGCAAGCGCGTGCAGCCCATAGAAGTAGAAGAACCGGCCGCCGGTTGCGACTCCGGCGACAAACGCGATCAGCGCCATCACGAGCAGGCCGCCGACAATCAGGTTGATGACGGTGAGCTCCAGACCCTGTGACTTCGCGAGAGAAGCGGGAGACCAGATTCGGAGCTCGGGGAATACGAAGCCCATGTCATGCGAGCCGTACTGAACGAAGAACTCGGCGGACTCGCCCGCAGCCAACGCGACAGGCACCACAAATCGATGGTGCGGGATGGGCCGCTCCGAGAATGGCCGCTCAAGAGACAGGTCAACCAGTTGCCGGAAGGTCGCCTCACCCGTCGAAGCCTGGAAGGCCCGCAGAAAGATCAGCTGATGATCGATGTATTCGAGACGCAGCTCGATCGAATCCGATGACGTGTTCTGGAGCTCAAAGTGGCTCCAGAACGCCCCGGGCGCCAGCCCGGTTGAGCCGCCGCCCTCCGGTGGCTTGAACTCTCCGGCCTCGAACGCTGTACGGGCCTGCGCAAGATCCGCAGCGCCCGTCGGGTCATGCCAGATGGTGAAGCTTTCTCCGAGTGGCGCCCCCGTTTCCTCGCCGGAGACTGCGATCGGGGAGACCGCAGCGGCGGGAAGCACCCAAACGCACTGAATGAGGGATGCGACTAACGCCAGTCGCCAAAGTCTTTTCAAAGCGGAACTTAGGACTCCGAACAGCCGACAGCGGAACGCTGAAACTTACCCTGTTTAGGCGCCGCCGACTATCCCCGGGCGCTGTTGGTAGCCTGCACGGCGTTTATGGCTGCTCAAATCCACTGGCAAACAGAATTTGCGCTTTTGGCCGCACAACAACCTCGACTGGGGGCGGTGATTCGAATTCACCGACTGCCTCCACCACAACCGGCAAAGCCTCGAACAGCGGCGAAACCACCGTCAGCGTGGTCTCGACGCCAGGGAGAAAGAGGAAGCGAAAGCCGCCAGACGAGGGGCTGGAAAAGGACAGGCGCCCATCATCGTTCAGGAGCGCCACGCTGACCGGGTCACCTGTACCCTCCTCGGTGACGGTACCAATTCCCACAGCTCCGCCTAAGATTCTATCGAATTCGATCACCTCAAGCAGAAAGTCGTAGCGGACCGGTTCCTCCACATCACAGTTACGCACTCTGACCAGCGTGCCCCCCGACGGGTACTGCCCACTCAAGGTCAGCGTGCCTGGAGGTCCGGCACAGTCGCCCAAAGTCATCAGCGACGATACGGACGCATCGCCAGCGCGCTCGCCCGGGAAGAAGTCAACCACGGCGTGAAATTCGGGTTGATCGCTGCTGACGGTCAGTTCCACGGTTTTTGGCGTCGCGCCGTAAAAGATCCAATCTTCGTCGTTCGATAGGTGAAAGGAATGAACCTGACGCGTGGCAAAGTTCTCCCCGAAAAGCACGATGTCCTCGGCCAGAAAGGAGGCCGTCAGCGGCAGGTCGTCATTTTCAAAACGGTCGAACGCGGGAAAGGGACGCGGCTCGCTGCCACCGTACACCCTTCCAAACAGCTCGTTGCCGTCAGTCGGTTCACTCAGGTCTTCGATCGACACCTGAGCGATCTGCTCATCTGACCAAAAGCCAGCAAACTGGTCCGGCGCAAGGTTATTTAGTCGCTGAACACGCAGCAGAACCTCATCAATCACCTCAGCCGCCGGGCATCCGTTTCCTGTCGAAAAGACGACTCGGCATAGCGTGATGTTGTAGGCAGAATCGGCGGCCTCACCGTCAAGCCGGGGCTGGTCCGGACCGATTGCGCGAAGCTCGAGACCAAAGCTGGAAACCGGCGACGCAAAAACGACGCTGAACACATCCTGCCCGTCTACCAGGAGCCGGAACGGGTCTGACGTTTGCACCAAATCGCCTTCCGGAATAAACCAGGGGCCAAATTCAAGCGCTGAGGGCGCGTCGGTCTCGAAGGTCACCTGACCGACGGTTTGCTGGGAAACCAGGCCGCTGACTTCCGGTAGCGGTCCCGTAAGGTCCTGCGCGCCGGTGGCTTCCTGGAAGACCGCTAAATCCTTGAATGTATGGGTCGGCGGCACAAAGTCCTGCGCGTACGCCATGCCCGGCAATAGCGCCGAAAGCAGCAGAAAAGTCATCGAGTTGCTGGCGATGGCCCGTGCGCCCGGAGCGCACCGGGTTGGGGTCAGGTGGATCATTACAGACTCCGCTGGCCGTGGTTTAGGTAAAAAATGCCACCTGACCGTGTGAACCAGCGTTTGAACTGGGCGATTTGGTCGTCATTCCTTGAAAACCTGTGATCCACCGCACGCAATTGACCCATCAAGAGCCGGACGGCATTTTTCGCCAGCCCTCAGACAGTAGGTTTAAGCGCGAATTTGAATCCTCAGCGCCAAACTGGCCGGAGTACAACAGAGTCTGAGGCGAGACTCAGCCTTCCTCCAGCCGCGATGCAACAATCTCGCGCCCACCCTGATACAGCGTCAACTCATTAGCACGGCCGTCGTCACCAACCGCAAATTCCACCTCCGCAGGGACCTCGCGCAGGAAATATCGGTTAGCAGAGGCCGGCAACAGGCGGAACTTGCCCTGTCCGGTGGCCTGCGACATCAAACTGTCACCTTCGCGCGTGATCACCAGATTGAAACCAGGCTGGATCTCATACACGCCGGCCCAAAGATCGAAAAGCTCGGGCGACACTGCCGCCACGGCCCGCTCTTCTTCTTCGGCCGGTCCAACGCGCTTGGCGACGTTCGCTTTCTTGGCGCCGTTGGGATGGAACAGCATCCGCACGACCTCACCACGGCGGTTGCGATCAAACACGATGTAGGAAAATGACCCGTCATAGTAGAAGGTGTTTTCGCCCGTCGGAAAAATCGGAAATCGCTGGCCGCCGGTGCGCTGGCTGAAGAGTTTTCCGTCCTCGAAAAAGATTTTCCGGAGATCACCCTCGGCGACCTCGTAGGCGCCCGTGTACTCCTGCAGCGTTGCTGCGTCCATCTCGATCGGCTGCGGATCATGCGGGCGACCCATAGCCAGCGAGGAGAGGACGTCGGCGGTGTAGCTGGGCGACTTAGCGTTCGTGTTGGTCAGGATCGCGGTATAGATGTTCTGGTCTGGCAGGTATCGCTGCTGGGTGGTGAAACCATTGATGCCGCCGCCGTGCGAAACGGAAGGCTCACCTCGAAAGTCGTCAACGGAGAACCCAAGGCCATAGCGCGATACGCTGCCGTCATTCAACTTGAAGGGCTTGATCATTTCCTCGACGGACGCCTCCGTTAGCAACTCACCGGCAAACAGCCCCGCATTCCATTTGGCCAGGTCGTCCACCGTGGAAAGCAGCGAGCCGGCAGCATGAGGCTGCGTCATACTGATGAAGTCCGCGTTAACCGGACCCTCGCCACCGGCGCTGTAGCCCGATGCCCTGCCCTTGATGAGCTGAGTGCCACCGTAGTGACTGTTTTCCATGCCGAGCGGTTCAAAGATCCGCGCCTGGACAAAATCGGCATAGCTCTGGCCAGATACCTTTTCGATGATGGCACCAGCCAGGACGTAGCCAGAGTTTGAATAGCTAAATCGCTCTCCGGGAGCAAAATTCATCTCGAGGTCGGCGAACACCTCGATCAATTCTTCGGTGGTGAGATCAGCGCGGGTACGACCCTCAGCAAAATAGCCAGAGATATCGGTGTAGTTGAAGATGCCCGACGTGTGCGTCAGCAGATGGCGAGTGGTGATCGTGTGGCCATGATCCGGATAGTCCGGCAGGTATCCCTGGATCGGTTCATCCAGATCCACCTTCCCTTCTTCGACCAGCAGCATCACGGCAGCGCCGGTGAACTGCTTGGTAATCGACCCGAGTCGAAAGACGTGGTCAGGCCGCAGCGGAATTCCGAGCTCGATGTTAGCCATCCCGACCGCGTCGCGAAAAACCACCTCGCCGTTCTTGACGACCAGCACCGCAGCCCCCGGACCATCAGCCGGATACGCGCTTTCGAGAACATCCCGATAGGAGGCAGCGGCGTGGGCAGACAGCGCCGCAACAAAAAAGACGAAACCCACAGTTAGCTTCCGCATGGCAATACTCTCCGCAAAGTTCGCGGCGAATCGTACCACCCGCACCCCGCACCTTTGCGCCTGCCATCAGTCCTGTTCAAGCTGCCTGCCAAGAGCGCAGCGGCGTCTGCCAGGCGGCTTGGCTTTAGGCTTTAGTTCAACCGAACGACAAACCGAGCGTCGCCGAACTCAGTACGCTCGAGCCACCGCAGCACGGAATCAGCGGTGGTTGTGTCGATCCGGCCAGCGAATCTCAGACGGCTCGGGTGGTCGTCGAAAGCGACGTTCGCTTTGGTGACTCGCGCGCCGAGTCGGGTGAGCGTTCCGAGCCGCAGCCGATCGGCCCGGTAGGACTCAGCCATGAGCCACCGCTGCGCCTGACTGCGAGTGCGGATCTCTGGGTTGAGCAGCATTGCCAGCGTCTCCAGGGCCCACTGATTCGACTGCTGATAGCGGGTGCCCCAGACGTACGACACCATGCTGTACCGCGGCTCGTGGAGCCCGGTGAGGAGCTTCGGATCGTTCGTTAGCGCCGGGAGAAATTCTTCTGCGAGCTCTGGCGTCAGCGGGACAATCGCCGTTTCCCAGTCGAACGGGCCATCGGTGAAGAACTCGGCCAACCCTTGTCGATAAACGTTTGCCCGGTCTGAGCCGCAGTCGTTCAGCTTATGAACAACGCGCCAGACGGGGTCAGCCTCTGGCTCGCTGCTCCGGTAAACCAGACCGATATGCGAATAGCGCTGCTGCCATTTGCTGAGGTCCTGCCCCATCCGGGCGATGACGCCGACGCTCACAGCCTCCCGATCCAAAGCCCTGGCCGTTCGAGAAGCCAGCTCCATCCCATTACTCAATTGCTCAACCGTATGACTGCGTTGTTCGCAGGGCTGGCCGGCCAGGGCGGGATCGGCAATCAAAAGCGTTAGGACCATGGCAAGAGCGGCAGCAATGCCGCTGAACCTCAGCCAGAGAATAGAGATCTGGTTCAACATCGCTGAGTCTTTCCCGCTTCGGTTGCTGATGGATGCCCGAAGGTTCAGGGAGTCAGCCGCTCATGAAACAGCAGCTTCTGACCTTCTTCATCGGCCAGCAGCGCAATTGCCTGGCTGCCGTCATAGAGCAGAACGCCTCCCGCGACCGATGCCGCTTCGAGAACCGTACCGGCGCCCGCCGCAAACCCCGCGGCGCCGTCGATCGTAAAGCTGACTGCCGTCACAGCCCCGTCTACCAGCGCTTCTGCCACGACGGCCGTCCCGACCGCTGACACCTCGATGGATTTGACGGTGATATGCGTTGCTGCCGCCAGCGTTGTGGCGGCAGAGAGCCCGGCAAACGCCACGGGCGCGGCGACTGAGATACCGCTTGCCGCGCTGACGTCATGGATGGTGCTCTGGGCCGTCGCTGCGTTAGTTAATACCACCGCAATCATCGCCAGCACGATGCCAGGAACGAGACGGAAACAGGGGCGTTTTGCTCGAATGTCGATCATGGTTGGTGTCCTCCAGCCAAAAGATGCTTGTGTGTTTGAAGCAAGCTGGGTGCATCGTGCCTTCGTGAATAAGCGGTGAAGGCAATTTCTGCCAAAGTATTGCGAGGTGAACTGGGCGGTAGCAGTCGGTGATACTTTCTAGGTCATCGAAGTTTTTGCCATATGCGACATGCTCCCGCTACAGACTGCGCGACACCAATTAGTGTGGCGGATGTCGATATCGCGCAATGGCGTCATAGCCGAGCGGCTAGCGGGAGATCCGGCTCCGGAGACGCCCACGGAATTAGGCGATCATCCTCAAAGCCCAGCCGACCTGTCTGAACCGCGCCGCGCCGGATTCCGCGGACCGGCGCGAGCATGAACAGATCGCCATTTCTGCCCAGCAGCTGATGAGGCACGCCGACTTCTTTGGCCAGCCGCGCGTTCGCGTGCATATGCACAGCCTCGCCGTGTACCGGGATAGCGACCTGCGGCTGAACCCAGCGATACATGTCCGCCAGCTCATCCCGGGCGGGATGGCCCGAGGCGTGAATCGGCGTCGCGAAGCTGTCCTGAACCACGGTGACGCCCAGCAGCCGAAGGCGCGCCTGCAGTTCCTCGACCGCCTCTTCGTTTCCGGGAATAACGCGCGAGCTGAGGAGCAGCTTGTCGCCTGCCTCCACCAGCATATTGGGGTGGGTCTCTGCGGCAAGCCGGCTGAGTGCCGACCGCGGCTCACCCTGACTGCCGGTGGCAATGGCCATCACCTCATGTGGCGGCAGATACCCCAGGTGAGCGGGGTCAATGAACTCCAGCTCTTCGTCCCAGACGCCAGCGGCTCTGGCTGCCGCATGGTAATTCTGCAATGACCGCCCGAGCAGCGCAGCACGGCGGCCGGTGTTTTTAGCGATCCGGGCCAGCGTCACCAGCCTGGCGATGTTGCTGCCAAAACAACCGACAATAATGCGCCCCTCTTCACCCTGCACTTCCTCGAGTAACGCCTTGTACAGCTGACCTTCACTACGCCCGCGGCCGGGCACCGTCGCATTCGTCGAGTCGCAGACCATCGCGCGAACGTTCAGGTCGGCGATCTGCCTGTAGCGGTTCTCAGAAAACGCAGGCCCCACCACTGGCTCCGGATCGAGCTTCCAGTCGCCCGTGTGGAAGATGGACCCAGCTTCCGTGTGAATGAGCAGCGCCTGCATCTCGGGCGTCGAGTGGGTCAAGTCGATCCAGTCGACGGTGAAATCCCCCAGCTCCAGCCGAGCTCCAGGCGACACGATGTGCACCGGCACCATGTCCGCAAGGCCTGCGCGCAGCAGCTTTCGGCGCAGAATCTCCGCTGCGAAGGGCGTGCAGTAGACCGGGCACTGCAGGCGGGGCCAGAGATAGGCCACCGCGCCGACATGGTCCTGGTGAGCGTGGGTTATCAGCATCGCGCTGAGCTGATCGCGACGGGCTTCGATAAACGAGGGGTCCGCCATCTGAACATCAGGACCGGTTTCGTCCGAGCGGGAAAAGGTTACACCACAGTCCACCATCAGCCACTGGCCGGCATGGCCGTAGAGATTCATGTTCATACCGATTTCGCCGCAGCCGCCGAGCGGCAGAAACCAGAGTTCGTCTTTATCGGGGTTCATAACGGCGGCCAGTTTAAAGTCAGGGGCATCGCAAGCCAAAAACCTGGTTTCGGATGCTTCGTGCGACAAAGTCTAGGGCAATAGTTGTCGTTCTTAGGTGTTTCTCAGCGCAACCGGGATCAGACAAAGCCGCGAAATTGCCGCTGGATAGAATCTACGGATTGTCTAACTCAGCAGAAACCACCTGCGCGGCCCGCGCAGTTTGCCAGTGGGCCGCTTGAAAATAGATTTGGAAGGTCATCATGCGCACAAGCGCTTGCCGAAAATCGGCATCGTTTCTCATCGCCTCCATGTCATAGTCAACCACAAACGGAACCTGAAACCCTCGAGGCTCGAACCGCTCTGGTTCTCCAAAGGTCAGTTGACGGTTGAAATCTCGTTCATATTGCATCTGCATTCGCCGAAAGTCTGCGAAGAAATGCTTGGCGTTGTCGACATGTTCCTGGTACTCGGCTAACGCTGAGATCAGTTGCTTATTGCTGATCAGTCTGAGCTGCCCGCTGGTCAGTATTTCTTGATAAGTTGCCGAGACGCCTCCGCCCGTATCCATATTCAAGACGTTCATGAGTCCGAACTCTATCGCTGCGATATCAGCGTCAGACATCGGGCCAGAATTCAAAACAACCTGCAGGCGCTGGAGCCCATCAATAATCTTCTGATGGGTATCGATGGCTCCGTCAATCTCCGCTTTTATTTCTGTGAATTCCGTTCTCAGTCGCTCTAGGTATTCATCACTCAGCGCGAGCTCGCGCCTGTCCTCATACCATGCAGACGCCTGGAGACCCAGGAAAATACCGACTACGACGATCAGCAGCTCAACAGAAACGCCGACCCAATCCTGGTCGATTAGCTTCTCGCGCAAGCGTTGAAACATTATGGGCCGCCTAGTGACCATAATGTGCCCACATGGTGAGCCTCGAATGCTCGAGCGCCTCTGACGGTGCCCTAAGGTTGTCTCTCATCCAGTCCAGAAAACCTAGGCGGCGTTCGTACATCGTCGGACCTAAAACATTTGCGATGCCCAGAGTTTAGTCGAAGAGGAGAAGCAGCGTCTTTGCGATCCTTAGAGAGAGCCCCAAACGAGACCACAACAAGTGCCAGCTTAAATCCGCTCAAGGGCCTTACCTTAGCCGGCTGGAGACAGCCTCGTTTACTCGGCCATGTAACCCAGATCTCGCTGATCAAAACGATTCAGATTCGGGAATACCACGTCCAGGTCGGACTCCGAGACGCCGTACCAGCGCATGGCCGGCGCCAGAAACTCCTCCAGCGCAAGCGTCGGTATGAGTCTTCCCTCATCCGCATCGTCGGGCCCGCCAATGACGAGCGTTGGCGCCTGACCGTAGATGCCGCCGTTAACCGCGCCACCAACCACCAGCTGATGACCACCCCAGCCGTGATCCGTGCCGTCCCCGTTCGATCCAAGGGTGCGACCAAATTCTGACAGGGTCAGCAGGGTGACGTTATCGGCCATCCCCAGCTCGACGGTTGCGTTGTAAAAAGACTGAATCGCGCTGTCCAACGCTGCCAGGAGCCCTGGGTGATCATTGAGCTGCCCGCTGTGGGTGTCGAAGCCGCCAATGCCCACAAAAAACGCCTGACGCTGGATACCCAGCTGCTGGCTCACTGCGATAAATCGCGCGACCCCCTGCAGCTGCGAGGCCAGCTCGTTTCCCTCGGCGAACGGCGTCTGGATCACAGGCAGTGGGTTGAAGGCTGAGGCGTAACGCGTGTAGATGTCCAGCGCGCGTCGGCGAATCGCCACATGCTCCTGCATCAGCGGATGGCTGTAGGACTGGTTGAGAATCTGGTCGTGGACCGCTGCCAGATCTTCGTTTTCCTCCACCACGTCCAGCGCTACCGGCCCGGTCGGCGTTGCCGCGTAGCCAACGCTTCTCGGCCCCACCTGCAGCGTGTTGCTTCCCTGCAGCGAAACGTTGAACGGCAGCGACTGCTGGGGATAAGCCGTTTCCATCAGATCAGCCGCCCGCCCCAGCCAGCCCTCATTGGTGGCCAGCGCCGTTGGACGCGCGTTTTGCCAGACGATCTGCTGATGCTCATGGGAAAATAGCTGTGGGGGAATTGCCCGACCCATCTCGTAGTCACTTCGATTGGTGGGTGCTTGCAGGACGCCCACATTCAGGCCCATCGCCACCCGGCTCTGAGCCGCAAGGCCCTGCAGGCCGGGCATCGAGGGATGTAGACCAAAGCCGGTGCCGGGTATGTTCAAAAGCTGGGCTTGGGGCACCGCCATGTTCGTCCGAGCAGACGCGTACTCCGCGTAGCGCGAATCACTCGGGACAATCATATTGAACGAGTCGTTGCCCCCGTAAAGAAATACCGTCACGAGCGCTTTGTAGTCGGCGGGGCTTCCCTTGACGGCCAGGCTGCTGGCGGCGTGAGCCCGGCTGAGGGTACTGAGTGCACCTACGGCTCCGGCGGTGCTGACGCCAGCGGCCATGAGGCTTCTTAAGAAGGCGCGTCGATTCACGGATTGCTGTTTCATGGATTGCTCCTTCGTTTTGGTCAGCGCTGAATGAGATATTCGGGGGAGGTCATCACGTGCGCGATGGCTTCACCGACGCGAACGTACGGATAGGCCGGCGGAATCTGCTGGAGTCGGGCCCGAACGTTCTGCCGAAGTTCGGTGGACATGGTGCCGGCGAGCAGCAGCAGATCGAGCCGGTTCAGCAACACCTCTGGGTTCGAGGCCAGCGCAAGCTCTGCGGCGGGATGGAGCAGCACAGTCCTAGGCCCAAACTCCACCTCAGCCTCTTCATCCTCAGCCTCGACCCAAGGTGCGCCGTCGATAAAGTAGCGCGCATTCAGGTCGATCGAGTTCTGGTTGAAGGTGAGCTTGTCGTCCGATGCTAGCTGGAACTCCGGTGCCACCAGGCGAGGCTGGCTGCCGCGAAGTCCCGCCGGCTGATAATCCGGCAGAAAGAAATTGAAGACCGATGGAGCAGACAACACGGCCTGCCCCGCCATCGTTGGCTGATAGTCGTAGTATTCACCTACCTCTGATCGTCCATCGAACGTGCGCCACAGGTTCGAAAGCCGCAGCAGCGGCTCACGGAGCTTTCCAAAAGCGACATTGCCACTCGTGCCGGCCGCCGCCTCCGGGTCGAGAAGAATCGCTTTCACCACCGCGCCGAGATCCCCGCGAACGCCCGAGCCGTTGTCAGCAAACACGGCCGCCACTCGCTGGATATAGGCAGGGGTCGGATTGCTGGTGACCAGCCGCTGGATTAAGCGTCGGCTGACGAAAGGACCGACATTGGGATGGGTAAACAGCACGTCCAGCGCCGCATTCAGATCTGCAGCCGCCGTTTGTCCACCCGGCAGCGTAACGCCGTCGATGATCACTTTTGCGTCGGTATCGTGATAGTCCTCGCAGGCCTGCATCGGCGAAACGAGATCGCCGGCGTCGTCGTACTCAAAATCTTCACAGGAAACGTCAGCGAACGTCCAGCCGGTGAACACTCGCGCCATGCCGGCGATGTCGGCCTGGGTATAGGTGACCAGTGGCTGACCGGCATCATCAAGGATTAACGTGCCGTCGGGATTCAGCTGATTCAGACCGATTGTAAACAGCTGCATCACCTCGCGAGCGTAATTCTCGTCGGGCCGAATATTGAGCGCCGGGACCGCCTTACGATTGCGGATGTGGGTGAGATAGATGCCCATCACCGGGCTTCTTGTCACGTCGCCAAGAAGATCACGATAGTTGCCAAAGGAGTGGGTCAGCAGCAGATCGTAATAGGCGGCCATGGCCTCGGCGAAGTCGATCAGCTCGCCGTTGCGGTCGGAGACGACAAACAGCTGACTGAGCGCAAACGCCACTCGATGGCGCAGCTGATCCGGCGCGGCAATTACGGTTTGCCACCAGATATTCTGACGATCGAGCGGATCGACATAGCGGTCACAGTCTGTGTCACCATCTTGGAGACACTCCTGATAGTTCCGCTCGGCGAGCGGCGCCAGGCCTGGACGTGTCCAGGACACAGGCAGCGCAAGCTGCTCGTTGATCCAGGCCGCCTCGCCCATGGCGACTACACGATCGATCTCCGCCATGGTCGGACCGAACGTCGCCCGGTGAAGAAATTGAGAGGCTGACGCTTGTGGACTCGCTTGGCCGGTCCGTTCAAAGCCGTCAGTAAACAGTGGCTCTCCCACCTGCCCTAGAGCACAGCAGCTGACAACAGCACCAAGCCAGCTCAGTCCAGTAAGAATGTGCAGTCTCATGCTCGCGGTTCCTCGATAGGTAACAGGAGACAGACACACTACGCGCGGTAAGATTGCGGGAACCTTTCCGAACCATTAACAAATGGTAATGCCCGAATTGAGACCGGGTTCGTAGAATTATTTGCTAGCGGAAGCCAGGGCACCTACGTGCATATCTTGATCATCGAAGACGATCCAAGCGTGGCCAGCTTCGCCTCGCGAGGGCTTAAGGAAAGCGGCCACACGGTGGACGTTGCCTCTGACGGCACTCAGGGGCTGGAGCTTGCCTTCAGCGGCAGCTTCGACGTGCTGGTGATCGACCGAATGCTGCCCGGAACCGACGGCCTCGCGATTATTCGCTCGCTGCGAAGCGCTGGATCCCGGGTGCCTATCCTCGTGCTTAGCGCTATGGCGGAGGTCGATCAGCGCGTCGAGGGGTTTAATGCCGGCAGCGATGACTACCTCACCAAACCCTTTGCGTTTTCTGAGCTGCTTGCGCGAATTGAGGCGCTACATCGGCGTAACGCTCAGGAGGCCGCCACCAGCAAACTGACTCTGGACGATCTTGTGCTCGACCGACTCGGGCGCGAGGTCACGCGATCCGGCAAGAGTATCGCACTGCAGCCGCGGGAGTTTCGGCTGCTGGAGTACCTGATGCTGCATGCAGGCCAGGTCGTGACGCGAACCATGCTTCTGGAAAAGGTCTGGGACTACCATTTCGATCCACAGACCAACGTGATCGACGTGCACATCAGTCGACTTCGCCAAAAGATCGATAAGCCGGACTCGGATGAGTCGATGATCAGGACCGTTCGCGGCGCGGGCTACGTCATCAGCGCCGGGGGGGCGTCATGAAACTGATTCGGCACCTCGGGCCAACCCTCCTGTTGTGGTTAGTGATGACAGCTCTGCTTTTTTGGGTGCTGGACATGACGGACCGAGCCCTGAGAGCTGAACGTGCCGTCTGGGCCAATGAAGAAATTGACGAGCTGCTAAGTACCGTGAGCTTCTGGTCGGCCTTTGACGACTCGAACCGGGAGATCGAAGTCGACTTCGAGGACTGGCCCTCATTCGCCACATTCCGCGCGGCCTACATCCAGGCGATCGCGGAACGGTCGCCGTCGCCGGCTACGTCCGCTCGGCTCGTTTTGCTGGGGGAAGAAGCTCGCGTCGAGCCCGCAGTGCCGCCGGAATATGCGCTGCGGCTCATGCTCGAAGAAACGCCGGAAATTTTCCACGAGCGACTCGAGCAGCTCGCCGCAATTCATTGGGGTTCGCTCGAAGAGTTTGACGAAGAAAGGCTGACGTTACCCACCTTGGAGATCTTGCAAGCGTGGCTTGAAGAGGAGAGCGAGCCGCTGGAAGAGCTCGAGAGCTGCGCTGCGCTGCTTGACGCTGAAGGTTCTACCGTGGTGAGCAATCTGACCCAGATCCCGGACTGGACCACGGAGCCCATGTTGCTGCGACGCTTGCCTTTTGAAGACGAACCTTCAGTGCAGCGGCCCTGCATCGCCGTGCAGCGCAGGCTGGATGACCGATCCCGGGTCATTCTGGGTGTGGAGAGCCCGGCGGCCATGCTCGCTCTGGAAGAATTTGGCGGAGCTACACTGCTTGCCGCTCTTCTCATCGGAACCCTGGCAATGTCTTATACCTGGATCGCTCATCGTCGGCGAACCGCCGCGCTGTTGAATCTGCGGGACGCTTGCCGTCGGGCCGGCGAAGGCGACTACAGCGTGCGCATTGCGGTCAACGGAAAGGAGCCCGTGGACGAGGTGGCTCATGAAATCAATCGTGTGTTGGAGCGCACAGAGACGCTTGTCGACAGTTTGCAGTCGATGAGCGCCAACATTGCTCACGACCTGCGCACGCCGTTGACGCGCCTGCGAGGCCAGATTGACCTGCTGCTGAGAACGCCCAATCCGGACGCGGCGATGGTAGCCGCGGTCCAGGCGGAGGCCGACCAGCTGCTCGATACCTTCAGTGCACTGCTTCGCATCGGCCAGGTCGAAAGCGGCAGCCTGCGCCAAGGCTTCCGAGATTTTGATCTGCTCATCATGCTCAAAGACGCTGTGGAGCTTTATCAGCCAGCGTTTGAGGAGCAAAAAATCTCGCTGACGGCTGAGGTTCCACAGGGGTCGGTGGTGGTACATGGTGACCAGGATCTCTGGATGCAAAGCGTGGCCAACCTGATGGATAACGTACTCAAGTATGTGCCGGAGGAAGCAGGCTTAACCATGACCCTGAGTCAGCAGGCGGACGTCATCGAGCTGACCTTTCGCGACACGGGACCCGGCATTCCGGATCTGGAACTGGATCGAGTCCTAGATCGCTTCTATCGACTTCCGAAACACCGTGGAGAGCAAGGCAACGGGCTGGGACTCAGTCTCGTCGCGGCGGTTTGCCAGCTGCACACCGCCGAACTCACGCTACGCAACAGCGGCGGCCTGGCCGTCGAAATTCGGTGGCCGCAGCAGCATCGGGTTAGGCCATAACGAACCTGAGAGTCGGTTAGTCCGCTTCGAATCCATTAGCGAAGACACCTTCCGAGACCGCATCAACCTCGACCTGAAATTCGATCACCATGTTCGATCCGGCAGCCCCTGAAGCGTCCCTCGGTGTCAGGGTCAGCGTATGGGTGCCGAGCGCCGGAATCCATTCGTTGTAATCGCCGCCGTTGTCCCCCCACAAGGTGAAGGGCGCAACGTTTTCGGTGTGGGTGCGCGATTCGACGCCGGTGAGCGAGAAATTCACCGAGGCGACCTCCGGCGACACTTCTGCCCGGACGTTAAAGGCAGGTGCATCCGTCAGGGCAATCCGCGCACCGTCGCTCAGATCCATGATGTCGGTGTTGCTTGCCGCGTTGACTAGCGTGGCTCCGACAACCTGTGGCCCGGCACCAGGCTCGGTCACCACGATGGTCGTCGTCGGGCTTTGAGTGATAGCTCCGTCGTCGTCCTCGACCTCGGCGATGAGGTCGTACGAGCCGACCGTCAGATCGGCCAGCGTCCAACTGAATGGCGAATCGGTTAGATCACCCTGGGACACGTCGTTGACCCGAAGCGCGACCCGCTCGACCGTCCCGTCCGCGTCTACGGCCTGCACGGTCACCTGGACGGTTGCGGGCACATCGAACTGAGCGTTGGATGCCGGCGCCAAGATCTGAACGCTGGGTGACAGGTTGCCGCCATCAACTCGTGTGACCAGCGCGGCCCAATCGTTGTTGACCGCATAGGGCGCGCTGCCGAGATTCACTTCCTGACCACCGGCAATGCCCCCGGTTTGAGTGCCAGTCTGCAGCGCACCGCCATTGCGCGGATCGAACCAGGAAACTTCAAAAACACCCGGCGCCTCGGAAAGGTCCAGCGTCCAGTCCTCGCCGTTGCGATCGTTAAAGACGACGTATGTCAGCCCCGGCGCCGCCAGGACGTAGGAGGTGCCGCCGGAGCCAGAATCTGCGAGCCCGGGAACCGGCACCATGTTCTGAAGCGGCAGCGACTCAAAGAAACTGACGGCATAACCGGCCCAGCGGAGCGCCACGTCCATCTCTGAGAAGTCGTCGATGGCCTGGTCGAAGCTATGGCCGCCGCCGTCCTGCTGCACATACCACTCAAAGCCCGCGGCGCCGCCCATGTAGGCTGGCCACATCTTGTCCCGCCGCCCGTGGGGGTAGCCGTTGGATACATCGTCAGCATCGTTCTCAATCTTCTGCGGTTCATCGAAGGAAATCGCCCAGGGAACGCCAGCCGCCATGGACTGACCCCGCCAATCGCGAATCAGGTTGTACATGCTGTTTCGCGAGTTGCCGCCCTGAAACGAAGTGATGTCAAAGTCTCCGTTGCCTAACAGCGGCTCGTAGAACTGGTTGTACTGATTGCTCTTGGTGTGCGTGGTAACCGGATGATCGTAGGGGTCAGTTTGCTTCAGATAAGCGGCAAACTCCCGCAGGCGGTTCGTGCCGTAATCGTTCTCCTCTCCCAGGTTGAACTGAATGCCGTTGTGGTGCCCGAAACGGGCGATGAGCATGCGGTAGAACAGTCTGCGCTGCGGGCCAAGCTGACCATTATCGTGGTAGTTCTCGTTGGCCGATTCGGTCTCTGCCAGCACGAAATGAAGCCAGATGCCGCGCGCCTGCGCGTGGGCAAAAACCATCTCCCACTGGATCAGCTTCGATAGGTCATAACGCGTCTTGTTCTGCTCGCCGATAGTCGGAAACGTGTCGCGCCCGTCCCCGCCGATATTCATCGGCAGGAAGTAAATCGTGTTGGCACCACGATCAGCGATGTAGTTGAGCGCGCCGATAATGGCGCGGCCATCACCGTTTCCCCAGTCTGGATCGTCGGAACGCCAGTCGCTCTCGTGGGCACTAAAGGAATGGCCGGCATTGGGCGTATTGTCGAAGCCCTCGTAGCCCAGAAAGTTTTCCGGGATATCGGGCCCACCTTTGATCCACGGCTGACCGTTAGGAAAGGTCAGATAGTGACCACCACGGTTTTGAACCAGCCCGCGCGAAGCTGCACGAAAGTCCGGGGCGCTCTTGTCGGAGCCCGAGACCGAGAACTGCCCGGACTCGCCGTCAAAAGAGGCAGCCGTCCCGGCAGTTGGGCTATCGTTGACCGCCACATCTTCACCCTGCCGAAAGCTGGCAGACCAAGTCCAATTACCTGCCTCGGGTGGCGAAAAGTGGACGCGCCACTGGTCGCCGGACGCGCCGCCGGTGCCGTCTCCAGCAAAGTAGCCAGGGACCGTGAGGGTTGTCGTTGACTTAGAGAAGGTGACGTTCAGTCGGTAATCGAGAAAAGGGTTCGGATCGGCGGTTTCGCTGGATGACGGCCCGTCAAACGTCAACGTGACCCGGTGCCAGACCCGCTGTTCTCCCGAAAGCGACGCAGCGCCGGTAGTGCCAGCGAGAAGAAAAAAACCGGCAGCGGACAGCCAGCAGAACAGGCTGGCCGAAGCCGGTTTGCGCATCACGTTCATAAAGCTGCCTCCAACGCGTTGCATTGCTGCATGGTAGTGCGCTGAACGCGTGGTCGAATGTGACCGAGATCACGTCTCGGGAGTGAATCCTGATATTGTGCGGCGTCAGTTCGTTTGGCCCATTTCGCTGAGCTTGCGAATTCAGCCGCAGTCCCCCAGAGTTAGGGGTTCAGGTGGGATTGACAGGGATCCGTTATTTCATGGGCAGTTATTTTGCCGAACTCCATCGGCGAAACGTCTTTCGGGCCGTCGGCGCCTTTCTGGTCGGCGGCTGGCTTCTGCTGCAGGTAGCGACCGCGTTGGAAGAAGCATGGGCCTGCCAGAGTGGTTCGATACCCTGGTTGCGGCAGCGCTGCTGATCACGCTGCCCGTGGTGATCGTGGTGTCCTGGGTTTACGAGCTGACGCCCGACGGCCTCAAAAAAACCGAGGAAGTCGACCTGGCTGCAAGCGTTGCACCGCGGACCGGCCATCGGCTCGACCTTTTCACGCTGGCGGGCGTTGTGTTGGTCATCGGCCTGGTTGCGTTTCAGCAGTTTGATGGGCCCAAACCAAGTGCACCAGCGGAAACCGTTGAGGTCACTGAATCAAAGCACGGGCCGACAACCGCGGCGGCAGGTACGTTATCTGCCGTTGGCGCACTCGAAAAATCGATTGCTGTTTTGCCGTTTGTCGCCATGAGCGATTCCAAAGACGACGAATTTTTTGCCGACGGCCTGTCGGAAGAGCTGCTTAACGTGCTGGCCAAGATCAATGGCCTTAAGGTGGCGGGCCGAACCTCTTCCTTCTACTACAAAAACAAAAACGAAGACCTGCGCAAAATCGCCGGCGCGCTGGGAGTCGCCCACATTCTGGAAGGCAGCGTGCGTCGCTCGGGCGCCACGCTGCGGGTGACGGCACAGCTCATTCAGGCCGACGACGGTTTTCACCTCTGGTCTGAGACCTTCGATCGCACTGACGGGGACGTGTTTGCCATCCAGGACGAGATTGCCAGCAACGTCGCGGCGGCCATGCGGGCCGAGCTAATCGGAGAGTCCAGCGGCCCGACACGGCCGCCGCGGAATCTCGAGGCGCAGAACCTCTATCTGATCGCCCAGGCTGCGCTTGCTGAACGCAACCTGGATGACGTGAAGCGTGCCCGGGATCTATTTGCCGAGGCGAGAGCGATTTCGCCGGAGACACCTCAGTATGCCGCAGGCTACGCTCACGCCGTTGCGCTGCTCTACTGGAATTTCCGGGCAATTTCGCCGGACGAAGCGATCAGCAACGCCTCCGAGGCGATCGACCAGGCGCTGACGGCAGGCGAGCCCAGCGCAGATACGCTGGCTATCGCAGGATTGGTCGAAGAGCTGCGCGCGATCACTGTTAGTGATCCTAGCGCCAAGCGACGCGCCCTGGACTTCTATCAACAGGCTCTGCGGAAGGACCTGGGAAACGTGCTAGCGCTGCAGTGGCTGGCGTCTATCTATATCGATACCAACGACTTCCCGCAGGCCAAAGACTATTACGAGCGGGCGCTGGAGCTCGACCCGCTCAATATCCTTGCGCTCAGCGGACTGGCCAGCGCGCAGATGGCGATGGGCGAGGTGCAAAAAGCGCGAAACCACCTCTATAAGGTTCAGGCGCTGTTTCCCGAGTCTGCCCTGGCGCTCCGATACCTCAGCAACCTCGAGTGGTACCAGGGGCGGCTTGATCGGTCCTTGTTCTGGGGCGAGCGGGGCGTACAAATTGATCCCAACCCACAGGAGCTGTTCGCTCAGGCCACGGGTTACCTCCTGTTGGACCAGGCCGACCGTGCCATGACGCAGCTCGATGTTCTCAAGGAATTGGACGGTGGCTTAGACGTCAGATCGATCATTCGGGCTCGCTTGGAAGAGGATTACCCCACCGCTGCCGCTGAAGCCGATAGACTTTTCGCGGAAACCGGCCATGAAATTTTCGCACAGGCCAGCTCGCTTGCCTACGCCATGTCCAGCGAATATCAAAAAGCCATCGATATTCTGGAGCGGCAGTATCCCTCGCTGAAGTCCGAGCAGGCAGAATATCTGGACGGCACCGACATGATTCCCGTCGTGCTGCTGGTGCACTGCTATCAGCAGGTGGGCGATACCTCCGCGGCCAGACGACTCGCCGACCTGCTGCTCAATACCTCTCGACTGTCCGATCAGGCTTTCGAGTCCCGACCCTCCAATCGGATGATCAGGGCTGAGCTATTGGCCGCCATCGGCGACGAGCAGGGGGCGCTCGAAGATCTGGAAATCTTGCAGAACCAGGCCGTCGCGGTACCCTTCAACTCGCTGGCAATCCGGGTGGAGAATGAGCCGGTGTTCCGTGCAATTGCGGACGAGCCCGTTTTTAAGGCTTACGTCGAGTTCGAGAACCAAACGCTCAAGCAGCTAGCCCGCACATTGGCCTCAGGGGAGACCGAGCAAAACGTTATAACGGACATCAGGGCGGCCGGATTTGAGCTGGCTGGCAGGTAGCGCATACCTCGCGGTGGCTCGTAGAAGCCGCCAACTCGGGCTAGCGAATCCTCATTGATTCACTTCGCATTTGGGGCATCGGACCCTGCGAACACAAGATGAGTCACGAAACCCTAACGCCTTGCTGCCCAGCATATTATTGGGCCGAGTGCGGCAGTTTTTGTCATCAAGATGACGTATCGGCGACAGGCTCCCCAGGCTCCGCCAACTGCAGCAACCTCCGGGACAGCCCTCTCGATACGATCTGCCTACCTGGTAACTATTACCGAGACCGGGAAACTCAACCTCACCATGAGTTTCGATTTTCGAGATCCGCGATGACCTGTTTTCCCGTCGCGCTTTGTTGTGCCGCATCACGATTATTAAGGACCGCGTGGATGCAGTTGCGATGGAAGCGACTTCCTGATTCATAGTCGCCCGCGGGTTCCTCACAAACCGCGTCAATCGTCCAGGGCTCGAGTACAAAAAAATGACTCAAAGCATTGACGACATCCTTTCTGCGCTGGTAGTCAGTATTGGAAAGTTCCCGCTCCAGCAGCGTCATGAGTTGCTGCGCCGTCTCTCCAGTTAGCTTGCTGGTCGCTCGGCCGGCGGCATAGCGCACCCATTCGCTCTGATCTGCCAGGCCACGCCAAATCCACTGCACCAGCTCATCACCCTCTCCCAGGTAAATCAGGAGATCGATCCAGTACTCTTTTACTTCGGGTACCTTGGACTTAGACAGATAGGAATCCAGTTCTCGAACGAACGGCATTCCGGCGGGACCGGCCAACGCCAGCACGTTCAGTAGCTGCTCGAACGATTCACCTGGGCTGAACTCCCACTCACGACCCCTTGCCCAGGCAACCAAGGACTCCTGCAACCCCAATTCGGCCAGCAGACTCGCCGCATGATTTGCCAGGGCACCTGTGTTTTCCATTGCAGACCAAAGGTAATCCAGCGTCACGGGCTCGGGTAACGCGGCGTAAACGATGGTGGGTTTTCCAAGTATCAGGCGCTGTTCGAGGGCCAGCGAAAAAGGTTCTGATCCCGAGCACCGACCATTACTCCAAAACCCATCGGGCCGGCCCAATGCAAAGATCAGGTAGGTTTGCCCTACTGAAGCCGAGCTGCGCCATGCGCGAAAAGCACCGGTGGCACCAGGGTCACCCTTCCAGCTATGCAGGGCTCGATAGTGGAAAACCAAGACATCGGCATTAGAGATGGAACTGTCGTCAGCGCAAGGGTCATCGACTCCGACGATTGAGGCCGAAAAAACAGCGTCTGCTTTGACAAACTTCTCCTCTACGGATCGTTTCACGCACATGCTAGCGGCGCCAGGTTCGAGATATCCAAGCAGGACCAACAACACAACTGGAACAGCAAATTTCATTATCGAGATCCATTGAAAGCCGAAGTACAGTTGACGCTCTGCTGATCGGCGCCTTAGTTCTTTCCGCTGACGAGTCTTCCTTGTCGAGCGCTGGTTGGTGCGATTCCCTATTACACGGCGCGCATTCCATTTTGCTTTGCAACCTCCAACGTTTAACCAACCGAAACGGGGTTCGTCCGTAGGCAAGGGGCGATGACGCCCGCTTTTGACCGAGATCAACTGCCATATACACAAATCAGCCAGCAGACGACCCTGAACCGCTAGAAGATGTGAAATGCCTTAATTTCAGGGGCAAACGATCAACCCACGAGTTAGTTGTGGCCTGATCAGGACAGTGCGCCTGTCAACGCCGACTCAACATCGACGAGACTTTTTTTGGGACGGAAGCCACGAAAAACCCGTCTGGTCACGAAACCATCAGGATTCCGTCAATATTTCCGGCGGTCTGCCGGCTAACATTCAGACTGACCAACACAAGGGATTGGACCAGGACTATGAGGATCTTCGCCTGCGGCGCAGCTGCCGCTCTTTCGATGGTTGTTTATTCCGGCAAGGTATACAGCCAAAGCTCACCCGCCGAAGTGCTGGATGCGAGCTGGATCGCGGTTTGCGCCGGAGCGCAGCCCGGCAGCACGTTCTTTGACCGTTGCCAGGAGATCATCAACGCCGGACCGGGGTCGGGCGACCGCCGCTCAGCCGCAGCGGTTGGCAACAACCTTGGGGTTGTCGGCGCACAGGGACGGCGAGCCACGCGTGACGACGAGCGCGTCGACAGCGCCGCAGTGCGGCGCGATTTTGGCGCCTGGTCCCTGCTCGCCAACGCGAGACTCGGCGATCGGGATCGGGACAGCAGCGACTTCGAAAACGGGTTTTCTGAGGACGTGAGGGCTTTTGATTTCGGCCTGGACTACCGGATCAACGACCGCTGGGTGGTCGGCGGGCTGGCGACCTTCGAAAATGCTGACGCGGACTTCGACGGGCAGGCGGGCGAGCTCGACGCCGACAGCTGGTCCCTGACCGCGCTGGTTAGCGGAGCGTTTGAGAACGGCTGGTGGGTCCAGGGGTACCTTGGACATCGCAACATGGAATTCGATTCAACGAGAAATATCGCCTACCGGCTGACGGTGAACGCGGGCGGGCCCGATGAGGCCACCTTCGACGTCGCCGACCTTGCAACGGGGAGCACCGACGGGGACCAGCTTCTGGCCGGGATCAGCTTCGGGCGAACGATCGCCCGCAACGCCTGGACGCTGACCCCGCGGCTTGCGCTGGATTTTGCCGATACCGATATCGACGGCTACGCCGAGCAAAGCGGCAACGGTCTGGCCCAGCGCTTCGCCGATCAGGGGGTTGAGTCGCTGATCCTGGGCGCAGGCGTTCAGGTGGCCCGGGCTGTCAGCACCGACTTTGGCGTGCTGCAGCCATTCGGTCGACTCGGTTGGCAGCGCGAGTTCGACAACGACGCCCGCGAATTGACCTCCACGTTTGTCGGCGACGCCAACGGCACAACCCTGGCTTACGCCACGCAGTCACCGGATCGAAATTTTGGCGACGTCACCATCGGGCTGACCGCGGTGTTTGGCAACGGACGTAGCCTGTTTCTCGCCTATCGGTACCTGCTCGGACACGAGTTCCTGGATGACGGCCAGCTCCAGCTCGGCGGGCGCTTTGAGTTTTGATCCCAGGCGGCAGCGCTAGTCTTCAACTTGCTGACCCGTGGATCTCGTTGGCGACGCGCGCACCGGACTCCAGAGCGCCGTCCATCGAGGTCGAGAGTCGGGAAGTATGTTCGCCCGCAAAGTGGATACGGCCTTCCGCCCTGGAGATTACCGGGAGAAACTCAAAAATCTCCCCGGGAGCGAAGGAGCTGTAGCCACCCTGGCTCCACGGGTCGTTGTTCCAGGCATATGACGTGCCGCCTTCGGCGTAACGCCGGATATCGGGGTGGTACTTTTCCAGCTCGTCGAGGGCAAACTCCACCCGCTCGGCCTCGTCCATCGCCGCCAGCCGAAGGCCGGTGGCCTTGCCCGTATGGGCTTCCACAATGGCACGATCGGTCGGCTTGCCCATCGGCTGAATGAGCACCCGCGGCACCGGCCGATCACCCCAGCCCAAGCCGCTCAAGCCATCACTTTCCCAAAAGCGACGTTTCACCTGAATAAACACCCGCGTGATGCTCGAGTAAGTCAGCGTCCGGATCGCCCGGGCTTTCTCAGCGCTGAGCGCTGGCGCAACGTCGAGGTGGCGCAGCACGGTAAAAGGCAGCGTGCAGACCAGCCGATCAGCCGTGAGCACTTCGTTTTGGCCGCCACGGCGGCAGTGCACCCTGACGCCGTCAGCATCTTGCTCCAGCCGCAGCGCCTCGACACCGTATTCAATCCGATCCGCAAGACGGGACGCGAATGCCTCGGGCAGACGATCGGTGCCGCCAGGAACAACGCCGAAGACGCCGCCGGGCTCCTCCAGCGCATAGGCAGCCCAGTCTCGCAGGTGGGAAAGCGCAGACAGGTTTTCGATACCTTTGCCGAATAGATCAAAGGTCTCGAGCCGCAGTATGGAAATTGCGGCGGGAGAAGCGCCCTGACTCTTGAGGAAATCAGCAAAGGACACATCGTCCAGCGCTTTGATCGATGCCGCAGGCCAGCCCGCCTCATAAGGATTGCCCACCTGACGCAGCGAGGGAGCAACATAGGTGGCAAAGAGGCCCTTTCGCCCGAGCTTCCGCTCTTGGTCGGTCAGCGCAAACGGCCATGGTTCCACGGGATCACCGTCTCGCTCTGGCGTAATCAGACGCTGTCCAGCCACGTGGTAGACCATGCCCGGCTGCCCGCCGCCGCCGGAATTCGGCGGTACAAGATCAATCCCCAGCTCCTGGGTGTACCGCGTGATGTGAGGCCCGCCAGCAAACATCGCGCCGGCCTCCGCGTAGAGCCCGTCCGCAAACGGCTGGCGCAGCGTTCTAACGCGGCCGCCGGGTCGGCTTGTGGCCTCGATCACGGTCACGTTGTGGCCGGCACGCGTGAGCTCATGCGCTGCGGCCAGGCCGGCGAGACCGGCGCCGACCACAAGCACCCGCTTTGAATGCGCCCCAGGACTTGCGGGCGCTAAAGCCGACTGGGCGTAACCGGGCGGCACCAATAATCCGGGCAGTGCCGCCGCAACACCTGCCGCTACACCGAGACGCAGCAAGCCTCGACGAGTCAACGCTACCTGATCTTTCGACTTCATCCGCTCCACCTCAGGTCTATTTGGCTGATACCTTATCTAATGCCACCGCCGACAAAAGCGAACAACGCCGAGAGCAGGCTTTTCCTCTCCGCGGGAATCAGGGTCGTCGTCACTAGGAAACGTTATGTTATAACGTCGATCTGGGCTGACCGGCGCTGCAAGCCCTGCGTGAAGGGAGTCTTATGGAAGCCATGCTGAAAGCCAGCCGATTGTCCAAACACTTCGGCTCAACCGTCGCACTGCATGAATTGGACCTTGAAGTCGCTCGTGGCGAGGTATTATGTCTGCTTGGCGCCAACGGCGCCGGTAAAACGACCACCATCAACCTGTTTCTCGGATTTCTGGAACCGACGGCTGGCGAGGCAACCGTCAACGGCCTATCGGTCTCATCCGCGCCGCTCGAAACCAAAGCCCACCTTGCTTATATCCCCGAACAGGTTGCGCTTTACCCGCAGCTGAGCGGGCTGGAGAACCTGGAGTTTTTCGACCGCTTTGCCGGCGGGAAACGTTCACGCGATGAACTGATTGCCCACCTGGAAGAGGCCGGGCTCCCCGCGGAGGATGCTCAACGACGAACGTCAACCTACTCCAAGGGCATGCGACAAAAGGTAGGGGTAGCGATCGCTCTCGCCAAAAACGCACAGGCGCTGCTGCTCGACGAGCCGCTCTCAGGCCTGGACCCGGCCGCAGCCAATAATTTTTGCTCGCTGCTCGCGAGCATGCGAGACGAGGGCCGAGCCGTACTGATGGCAACCCACGACATCTTCCGCGCGAAGGACGTGGGATCACGGATCGGCATCATGAAAGCCGGCCGTTTGGTCGACCTGCTGGAAGCCAGCAGCCTGTCAGCAACCGAGATCGAGCAGGTCTATCTGGCGCACATGCACGACGAGGCGGGGGCCCCGTCATGATCGGCGTGATGATTTCCAAGGAGATTCGGACCCTCGCTCGCAACCGAATGCTGATTACATTCACCCTGCTGACCACCGCACTGATGTTTGTAGCGGCCCTGATGGGGAACGCGCGCGTTGAGGCCTTTGACCGCGAGCGCGTCGAAGCGGCCACCGCGGATAGCGAAGTCTGGCTCGCGCAGGGGGAACGTAACCCCCACGCGGCGGCGCACTTCTCCCGTTATGCGTTCAAGCCGATTCCGTCGCTGGCGCTGTTTGACCCTGGCAGCCTCGATTTTGCTGGTATCGCTCTGTGGATGGAGGCCCACAAACAGAATCCGGCGGTGTACCGGCGTGCCGAGGATCGTAGCGATCTCCAGCAGTTCGCCGATCTCAACCCGGCCTGGATACTGCAGATCTTTGGCCCGCTCATCATCTTCTGCGCCATGTTCGCGGTCGTGGCGGGCGAGCGCGAAGACGGCACCCTGCGCCAGCTGTTGAGCATCGGCGCGTCTTCAACGTCCGTCATCATGGGCAAAGTTATTGCCGGAATGGTGGGGCTGCTGCTGATCTTCACTCCCGGTTTGTTGCTGTCGTTGGCACCCGTTTCCCAGGCGACCCACCTGGTGCCCATCCCAGATCAGGCGTTCCGGGTCGGGGGCATCACCTTGGCGTATCTAGCGACCCTGGCGGTCTACGTCCTGGTAGCGTTGGCTGTGTCCTCGTTGTGCCAGTCACGACGGTCAGCATTTCTGACGCTGCTCGTCATTTGGGGAGCCGCCGTGATCGCGATCCCGCGCATTGCCGGGGACGTCGCTTCAACGCTCCACCCTCAGCCGGAAGCGAGAGAGATTCGCCGTGATCTTGCGGCGGCAGCCGGGGCATACGGTCGAGACGCCGCTCTGAAGGAGCGTGAGCTGGCCGAGCTGCTCAGTTCTTATGATGTCAGCAGCCAGGCAGAGCTGCCCGTGAGCTACTCGGCCTTTTCTCTCCAGCGAAGCGAAGAGGTGGCTCATCCGTTTTTCGAGGAAATTTATGATGGCCTGGCGGCCAGTCATTCAAGCCAGGATAGCGTGCTTGGGTGGTTCTCAGCGGTATCGCCAACCATGGCGCTGAACAGACTCTCTGCAGGGTTAGCGGGCGTCGACCGTTACCATCATCAGCATTTTGTCTGGGCCGCTGAGCAGCATCGGCGGAAGATTGTTAAGCAGATGAACGAGGACATGCTCCTGCACGCCGGCAACCAGGGTGGAAGGTACGTTTCGAGTCCAGACTTTTGGGCAACGATCGAAGACTTTCCCTACACCCTGCCCAAAGTGTCAGAGTTTAGGGAGGCGTACGCTGTTCCGATCCTTACTTTGGGCGCTCAGCTGCTGTTCGCCCTCGGGTTTGCGGCCTGGGCGATGCGCCGTTCGCAGACGCTGGAGCGGACGCGATGATCGGGATGTTGCTCAAGCATGAACTTCGAACCCTGTTTTTGCGACCGGTTGGCATCATCGCCCTGGCAACGCTGACGCTGGCCGCCGCTTACGCGCTGTGGGCCGGCGGGCGGCATCTGCAGACCGGCGTAGCGCAGGCCACGGCTTACCAGGAATCGGTCGACGACAGTCGCGCAAAGTGGCTCGCGACTCTCCAGCAAATTGAGAACGGCGAGACCACACCCTCACCCTACGACGCCCGCCCCATCAATCTGCGTTTACCCGCTGCGCTGGCGCCGGCACCGCTGGGAGACTTTGCTCGGGGCGCATTTGAGCTACATCCAACAACGGCAACCATCGGTGCCTGGTCGAACACCGTTAACCTGTTTCCACACTATCAGTTCGACAACCCGGGGCTGGTTCAACTCGGTAACTTCGACTTTGCTTTTGTCGCGGTGGTGCTTTTGCCGCTGCTGATGATTGCACTGACCTTCGACGCAGCCGCTGCCGACCGCGATAGCGGGCGCCTTCGAATTCTTGCCGCCCAGCCGATCCGCCCGGGTCGCCTGGTGTTTTCAAGGTTGCTGCTGCGAGCGGCGATTCTTTGGGCCTGCCTGACGTTGGTGGCTCTGGTTTTTCTTTTCGTCAACGCCGGTTCCGTTTCCTTTGGCGAGCGGTTAGGACGTTTTGGCGTGTTTACGCTGGGCCTCAGCATCTACCTGCTTTTCTGGCTCGCGCTGATCAGTCTGTGTGTTGCTTTCATCAAACGATCCGAAGCGGTGATCGCTTGCTTAATCACGGCTTGGGCGGTGCTGACCCTGGGCATTCCGGGGGTGGTGTCGACGACCGCGGAACGGCTCTACCCGCAGCCATCCCGACTGGCTTACCTCTCCGAGATGCGAGAGGCTCAGGGTGACGCTGCTCGCGAGACGGCGCAGCTGACCGCGGGCTTTCTTGTTGATCATCCCGAGCTGACGGTCAGCGATGAAGCCGTCCCTGACTACTATCGAGGCACGTTCCTTCAGAATGTTGAGGTAGAACGACGAACCTCACCGATACTCGCAGCGTTTGTTGACGCTCGCTCCCGGCGCGATCGCCTGATTCAGCTGACCCAATTTGCGTCCCCGGCGATGATCGCTGCAAAGATTCTCAACGCAGCCGCAGGTGCCGATACGGACCGTCAGCATGCGTATCAAACTCAGGCGAGGGAGGCACTGCAGGCGCTGGCCGAACAGGTCGGGCCAGCGATTGTGGCAAAACAACGCATGTCGGTTGCCGACGCAAAAGCGATCCCAGACTTTGCGTTCCGAGACGACTCTGCGGGGACCATTCTGACGAGCAGCTTGCTCCCCGGAGCGTACCTCGCGCTGCTGGCTTTGGTGGGGCTCATCGTCGCGCGCCGGCGTTTTGAGGCGCCCATGGAAGTTATTCTCTAACGATTCATCTGCCGGGTTTCGCGATGGGGACGGCACCTCGACCGGCTCCTGGTCAGTCCTTCAACGCCCCCAGTCGTGAAGGTCCTTTTCGAACTTTCGCCGGCAAACCGTGCGGTCTACTGGTATATTGTCCCTACGAGTCAGTATGGATATAGGGAAATACCTATGAATCGTGTCACCTTTCTTTTGCTGTGCTTTCTTTCCACCCAAGCCGTCGCCCAGACCGCCACCATCAGCGGCACGGTCACCGAGGTAGGTACGGGCAACCCTGTCCCCAACGTGACGGTTGCCATCGCCGACACCACGCTCTACACGGGGCCGGGGCTGGACTTCGCTTTTACCGACAGCGCAGGCAACTACACGCTGACGGTGACCGTTGACCCTTCTGGGTTTGCGACGCCGCGCGAAGACACGACCCCCGCCGTCGTGGTTAACGAAATTCTGCTCGAAATCGTTTCTGAAACCCACGAACCGGCGCGCGCCGGCGACACCACGGGCTTGGTCGATTGCTTCCTGTTCTGTGAGCTCGATGACAGCAATGACCCGGAGTTTGTCGGGGCCATTCCCGTCACCGCCGGAGCAACCATCACCCAGAACTTTAGTGTGGCCCCGGGGGCGTCCTTCGGTGGCAACGTCACCGCCTCAGCCGGGGGCCCACTCGCTGACGTTCCTGTGCAGATCTTTACCGATGAGCCGTTTGAACGCCTCCGCGCGCTCGGCACCACCTTCACGGACGGCGCCGGAAACTACACGTTCGATTACGCCTTGAAGGCGGGAACCTATTTCGCCGGCGCGGGTGTCGACCAGTTCATCACCGAGCCGCTGCCCTACGGCAACTTCGTCTCGCAGGCCTACAGCGGATTCACCTGCGAATACCTGAGCTGCGTGATTACTGCCACAACCCCTATCACCGTCAGCACTGGCGTGCCGGTTACCGCCATTGATTTTGTGATGGAGCCCGGAGCGCTGATGACGGGGCAGATCCTGGATGCCGCCACCGGCCTACCCATATCGGACCCGGAATTTACCTTCATTCGGATCTGGACCCCGGACGATGGTTTGCAGCTGGCGACCTTTGCCGTATTCAGCGACGCCTTCGGACCCACCTTTGACTCCAGCTACCGCATCGAAGGACTGTCGGGCAGCTATATCCTGGAAATTGATCCCCAGCCGTCCACCACGACCGACCTGCTTCGTATTTTGAACGACACGTCCCGCTGCCCCTTTGCCGGCTGCGATCGTGGAGAAGGTGTACCGGTCACGCTGCTGCCTGGATCGCCTGTGGTTCAGAACTTTTCGCTGAATCGGGGAGGCAAGATCACAGGCCAGGTGACCGATGCGGCAACCGGCGCCGCCATCAATGGCAATAACGCCATTGCCATCGCAATTCTGACGACATCCGGCGAAGTCGCTGGTGGTGGGGTGATCGACGCAGCGGGCACGATCTCAACGGCTGACGGCGTTGAGCCCGGCAACTACATTGTGACGACCGGACTGCCGTTCCGATCGCAGAGTATTACCGGCCAGGGAGCCGCCAGCTTCCTGGGCGGCAACTTCGCTGATCAGGCGTTCAGCGGGATCGACTGCGCTGGGCTGGCCTGCGATTTAGGTCTCGCCACCCCGGTGACCCTGACCGCAGGGGCGGTCACCCCCAACATCGACTTTGCGCTGAACCAGGGATTCACGCTTTCCGGCACCGTCACGGACGCGACGAGCGGTACGCCCCTGCGGAACCGAAACGTCGAAATTTTCACGCCCGCCGGTCAGCGGGTGGCGCTGGAAAACACCGACAGTAACGGTACCTATACCACCGGCGGCCTGCCCGATGGTGATTACCGGGTCGTGGTCAAAGACGGTGGCCGTGTGACGTTAGGTGCATTCGGCTTCAACGGGCTTGGCTTTTTCGGCCAGGTTTTTGGCAACCCAAGCAACTGTATGCAGGATTTCTGTGACCCATCCAGTGGCAGCAACGTCACGATCGCCGGTGCTGACGTGTCGGGTATCGACTTCGCACTGAATCCTGGCCCAACCATCTCCGGCCAGATTATCGATACCGCCACCGGACTGCCCGTGCGACTGACAGTGGATGTGTTCGACGCATCAGGAAACAGCGTTGGCGCCTGGTCGACGGTCTCTAGCGGCAGGGGCCAATACGTGACCAGCGCCCTGTTCGCGGGCAGCTATACGCTCGTTCCACGGCTGACGCGGTCATTCAGCATCAGCGGCCCCACCAGCGTGCCGAAAAACAGCCGTGTCGTGAAAGGTGGCGGAACTGACGGATCGCTCACCGTGCAGATCACTGACACCGACGTTGAGGGCGTTCAGCTTGAAGTTGTTCAGTCGCTGATCTTCGCCGGTGGTTTCGAATCCCGGTGAAGCACGAGACAACGCGATCCGTAGTGTTGCCTCGACGTTGATCAACGCCGCGCGGCGGTGAGTAGGCCAGCGCGGCTCTCCCTGAAACCTTGCCAGGCAGAGCCGCTCTACTGACCTCGAACAACGCGCCGCCCGCAGCGCTTAGCGAATAGCGTCAGCCTTTGGGCTGACGTCTTGCGCCGCCAGCGGCAGACCCTTGAGTTCGAGTACCTCCGCGCGGTTGTTCACAATACAATCGACTCGTGCAATCACCTCATGGCTTGTAGCGCTGCGGGCGTTCATTTCAAACGACTCTCTCGGACGCAGGCGATCCCGTTCGTTGATGAAACCGCGACCCTGACCCATGGCGTAGTTGCTGGAAACCGGCCGGGTTTCTGCAAGCTGTTCAACCAGCGCGTCGGCACAGGCTTTCATGCCATCTTTGACCTGAGCGGCCTGCGCACCTGCTGCTGACAGAGCCAGGGCACATCCCATTGCTGCATGCTTCAATTTGCTCATCACTTGTCTCCCGTTGACTAGATGCTCGAATCACCGGTGCAAGGTTAGGCAGGACAGGGAGCCCCAACAAACGCGTTTTTTAGGGGTCAGGGAGCAAAAAAATTCATGCGTCTTCGTTAAAGCTATTCCTGATCCAGTCGACCAGACCAACTATTTCCAGGCGCTCCGGGTCACCGGGGCGATAGGCGAGGTAGAAGTGCTCACCTGTCGGCCACTCATCGGCGAAAGCCCGGCCCAGCGCGTTGGACTCGAACCACCGGCGGCTTAGAGGCCAGGACACAATGGCGAATCCCAGTCCCTGGACCGTCGCCTGGACCACCGAGGACATGGAGTCGAAGCGCAGGATCTTGCCCGCTTTGGGCGTATCCACGCCGCGGGCCGCCGCCCAGTTGCTCCAAGCGCTAGGCCGATTTTCGTGAATGATCAGCACCTGTCCGTCAAGGCTGCGCTCGGTCGAGCGATCAAATTTCTTCAGCAGCTTCGGCGCGGCGGCCACCACCAGCCGGCGCTCGAACAAGGGGTACGTCACCAGATCTGTCCATTCGCCGTTGCCGAGCAGAACGGACAGATCCACATCCGCCGGATGTTCTTTCATCAGGCTCGGCTGGGTGCTGACCCGGATATCGGTGTCGGGCATGATGGACTGGAACTCAGCCATCTTCGGCAGAAGAATTTCGCTGGCGAAAAACGGAGGCACACACAGCCGAATCATGCGGCGACCGTATTCTGCCCACAATTGGTGCGTTTCTGTTTCAAGTCGGGCAAACATGCCGTCCAGGTAACGGAAATATTGCTGGCCCGCTGGGGTCAATTCCATCGACCGGGTTTTTCGGTAGAACAGTTCGAGCCCCAGAAAGGCTTCCAAGTTTTTCACCTGGTGACTGACCGCCGAAGCCGTGAGATACAACTCGTCGGCAGCTTTCTTAAAGCTCAGGTGTTTGCCCGCCATTTGAAACGCTCGCAGGGAGCGCAACGCAGGCAGTCGGCTAGTGTTGCTCATGATTCGTTTCCCGCTTTTTTCCGAAGAGTTGCGAACTGCAAGTTGTACGCCAATCACGGCGCAGCGTAACGCAAGCGGCTGCGCTCATGGCGAGCTGACCTCGGCGACCCCGGTAGGGCTTGGGTAGAATGTAAGAGCCAAACGGCCAACCACTCGGCAAGACGCGAGGCCGTCTCATCTCCTGGTAGCAAAGAAAAGCTGGCGGCATTGGATTTTGGATACCTGTCATCACCTCGGCCAACGCATTCACGTGTTCGGCAACAGCTGTTCGGGCAAAAGTACGCTGGCGGCCTCGCTTGCCACTGCGCTCGACTATCCGCTGGTTGAGCTGGACGCCATCAACTGGCAGCCGAACTGGGTTGGACTGAACGCCACCGACCCAGCGGAATTCGAGCGACGGATTGCGGATGCCACCAACAGTGATCGCTGGGTCGTGGCCGGGTCATACAGTCGGTTTTCTCAAAACGTCTTCTGGCCGCGGCTTGAGACGCTGGTGTGGCTGGATCTGCCCAGGGGACAGCTGGTGGCAAGAATGCTGCGTCGATCCTGGCGTCGCTGGCGGACTAAAGAGCTGCTGTGGGGGACCAATAGAGAAGACTTCTGGACCCAGCTCAAGTTCTGGCGCGGCGAGGAATCGCTGCTGTGGTGGATCGTCACTCAGCATGAAAGAAAGCGACGGCAGACGTTAGCCTGGCAGGAGGAGAAGCGCTGGCGGCACATCCGTTTCATACGACTCGCATCAGCTCGCGCTGTTGACGATTTCGCAGCGTCCTTGCCGAAGGCCTGACGTGACAAAGCACCGTATGGCGATGGTCGGACAATCAATCCCCAGTCACTTCCTGGCTTCAGACAGGCAGGCTTGCCGCCGCTGCTGGATTTGCGCACGTTGAAACCTGCAGCCAGCCCTCGGGCCCGAATTCGTCCGTGGGTTCAGGCGGCCCGACCGATCGCGCACCCCATGATCTTCGTGCCTCTCTTTCTAGGGCAGGCGTTTGCCTTCCGCACGCACGGGGCGCTGAGTTTGACGTTTTTTCTCTACGCGCTACTGTTCGGTGTGGTCTATCAGGTTTACCTCTTGTATCTAAACGACTACGCCGACGAAGCCGTCGACAGGACCAACGATCAGTACTTTCTTTCGGGCGGTTCGCGAGTGCTTCCGGAGGGCAAGCTTGAGCCCCAGGATCTGCTGATCGGCGCCCGGTTGGCGCTCCTTTGTCTCCTTGGTTTAGCGGGTTGGCTGGGGATCTATCTCGATCGGCCCTGGTTCCCGCTAGGCGCGGCGCTGGCGGTTACGCTCTGCTGGGCCTACAACTCGAAGCCGCTGAGGCTGTCCTATCGCGGGCACGGCGAGATGCTGCAGGGTTTGGGATGTGGCGTCTTGCTGCCGCTGGTCGGCTTCTATCTTCAATACGGGTCGCTCCAAGGGTTTCCGTGGCCCGCCCTGGTGCCGCTGTTCCTGCTCTTTCATGCTGGCAACATCGTCACGGCGCTGCCGGACTATCCGTCGGACAAAGCGGGTGACAAGAGAACGCTTCCAGTCCGGCGAGGTGAACCTCACGCACGAAAGGCTGTGCTCATGCTGCTGACGCTGGCGTATCTGTGTACCGTCGTGGCAAAGCTGGACCTGACGCCGACGGATCTTTTGATCATCGTTATGCCCGCGGCGCTGTTGCTGGCGGGCGTTATGCTGTCAGGAAACGTCAAGCGGGCGGACGCTTCCAATTTCGCTAGCTGCAAGCGTTTTATGATTTCGGTTTCCGCCAGTCAGGTCTGGTTTCTGTGCGCCTGGATCGGCGTGTTGCTGCTGAGCGGGTCGCCATGAAGATTGCGGTTGTCGGCAGCGGCATCGCCGGGCTGAGCGCCGCCTGGCTCCTGGGTCGGGCGCATGACGTCACCCTCTTTGAAAAGCACGATCATCTGGGGATGGACGCCCGGTCGCTCGACGTTGTGGATGAATCCAATCGTGCCCGCATCGACGTCCCGCTGCGCGTGTTTTTTTCTGGGTTCTATCCCAATCTGACCGCACTCTATCAGCAGCTTGGCATTCAGTCTGAGGCCATCAACTATGCAGCCTCTTTCGGCGCCCTCAACGAAAATTCCTACTTTCGCTACAGCAATTATCGACTGGGTCGCCGCTCAGTACCGTTTCTAAAAGGCGCGGGATCTTTCAAACCTAAAGCCCTGCGAATCGGCTGGGAGATCTTGCGACTTTCTCGGAAGGCGCCGAAGTCGCTGGCGGACGGCATCCCCGATGAGATGACGCTCGAGGACTATCTGGCAGAAAATGACTATTCCAAGGATTTTGCGGAAGGGTTTCTCTACCCGGCCTATGCCGCGATCTGCACCTGCAGCCACGACAGCGTCAAAGCTTATCCGGCCCGCGTGATTCTCGAGTACATCAACAGCGGTCTGCTGCTGTCAGCGGTCCGGCGCGTGACCGATGGAACCCAAGAAGTGGTCAAACGCCTGTCCTCCCCGGCGAAGCAGGTTCATCTTCGTTCTCAGGTTGTCGGTATTACCCGAACAGGTGACGGTGTTTCGATCAGAACTCCCGACGATACAGAGACGTTTGATCACGTTGTCGTTGCGGCGCAAGCCAATCAGGCGGTGCAGCTTCTCGAGGATCCATCGACAGACGAGCAAGACGTGCTGGACTGCTTTACCTATGAACCGAGTCGGGTCATCGTTCACACCGATCCCCGGCTGGCGCCGCCGGGCGGTGAGTCGCGCTGGGCCCCGGTGAATTTTCTGCTGGCGCAAGACGATGCGGCTCCCATGGCGACCATCTGGATGAACGCGATTCAGGAGATGCCCGGGCCACGTCCGATTTTTCAAACCTGGAATCCGGTGATCGAACCGGAGCCATCGCGGGTCCTTGGCCAAGCGGAGTTTGAAAGACCGATCGTGAACGCAACTTCGCTCAGGGGGCTCAAGCGCCTGGCGACGCTCCATCAACAGCCCGATCGGCGCATCTGGTTTTGTGGTTCCTACGCGTCACACGGCATCCCGTTGCTCGAAAGTGCCGTCAAATCGGCGATGGCCGTCGCTGAAAACCTGGGCGTAGCCTGTCCCTGGCATCAGCCTACGATCCACTCACGCCCGCCAGCTCCCGCTCGCGATGGAAGCGGTATGGCCAGCGACCGGGCAACCCGCTCGGCCCATACCACGCAGTAACTGGCGGGCTGATTGGCGACCCGGCAGGGCGTTACCTGCGCCTCTCGACGCGTGGAAAGAACTTGTAGGGTCCGGACCACTGGACAAGCCGCCCGTCGATCTCGAGCTGATGGTCGGTGTCAGCTGAGGCATCCGCATTTGCGATGATCAGCATGCTGGAGGGACCATCCGTCTTCCGGATGGTCACGACGGTATACGCTTCATTGTTGATGGTAACCGCAAGATCCTCGACATCGCTGGTTGCGTTCAGCGCAAGCTCAGACACGGGGCTGTAGCTGCCGTGGCTCTCCACTAGCGACGCAAAAACCGTCTCGCCGGCTTCGTCACGTCGCACCATAAAGCCGGGATCGCGACGCAAATTGAAGCTCGGGTCGTTGGCACCAATCCGGGTGAACAGCAACGTGTCGTTCGGCAGCGTCGCCGTCGTCAGCGTGTAGAAACGACCATGGTTCAACCAGGTCATCTGGCTACTGCCCGACGAGGGCTCACCCTGACCCTCGAGATACAGGTGTTGGTAGCCATGGTTGGCGCCCAGCGGTTCGAGCGTAGACGGGGTCGAAAAAGCAAAGTTGGTACTGATGACCTGCCCTGCAAAGTAGAAAGGCAGGTCGTAACGGTTGCTGGCGCTGGCGGTCAGTCGAAAGACATCCAGCAGGTATGGCCGATCGAGAGTCTCGTCGCCAATAAGCGCCACCGTGCGGTGCATTTTCATTCCCGGATAGGCGTTCTCATCCGTCGCGCTGACAATCTGTATGCCGGGATCGGAAGCGTCATAAAAATGCAGCACCGAATGGTGTTGGCTGCCGATTTCGTAGGCCCCGCCAAAATGGGATGTTTCGTTCTGAATCACCGTGTTGTGGGCGATGGTCTGCTTCGCCCAGGAAGCGTTCTCCGGCAGGTAGTTGCCCCCACCCTTCTGACCAATATTGACGAAGCGGACCAAGCCGTAGTCCTGCAGAACCTCAGTACCCCGTTCGTAGAGCGAATAAGAGAGCTTGTCGTAGTGCCCGTGGCTGAGCCCCTGCGCGGAATACTTGAAGACCAGCGTCAGATCCTCATCACCCTGACGGAGGACCGCAACACCCCCTTGACGACCTTCGGGTCCATCAGACAGGTTCACTGATAACTTCTGAAAAGGCTCAGCTTTGCCGTCTCTCACCGCCATAGCCACGGCGATGCCGGTGTCATCCAGCAAGACTCGCCCCTGCTGACCAGCGAGGCTCAATAGCTGAGGATTCCTCCCACCGAGGTGGTAAGCGATATTCACCGCGGTCACCAGCTCGCGGGCATCGTAGGACATACCTTTCTGCCCATCGTTGAGCGGAAAGAACTCCCCGTCTGCATCCGCGAGCGTGAGCAGCGCATCGACCGCATTGAGCAGCACACCGTCTTTGTGCTTAAGGATCGCCACCTCTGGCTTGAGGTTATTCAGCCCCTGGGCAAACACCAGAAACGGATACATGGCATAGCGCTGATAGTACGGGCCCTCGGTGTAGTAGCCATCGGGCGAAAATGGGGCGTCGACATTGGCGAGAAACCCCGCCTTTTGCCCCTCAACGCGGATAAAGCCGCCGTCGTTATCCCGGGCTGAGCTATCCGGGGCGTCGTCGTTGACGCCGTAAAGGGCACGCTCAATCAGCTCCTGATCGTCCATCACCAGACCGATCATGCCAACCGCAGCATTGCCCCAGGTACTGTGGTTGTGAACCCGATTGAAAAACTGAGGATTTTCGATCGACAGGAAGTCAGCAAAGGGTCGGAACAGGTTGTCCTCGAGCCGTGTTCGTTCCGCCTCAGACAGGAAGTCGTAAATCGTGTCGTAAGCCTGGCTCATATACACAAGCCAGTTGCTGTCATTCAGGCATTGCCAGAACAGTCGACCTCGGGCATACGAACGTTCCTGCGGATGCAGCGGCAACGTTTTGTACAGACTTTCGTACTGCAACAACATGTCGCGGACGTATATCGCGTATTTGGCGTCCTGAAGGATCTGGTAGAGGACGCCCGCCTTTTGAGCGGTAAAGAAGTTTTGTTTGTGACGCTGATGCGTGTAGCCACCGGAAAAGTCTTTGGGGATCGGCGTCTCGATGCCCGCTGCGATTTCCCGATCGACCTCACGCTTGACCGCCGCCAGCGAGGCATCAAACAGCGGTACGCTGCCGAGCTGCGAGCGGATGATTCGGACGCCATCCTCAGTCAGCAGCAAACCTGGCCGATCTGACGAGACACACAGGAGCGGGAACAAAAGGCCCGCCACAACCAGCCAAATCCGTAGGCGGCTGCGTCGAGCCGTACCGGGCTCTTTCGATTTCATCTGAACGCTTAGCGCTGCACGCGGCCCGAAGCGTCACCGCCCATCAGGTTCTCAACCTCGGCCTTTGAAACGCGGTTGAAGTCGCCTGAAATCGAATGCTTTAGGCAGCTCGCGGCAACGGCGAATTCGAGCGCCTGCTGACGATCGCTGTGAAGCTTGAGCCCGGCGATCAGTCCCGAGGCAAAGCTGTCTCCACCGCCAACTCGGTCGATAATGTCTGTGATTTCGTAGTGCCGTGAGAGCTTAAAACCGTCGCTGTCTCGCAAGCATGCTGACCAGCCGTTGGTGTCTGCACTGCGGCTTTCCCGCAGCGTAATGGCGATGATCGACATATCGGGATAGGTGTCGAGCACCTTTTGCGACAGGGCCTCGTACTTCGCGCTGTCGAGTTCTCCCGTATGCACATCGACATCGGCAGAAATCCCCAGCGATTTCTGGCAGTCCTCCTCGTTGGCGATACCGACGTCGACATAGCGAACCAGTTCCCGCATCACCTCCGGCGCCGTCTTGCCATATTTCCAAAGCTTGCCGCGAAAGTTGAAATCGCACGAGACGGTTACCCCGGCATCCTTGGCGGCCTGACAGGCCTCCAGCGACAAATCCGCGGCCGATTGGGAAAGCGCGGGCGTAATGCCCGTGATGTGAAACCACTCAGCGCCGGCAAAAATCTTCGACCACTCAAAATCGCCAGGACCACATTCAGCAATCGACGAGCGGGACCGGTCGTAGATGACCTTGCTCGGGCGCTGGTTAGCGCCGCCTTCGAGGAAGTAGATTCCCATGCGGTCGCCGCTACGCCGAATAGCGCCGACGTCGACACCAAATCCTCGCACCTCTCGCATGCATGCTTCAGCAATATCGTTATCCGGGAGTGCGGTGACAAAGCCGGCGTCCAGGCCGTAGTTAGCCAGCGCCACCGCCACGTTCGACTCGCCCCCGCCGAACGTGGCCTCGAGGGTGGGCGACTGAAAGAATCGCTCGTGGCCCGGAGCTTTGAGCCGCAGCATGATTTCGCCAAAGGTCAAAAATTTTCCCATCAGGATGTCCTCTCTGCGTCGCGCGCGAGCTCTAACGCCTGCGCTGCGAGTGTGGTTACCGCGTCGAAATCCCCCGCCGCGATCGCGTCGGCAGGCGTCAGCCAACTGCCGCCGCAGGCGATCACCGCGGGCACTCGAAGAAACTCAGCCAGATTGGCCGGGCTGACGCCCCCGGTTGGCATGAAGCGAAGCTGGCGAAAGACGCTTGCCAAAGCCTTCAGCGCGGGCACACCGCCCGCGATCGATGCCGGAAAAAATTTGACCGTATCCAGCCCGAGGTTGGTCGCTCGCTGCGCCTCGGTTGGCGTCATGATGCCGGGAAAAACCGGCACACCAAGGCGCTGAGCCGTTTCCACCACGCCGTCATCCAGACCTGGGGATACGAGAAACTGCGCTCCGTTATCCAAGGCTGCCTGTGCCTGTTCGCGATTGAGCACGGTCCCGGCGCCTGCAACCATTTCGGGGACATGATCGGCTACCGCTTTGAGGCACTCGAGCGCCCGATCGGTCCGGAACACCACTTCTGCAACCCTTAAACCGCCGACGGCCAGGGCGCGGGCGACCTCAACGGCGACCTCAGGATCATCTGCCTGTACCAGCGGCACGACCGGGCTTTGGCTAAGCAGTTCGTGAATCGTCATGTCTTCTCTCTTGTAAAATTGATCATCCGGTGTCGCCGAGAACAGCTACGAGAAAGGCGCCACGCGGAGTGGGTCAACGCTGCGTGCCGCCCTGTCGTCAGTTCAGGAGCCCGGGCAGCCACATCGACAGTGACGGCACGTAGATGACCGCAACCAGCGCCAGGACCAGCGCGCCGTAAAAGGGCCACATGGTCTTAACCGTTTGCTCGATTGGAATTTTGCCAATCGCGCAGCCAACAAACAGGACCGCGCCTACCGGCGGGGTCACCAGCCCAATCCCCAGGTTGAGCAGCAACATGATGCCGAACTGAACCGGATCCATGCCCAGTTCCGTCGCCATCGGCAGAAAAATGGGGGTGGTGATGATGATCAGCGGCGCCATGTCCATAAACGTGCCCAGGACCAGCAGCACAATATTGATGAGCAGCAGCAGCAAGATCGGATTTTCGGTGATGCCTCGCAGCAAATCGGCAAGCTGGGTTGGCGCCTGCAGCAGCGCCAGCAGCCAGCCAAAGGCGCCAGCAGCGCCGATGACAATCATGACCATGGCCGTGGTTCGCACCGATGCCGTGGTGGCGGCAACAAACCGCTCCCAGGTCAGCGAGCGATACACAAACAGCGCAACCGCGATGGTGTAAACCACTGCAATCCCCGCCGACTCGGTCGGCGTGAAGATGCCGGACAGAACCCCGACAACAATAATTGCGGCGGCCATCAGTCCGGGAATCGCTGCCGCAAATGCCAGCAAGAAGGCCCGCCAGCCGGGGAATGCTCCACGCGGATAGTCGCGCTTAACCGCAACCAGGTAGGCGGCAACCATCAGGAGTAATCCGGTCAAAACGCCTGGGATGATCCCGGCCAGGAACAGGTCGGCCAGCGAGATGCTCTCACCGGCCGCCGCGGCGTAGATGATCATGTTGTGTGACGGCGGGATCAGCAGGCCCGTGATCGCAGAGGTGGCGGAAACGTTCACCACATAGTCCGCGTCATAACCCTTTTCTTTCATCATCGGCCCCAGTGTTGAACCGATGGCTGAGACGCTGGCAATGGCCGAACCGGAAACCGCGCCGAACATCATGGAGGCACCGACATCAACCTGACCGAGTCCCCCACGGGTGCGTCCCAGCGCCGCGTCCGCAACCCGGATCAACCGCTCCGCGATACCCGCCCGGTGCATCAGGTCACCGGCGAACACAAAAAAGGGAATGGCCATGAGCGCGAAGATATTCATGCTGGCGGCCATACGTTGGAAACCCACGATCAGCGGAATGTCCAGCAGGTAGAAGGTCGCCAGGGAGGCCGCGCCGAGCGCAAAGGCTACCGGCACGCCGAGCAGCAGCAACACCAGCAGAACGCCGAGCAGCACCATCAGTTCCATCGCTTTTTCACCTCGGTCTGGCGCCATTCGGCGGCTAGCTGCTCAGCGGCAAATGCGGTGATTAGGAAGCCGGAAATAGAGATCGGGAGATAGGCAAACCCCCGGGAAATGCCTAAGGTTGGGATGACGTGCTGCCAGGTTTCCTGGGCAAGCTGAATACCAAAGAAGGCCATTGCCGCGCCGAACACCATGACAACCAGGTGGGCCAGCAACAGCACCGGGTGACGTAGCCGCGCCGGGAGATTTTCAGCGAATACCGCGATACGGATATGAAAACCCTCGCGGACGCCTGCCGCTGCCGCGATAAAGACATACCAAATCATCAGCAGCAGCGCCGCCTGCTCAGCCCAAGCCGGGCTGTCGTTGAGCACATAGCGCGAAAATACCTGCAGCGCGATGATGGCGGTCATGATCAAAAGACCGATTGCCGCAAACCATTTGGCAAAAACGCTGATCGACCCGCTCGCGCTGGTCAAAACGCTACGCACTTTGGACACCCCGCGTCTCGTCCAACCCGACAATCTCTTCAACCAGCGCTCGCATCTCGGGGCTGACGACAAACCGGTCCCAGACGGGCAGCATTTTTTCGGCAAACGCCGAGTGGTCGACGTTTTCAACAACCTCAACGCCGCGGTCGATGACCCGTTGCCTGGAAACGCCAACCCTCGCGTCCCACAGCTCGCGCATGATCGGCACGGAATCGGACGCCGCGGCCTGCAGGTAGTCCTGCTCCTCGGGCGTCATTCGATCCCAGCTGCGTCGTGAAGCCACCAATACTTCCGGAGCCATAACGTGCCGAGTCAGGCTGTAGTGTCCCGCGGCCTCGAAATGACGGGAGCTCTCATAAGATGGGTAGTTGTTCTCAGCACCATCGACCACACCCTGCACCAGCGACTGGTAAACCTCGCCGTAGGGAATCGGCGTGGGGTTAGCGCCGAGGGCCTGCATCATCGCCACGTAAATGTCTGAGTTTTGAACCCGAATTTTCATGCCGGCGATGTCGTCGGGCGTATAGATCGGGCGCTTGTTGTTGTAAAAGGACCTGGCGCCAGAATCGTAGTAGCACATGCCTCGGAGTCCGTAAGGCATCATAGCGTGGAGAATTTTTCGCCCGACTTCTCCATCGAACGCAGCTCGGGAATGCGCGATTGAGCGGAAAAGAAAGGGCAATGCCAACACGATCGTTTCCGGAACTATCGAATTGATGGGGGCCAGGTTGACCCGAGTTAAATCGAGCCCGCCAAAAACCGCGATTTCCAGGGTGTCCTTTTCGGCGCCCATCTGGCCGCCGGGGTAAACGCGAACTCGCATTTCACCGTTGGTCCGCTCGTTGAGCAGCCGGTCGATCGCATGGATTCCCTGAGTGGTTGGATAATCGTCGGGCTGTGAGTCCGCGGCAAAAAGCGGCCGTGCGCTCTTGCGATCACCGCAGCCGGCCAGCAGCAGCGGAGCAAGTAAGAGTTCACGGCGCCGAATCATCGGCCGAGCCAGCCGCCGTCCACCGGCAGCAACGTACCGTGGACATAGTCCGACGCCTGGGACGCAAGAAACACGGCCGCGCCACCCAGGTCAGCCGGATCGCCCCACCGACCGGCCGGAATTCGCTCAAGAATCTGCCGATTGCGCTCATTGTCGGCGCGCAGCGCGGTGGTGTTATTGGTTGCAAAATAGCCGGGCACGATCGCGTTAACGTTGATGCCTCGGGCAGCCCATTCATTGGCCAAAAGACGGGTCAGACCGGCCAGACCACTTTTGCTGGCGGTGTAAGACGCAACCCGGATGCCGCCCTGGAATGACAGCAGAGATGCCACGTTGATGATCTTGCCGCCCCGATTGCCAGCGACCAATGACTTTGCCACCGCCTGAGCGAGGAAAAAGGGCACCTTAAGATTCGTCGACAGGACGTCATCCCAGTCCAGCTCCGAAAAATCGAGCGCCTCCTCCCGGCGGATGATCCCCGCGTTGTTGACCAGAATATCGATCGGTCCCAACGCGCTTTCGGCGTCGCTCACCACCGAAGCGACAACCTCGGATCGGCTGAGATCCGCCATCACGACCGCCGATTGGCCGCCAGCCTGGCGAATCAGCGATTCCGTTTCCTTGGGTTCGGATCGACCGACCAGGGCGACGCCGGCGCCCGCGTTAGCCAACGCCACCGCCATGGCCTGCCCGAGGCCGGTATTGGCGCCGGTGACCAGCGCGACCTTTCCATCAAGACTGAACTGTGGGCTGTGCGCCGCCATGCTACTTCAGCTGAGAAATATCGAGGGCGTTCATGTCGGTATAGTCGAGGTTCTCTCCGCCCATTGCCCAGATGAAAGAATAGTTGGCGTTGCCGCAACCCATGTGGATGGACCAGGGTGGTGAGATAACGGCCTCCGAGTCACGGACAACGATATGGCGCAGGGAGTCCGGCTCGCCCATAAAATGGAATACCCGCTCGTCATCACCCAGCTCAAAGTAAAAATAGAACTCGGACCGTCGATCGTGCAGGTGGGGTGGCATCGTGTTCCACACGCTGCCTGGGTTGAGGATAGTCAGCCCCAACAGCAGCTGAGCAGATTGGCATGTCTCCGGCACAATATATTGGTAGATGGTCCGATCATTGGATGTCTCCAGCCCGCCCAGCTTGAGCGGCACCGCATCATCAATGGATATCTTGACCAGTTCAAAACGCGCGTGAGCGGGTGTGGAAGCGAGGTAGTAACGCGCCGGATTGTCACTGCTGTCGCTTTCGAAGACGACCGTCTCGCACCCCATGGGAACGTAAAGGCCGTCCCTCGGCTTCATTGAGAAAGATTCACCGTCCACCGTAATGCTGCCGCTGCCGCCGCCGACGTTGACGACGCCGAGTTCGCGCCGCTCCAAAAAGGGAGCACCACTGACCGGTTCGCTCTGCGCTGGCAGGGCGACGGATTGAGACACCGGCGAAGCACCACCGATCACCATCCGTTCAATCTGCGAGTAGTTGAGCTTGATTTGATCGGTCTCGAACATACCCGTAACCAGGTAGCGCTCACGCAGATCGTCATTGCTGACATTCTTCATCATGTCCGGGTGACTGGCCTGATAGGTTTTTGCGTACATTAATGAGCTCTCTTGGTGATTGGCTTATGGATCGCCGCCGACGGGCGTGGCTGTGTTTTCACAGGCTCTCTGGCTCCGACCGGTGCCGAAAGTCTGCGGGGATTCGGGTTGAATCTCGTTCGATCAGTCGTGGGGTTGTCTGATTTCGGCCGCCGGCACTGGGACTTTCATCATCAAATTCAAACAGTCGTTCTGCCGCGAGCATGCCGATTTCTCTCGCGGGGGTTCGAACCGTCGTCAGGCGGGGCCAGACGCGGGTGGCCGTTTCAAAGTCGTCAAATCCGACGACTGACAGTGAGTCCGGGGGCGTTTGTCCGGCAACGTGCAAGGCCTGCATCACGCCGGCCGCCATCTCGTCGTTGGAGGCAAACACCGCGGTAGGTGCAGGATCGAGATCCAAAATGGCTGACCCCAAGGCAAGACCGGATTCGAACGTGTAATCCCCTTGAAGAATGAATTCGGGTGGTACGGAGATGCCAAACTCCGCAAGGCCTTCCTCGAAGCCGGCGCGACGTTCATGCGCTGACCGAAAGCTCCTTCGTCCGGCAATGATCGCAATTCGCTTGTGACCTTGTTTTGCCAGATGGCGTGCCGCCTCCCTCGAGCCGACCCGGTCATTGGTGACAATCATCCGACGCTCCATATCCAGCGCGACCGAAGCGATTCGGATGTAGGCACAGCCAAGCTCGCGGATCACCTCAGCGAGGCGCTCATCCTCAGACACGGACGGCGTCAGGATCACACCAAAAAGTTTCTGCACCTCGATGAACCGGCGGGCATCCTCAATGAACGTGTCACTCTTTCGATCACACGGATGCACCACCAGCTCAAATCCGGTATTTCTCAGGACATCGAGGATGCCAAGCTGGATATTGACGACGTACTGCGGTGTCGGGTTGTCGTAAATCATCCCGACCAGATAAGACCGACGCGTGGCCAGGCCGCGTGCTTGAGGGTCGGGCTGATACCCGATGTCCCGGATCAAACCCTGGATGCCTTTGCGCGTCGCGTCGTTGACCAGCGGAGAATTGTTGATGACTCGCGAGACCGTTTTCTTTGATACGCGTGCCAGCTCCGCGACGTCTTTGATGGTCGGCTTCCTGCCGTCTTTGTTGTTTTCTGCCCATTCGCGGGCGGCAGCTTTGAAATCGACTGCAGCTTTTCGACTAGTACGCGCCACTGATCGCTCTCTTTACGTCTGACCCGAGGGCCACGCTACGACCTTGGCTGCACGGGATCAAACTTCACGTCGAAACTGCCGAAGACGCCGAAGTCCAAACGAGCACTGGAATCGGTGGTGACGTCGTGAATCCCGGTTACCGCGCCACAGGAAACGTAGGTGCCCTGTGCTAACGTCAGCCCCCGGGTGGCGCACAATTCAACCAGAAACCGCAAGGCTTGCAGCGGGCCACCGTCAATGACACCAGCATCAGCGGCACCGACCGTGGCATCATCAACGATCGTCTTAGCAGTCAACTCGTCGAGGTGACGTTGGCTCCAGTCGGCGATGCTTGGACCCACCAGCAGACCGGCATTGTTGCCGAAATCGCAGACCACACAGCACGGACCGAGGCGATTAACATCAGCCATGGGGCTGCTCGCGATCTCAGCGGCGATATGCAGACCGGCAATCCGATCCAGGAGGTCCTGGTCAGAATAGACCGCCCCCGAGGGCTCGATGATGTCAGCCAGCTGGAGGACAAATTCAGCCTCAACGGCGGCAAACCCGCCGCGATAGATCGACATCGATCGGGTCTCCTCGGGCTCAATCGCGAACACCGTCGGCTCGAAGATCGGTCCGGCGAGGCGGGTGGCTCCGAGCTTTGCGCGGAGCTCCTCGGCCACCATGCCCACCTTCCAGCCGGCCACTCGGTCCGGCCATCGTGCGATGGAGGCGTCCTGAACAGCGTAGGCATCATCTAGCGTTGCTGGAAGCTCACCCGGAAACTCGGCAAGCGGACTGGCGCCAAGCCTTGCAGACACCAACGCCTTAGAGATTTGATCAAGCTTGGGCGCCAGGTAGGTCTGCGTATTCGAATTATTTTTGGGCAATGGCATCCTGGCATTCCGTTTTCGGACGCTCAGCGTCCCGAGATTTTTTGTAAAGCCGACCGGGAAGCGACGGTTGGGACTGTTGTGAAGATCAGCTTACCTAAAATGACACCGGTGTCAATAAGCAACATCGCGACAGTCTGTTTTACCTCCTCAGCCCACGGTCCGGAGTGCGCTCTCGACGACGCGGACCTGAGCAAGTAGTCGCTCGAATTCACATAACCTATTATTTTTAAAACCATAGATGGCGAATTCTTATCGAAGCTGTCGTTACGCGATTCGATGCTACAACCCATGAAACCAGCTCGGCCGCGTTCCATCGACCATATTGTCTTTATAGACAATTGACTCAAGGTCAAAAGCAGGCTCGATGCAAGCTGCTGGGGGTGACACCGGAGACGATCTACGATGGAAGCAAGGCCAAAAAAAGCCCCGACCAGCGCCGGGGCATTTCTTACTTCAGCGATCGCATGTCAACCGCCGGTTTTCTTAGAACCGGTAGGTGGCACCGATGACAACGCGTCGATCCGGCAGGCCGACGAAACACAGCGGCCCGGTTTCAGCAACGCAATGCTGGTCGATACGCTCCTCGGTCAAGTTAACGCCATCCAGGTTGAGCGTCAGGTTTTCCGTGACCGCATATTGGATGCTGGCGTTCAGCTGACCTCGATCCAGGGTATTGACCGGAAAGCTGAAGGTGCTGCTGCCGCTCGTGTTAGCGCCGCCGCCAAAGTCCTGTGTGCGGAAGCCCTCCCGCCACGTGTACCGCGCCCGGGCTGAGAGACCATATTTCTCATAGAACAGAGTGAAGTTATAAGCGTCCTCCGAGAAGTCGAGCAGACCTCTTGGCTGACACACCTCGCCAAGAACCTGGAGACCACGACCTGACGTGCAGTCTTCAGCCGAACCGCCGCTGAAATCCTGGTGGGTGTAGTTCGCGACTACGCCGAAGCCAGACGCCCAGCCGAGGCGCTCCTCGAAGCTCGAAAGATCATACTGGAAGGCAAACTCAAATCCTTTCTGAGTGGTCGTTGCCGGATCGTTGCCGGGGATCGTGAAGTCAACACACAGACCCATGGTGTCCGGATCACCCAAAACATTCGGGATGACAATCGGATTGAAGATACCGCCACCGGGACACGAAGGATCGGTTTCCCGAGAGAGCCCACTCGTGCTGTTGGGGTCTTCGAACAGGGCCGCACCTTCAAAGTCGATGCCGAAAATATTCGTTCGGTCTTTTTCGAAATATCCGAGACTGACGACGGCCGAATCGGCGAAGTACCACTCCACGGCCAGATCGATTGAGTCCACTTCCTCAGGCTCTAGACCGGGATTCCCAAGCGCGACGACGGAGTTCTCTTGAACGTCGAAGGTGAAGCCGGTGTTGAGGTCACTGAAATTTGGTCGCCGGATATCCGAGCTGTAGCCGAAGCGAATCACCACGTCCTCCCGGACGTCGGCAACAACGTTCAGCCGCGGCAGGAAGAAATCGTAGCTTCCTTTGGTGGACTGCAGCGACCGCACACCGTTGGCGTCCTCGGGCCCGAAGGCGACGGAGTCGATCTCGGTGTCGATGTAGCGCACACCAAGATTTCCTCGAAAGATTCCCCGCTCGAAGTTTGCCTGCGCGTAAATGGCTGTGGTGTCTTCACTGACATCGTAGAAGGAGTTTTCGTCGGAAACCGGATTGAGAATGTCCGGGCTTTCCGGATCGTGGGCAATCACCGCGTCCTGCAGGATCGCGAGCGTGCCGTTCGGATCGGAAAACGCTCGATCGGGATCAACCAGCAGGAAGTCGCTGATAAAGAGAGACCGGCCGTCACCGTCACCGTAGTTGTTTGGACCCGGCACAAGCAGATCAGCAAACAGCGTTCCGCTCGGGCTGTCTACCAGCCGGCTAAAGCCGCCAATGCGATCTTCGACATCGTTGAATCGACTGGACGATTCGTTGTACCGGTAGCCAAATTCGAGCGTCTGAATGCCGTTCCAGTCGAAGTCATATTCGAAGTCAAAGCGCACGGCATTTTCTTCGTTCTCAGTTGTGTTGCGACCGAAGATCACCTGGTCGAGCACGACGTTGGCCGGATCGGTTAAGGACGCAGTCGTTGGCGCGAAAGGAGAATCGAAGTTGATACCCCAGGAAAGGGTCCCGCCTGACAGGTCGTAAACAAAGGGCACACAGTTGTCGTTGCTGGTCCCGTCCTGCGGGCAGTTCGGGTTCAGAAAGTTCAGCGTTGTGCTCAGGTTTGGATTCACCGTATCCGACTGGGTGGTTGCCAACTCAAAGCTGGCGAGCCACCGATCACCCTGCCAGTCGCCGCCGATGGCGAAAATATCGCTATCCGTAACCCGGGACCCTGTGTCGCTGGAGAACCGAAGGTTTGGATCATCATCATCGTTAGCAAGATCGGGCTCTAGAAACCCTCGCAGGGCCGCGGGGAATTGTCCCGGACCGATACCAAAATCCACGGTCTCAAAATCGGTTGGGATGCTAATGTTTCTTAGCGTGCTGACGCCGGACGCCTGCAACCGATAACTGTCCTGGCTTCGGTCCTGCCGGTTAATGACCGCGTCGAAGTGAAAGCTGAGGTTATCTCGCGGCGCCCACTCGAAGGTGGTTGCGATGTTGGCCGTTTCAAAGTCGAAGTTTTCCTGCTCCTGCACCAGAAACTGGATCCCAAGAAACTCACTTGGCGACGCGCCGGGCGGCCGGGAGATGTTGTCCCGGTCTGTTCGCGGCCGAAACGACACCGCCTCTTGCTCGGTGTAGCTGCCACTGATGACAAACCCGAACTCACCCGCGTCGGTTGACCAGCTGTCACCAAAAGCCCCGGACACCCGCGGCTGCAGGCTTTCGGTACTGAGGCTGCTGTCTTCAGCCTGGAGCCTGATGGAACCAAGCGTCTCTTTGAGCTGAAGTGGACGGATGGTTTTGAGATTGATGGTTCCGCCCACCGAACCCTCAATGGTTCCAGCATCTGGCGACTTGATCACCTCGACGGCGGAAATGATCGCCGGATTAACGTCCTCGAAGTCGATGCCGCTGCGGCCGGAACCGGAACCCACCGTGGACACACCGTTGAACTCGATGCGGTTCGCGTTAGTACCGCGGATCTGAACCCCGGTACCGACGCCAGCGGTACGGGTAATCTGGATGCCCGTCACGTTCTCCAGCACCTCGGCCAGGTTCTGGTCGGGAAGCTTCCCGATGTCCTGCGCCACGATCACCTCAATCAACTCTTCCGAGTTTCGCTTCTGGTTGATTGCGGTTCTTAGCGACGCTCGAATGCCGGTGACAATAACTTCTTCCAACTCTTCGTCTTGCGCGATTGCCGTCGGCGACAGAGCGAGTGTCGATCCGGCAATAGCGAGCGCGGTAATGCTACGTTGATATTTCACTGAATTGCCCCTCTGGCCATTAGTGCCACCCCAAAAGTGGATGATTGGTGTTTTTGTGAAGATGGAGTATACGTTTCATGTCACCGGTGTCAATATGCTCAAAAAACACGGCCACAAATCGCTCAATGAGAAGGAGTTGCCGCCCACCAGGCCGCAGGTTATGGTGAAAAAAGATCGAACTCGAGCAGAACCCAAACCGTTGAATCTTATTAAATACTGATTTATATGTCTTTTTTATCAAAATTCGCCTTGCTCCCCCTGCTTGCCGGCATGCTGGGGCAGCCGGCACTGGCAACGGATCAGCGGCCACCCTCATTATTGTCCGTGGAGACATTAAGGGGTGACCATTACCTCCCTGACTTCTCGTTCGCTGGCTTTCGAAACGGTTCCAGCGACCTGCCGAAGGCCGCGGGAGCCGTCATCAACGTTGATGATTTTGGCGCCATAGCGAATGACGGCGTCGATGATTCCAAAGCGATTCTGGCAGCGATTGAACACGCCAAAACGGTCGATGGACCGGTCATCGTGCGCTTCGCAGCTGGCCAATACCGGATCTCGGAAGTGTTACGGATCGAACGGTCAGATTTTGTTCTGCAGGGTTCTGGGCAGGGTGACGGCGGCACTCGCCTGTATTTTCCGCGCCCGCTTGACCAGGTAGATAAGAGCGAGTCTCTTAAGGAGCTGCGGCAGTATCTCGTCAAGCTCGACAAGCGCCAGGTGGAACCTGCCAAAAACCTCAATGACTACTTTTCTGAATACTCCTGGAGCGGTGGCTTTATCTGGATCCAGAAGCCAGGAACCCGCCCCGCTCCCTATCTGGTTGAGTATGATCCCGCGATTCCCAAGCTAGCGGATATCGCCAGCGGTAAACGAGGCGCACAAGACATGGTCCTCGCAAAGAAATCCAACCTTCAGGCCGGTGACATTGTTCAGGTGCAGTGGATCAACCGGACCGGGCCTGATGCGCCCATTGTGAAGTCGCTTTACGGGTCGGAGTTCAGGCGGGCGGGTTCGCACCATTGGTCGTTCCCTAAGCGGCCACTGGTGCGTCAGACCTCGCGAGTGGCTAAGGTCGATGGGACTCGAGTACAACTGGCCGACCCGTTGCTTCACGACGCCGGAGACTCGATTCCCGCCCAGCTCGCAGCCTGGGAGGGACTGGAACATGTCGGGATTGAAGACCTCCACCTCGCGTTTCCGGACTCGCCGTATTTCGGTCATCACCTGGAGCGTGGTTATAACGGCATCTACTTCACCAGCGCGTTCGATTCGTGGGCGCGCAATCTCCATATTACCAACGCCGATAGCGGCATTCTCAGCTACAACAGCGCCAACCTCACCTATCGAGACATTTTGTCTGACGGCTCAAGACGTGCGCACTACGCGGTGCATATGGGGAATGTTCACAACGTGCTGGCGGAAAATGTGGCCATCATGAATCCCGTGCTGCACTCTCTGACGTTTAATACGCAGTCCACAAAGTGTGTCTACAAGAACGCCGAGGTCTTTGCGACGCCGACGCTGGATCAACATGCTGGCGCCAACCATCAAAACCTGTATGACAACGTCACGCTGCACATCCAGGCGACGCGTAAAGAAAATGGACCGGTCACGCCGGTTTTTGACGGGAGCGGTGCCGGATACTGGCAGCCGGGTCATGGCGCATACAACACAACCTGGAACTTGAAGGTGCTGATCACCGGCGGAGCTTACGCTGATGAGGTTGTCACGGTGCAGGGGCTGGACGAGGGCCCGATGGCAAGAATTGTTGGACTTCACGGCAACCGCGAATTCAAGCTCGACTATCGTCCAGCACCCTACGTCGAGCTGCTCAACCAGAAATTGCGGGACGTCCCGTCTCTTTATGATTATCAAAAAAATCAGCGCCGCCAGGCCGAGGGCTCAAACCCATGACCCAAAGAATTGACGTCCGCCCGTGTGGAAGCGCAGTTGCTCGCTGGTGTGCCGCTTTCCTGCTCACAGCCGCAGGGTCACTGCAGGCTGACGCTCTCGTGCGAACCCAACAGGAATTCAGCGAGGCGGTCGGGGCCGCCCAGCCCGGTGACACCATCACAATGGCTAACGGCGTTTGGCGAGATTTCGAGATGCTTTTCACCGGCGTTGGTACCGAGCAGAAACCGATCACGCTTACCGCCGAGACCCGCAGCAAAGTGATCATCTCAGGCGTGTCCAACCTCCGGCTGGCCGGCGAGTACCTGGTGGTCAGCGGCTTGGTTTTTCGCGACGGCTACACGCCGACCAATGAGGTCATTTCCTTTCGACAAAGCCATGACCAGCTCGCCAATCATTCGCGGGTTACCGACACCGTCATCGACCACTTCAACAACCCGCAGCGCCATGAGCGGGACTTTTGGGTGATGATGTATGGCCGCAACAATCGCTTTGACCACAATCATATTGAAGGCAAAAGCAACGCTGGCGTGACCATGGCGGTGAAGCTGAACTCTGAGTCCAGCCAAAATAATCACCATTTGATCGACCACAACTACTTTGGGCCTCGTCAATCGTTGGGCTCAAACGGCGGTGAGACGCTCCGAATCGGGACCAGCAAGTATTCCCTGACCAACTCTTACACGACCGTCGAGAACAACTACTTCGATCGGTGCAATGGCGAGGTGGAGATCATCTCCAGCAAGTCGGGTCACAACGTGTTCCGCGGGAACGTATTTTTCGAGTCCCAGGGCACACTCACCCTTCGGCACGGCAACGACAATCTCATCGAAAACAATATCTTTCTCGGCAATGGCGTTCCGCACACGGGCGGCATTCGCCTGATCAACAAGCGACAGACGATTCGAAACAACTATCTTACTGGCCTCAAAGGCTATCGGTTTGGCGGGGCCTTAGTGGTCATGAACGGCGTCCCCGACTCGCCGATCAATCGCTACCACCAGGTGGAGGACTCACTGGTGGAGCACAACACCATTATCGATAGCGATCACGTGGAGTTTGCTGCGGGTAGTGACGAGGAAAGAAGCGCGGTTCCGATTTCTACTGCTTTTCGCAATAACCTCATGGTTCATCACGATCCTACGGCCTTCATTGCGGTCCACGACGATATCAGCGGCATTCGCTTCGAAGGAAACGTGGTATCGGGCTCAACGGCCACGCCCGAAGTGGATGGCTTCATAGACACGTCGGTAACGCTGACCGAATCCGACAACGGTTTACTGTATCCCGAGCAGCACAAAACGGCTGGCGTCAGCCCGGCGCTCAAAATTCTGCCACGCGGCGAGACCGGCGTTAGCTGGTACCCCAAAGCGGGGTTTGCTGACCGTTTCGATACGGGACGCATCCACGTGATTGCTCCCGGGCAAGATACTCTTGCCGCCGCCGTGGCGGAGGCAGCACCCGGTGACATCGTTGAACTGGAAGCCGGAGACTATGTCAGCACGCGGCTTATCGCGATCGATAAGCCGCTAACCGTCAGGGCAAAAAGTGGACAATCAGCGCGGCCAACCCTTCACTTCGAAAGAACCACACTGTTTGAGCTTGGCGAAGGTGGGAGCCTCAAGCTGGAGCGGCTAGCGGTGGACGGTTCCGCCGCACCCGACGCCTACGACAACTCGGTGATCCGCACGAGCCGGTATTCCCTGCTGTCGAATTACGATGTCGTGGTGAACGATGTCCATGTTGAAAACCTCAACACCAATCACTCCTTCAATTTTCTCAAAGTCTCGAAACATACCTTTGCGAACCAGATCGTAATTCGCGCGTCGCGTTTTGCCGAGATCTCCGGTCATGTTGTGGCGCTGGACCAGGAAACGGACGACCTTGGCATCTACAACGCCGAGTACATCACCATCGCCGATTCGAGGTTCGAGAATATTGAAAAGACCGTGGCCAGCGTCTATCGCGGCGGAACCGACGAAAGCACCTTCGGTCCACATTTTCTGTTTAGCGGGAATCGCTTGTCCAACGTGGGCAACGGCAAACGCAACAAAAGTCACGCCTCAGTATTTCTTCATGGTGTTCAGGTCGCAACGCTAAGCCAGAACACTTTGACCACGAGCCAGCCTATTCGGGTCGTCGAAACCGTCGGCGATCCTATTACCCGTATGTCTGAAAACCAATACACACAAACCACCGCGCCTGTGATCAAGCCGTTCGGCGTCAGCCGCCCGAACTGATTTTGCAGCGCTCATCAACAACAGGGGAAACAACTCATGGATCTTAAGGACAAAGTAGCCGTGGTGACCGGCGGCTCACGCGATATCGGAAAAGCCGTGTCGCTCAAGCTCGCCGCGGCGGGCGCGAAGGTTGTCGTCAACTATTACAACAACGAGGCAAAAGGCGCGGAAACCGTGAAGGAGATTACCGACGCGGGAGGAACGGCTATCGCGGTGGGAGGTGATATGACCCAGGCCAGCGATGTGAACAATCTTGTTAGCGCGACGGTCAACGCCTTCGGCGAACGTGTTGCGGTGCTGGTGAACGTTGTGGGTGGGCTGGTCGCCCGCAAGACCCTTGCCGAAATGGACGAGGATTTTTTCGATCAAGTGATCAAACTCAACCTCAACAGCGTGTTCCTTGCCTGCAAAAAGATGGTGCCCCTGATGACTGACGGCGGGTCAATCGTGAACCTGTCTTCCCTGGCCGGGCGTGACGGCGGCGGCCCCGGGGCCATTGCCTACGCGACCTCAAAAGGCGCCGTGATGACCATGACGCGCGGCTTGGCCAAGGAGCTGGGCCCCTCAGGAATTCGAGTGAACTGCGTATGCCCCGGCATGATCAGCACCACCTTCCATGATGAGTTCACCAAAGATGCGGTGAGGAAAAACGTGGCGGCGTCGACGCCGTTGCGCCGCGAAGGACAGGCTGAGGAGGTCGCAGATCTGGTGACCTATCTGGCCTCCAGCGAATCGAGCTTTCTCACCGGCACCAGTGTGGATATCAACGGTGGCTTGGGGTTTTCATAGCTGCACAGAAGCGAGAGCGTAAGCGGCAGTAGCAGCATCGCCAGACACAGCCATCAACAAAACGGGCGCCCGTTCCCGGGCGCCCGACAGATTAAACGGATCAGAATCGATCGAGTCCGGCCGGGGGTTCCGGCTGCGGGTCAAAGCCAAAAACCTCGATCCCGCTGGGCAGCCGCGCAGCGCTTGACTGACCGATCGACACGGTTTGTTTTCCACCTCCGATCGTGCCCAGCACCAGAGCCGCCACGTCGCCGACCTCCGTGCGGGTATCGATGGCAGCCGTGATCGCCAGGCGTACGTAGCCAGAACGTTTGGTCAGAACGGCAGTGAAGGCCTGGATAGATATCTCGATTTCGCCCACCTCAGGAGACTCCAGGGCGGCCCGGACACCGCAGCTTCGGTAGAAGCGCACCTGGAGCGAAGCCTCTTCGGGCTCAAAGCATTCCTCGGGAATAACGACCCGGAAAGGGGTAGGCTCGATGCCACCGAAGATTTCCCAGGTTGTGACTACGTCGCCGGCCAGCGTCCGGACGCCCCGCAGCTCGGCGCTTGCCGCGACGTCGATGTAGGGAGAACCTTTACCACCTGGCGCCAGATACACTGCGCGGGTGCTGGTTTGGCCCAGTTCAAGCGCCAGGGAGTGGCCGGCGAAGGCCATCAGCCCCAGGGCGATTAGCGGAAACCGAACCCAATTTGTAAAACGAATTTGCGTCTTCTTTGCTTGTTTCATTGTGTGCCTCCAATGTGCTAACTGATCTTCCATGTGCATGCGACCGTGCGCAGGCTTGTCAGAGACCGTTGAGCGGCGATTGATCACGCCCCCCTAGCGGCCCTCCCTTTACCCAATGCCGTGCAATTGAAAAGCGAACAAATCGCGCTGATCGTTCCAAACGACGTCGGTTTTCCCCGCACGAGCTGGACGTTTCGTCTCGAGCGATTATTCTGATAACGTTTGCCATCGAAGCCCCTTGGATTATTCAGTGTGGATCTCCTCCGCCGTGGACAGACGCTTGGCCATTGGGCTTTGGCCATGGGTCTTTTTGAGCACTGTTAGATGTCCTTCCTAGCCGAACTTAAACGCCGAAACGTGTTCCGCGTGAGCGCTGCCTATGTTGTCGGCGCGTGGGCAATCGCGCAGGTCGGCGATATCGTCTTCGACAACTTTGATGCACCGCCCTGGGCCATGCGGACCTTGCTGGTGCTACTGCTTGTCGGGCTGCCCATCGCGGCGATTACCGCGTGGGCGTTTGAGCTTGGTCCGGACGGACTGCGGCGCGATGAGGGGGATCAGCGTAGCCAAGCTGATCAAGCCCATGTTCGTCGTCGCCTGAATCAGGCTTTCGCCGCGCTGCTGGCGGTTGGGTTGTGCTTAGCAGCGGTAACGTTTCTCGGCCAGACAAGACTGAGCGCCCCGGAATCCATCGATGAACCAGCCAATCAGGCGGTGGCCATCGAGTCGATTCCTGGCCGCCTTTCGATTGCGGTGTTGCCCTTCGTGGACATGAGCCCGAACCAGGATCAGCAGCATCTCGCAGATGGCGTGGCTACAGAGCTGATGACGGCTCTCCACCGGGTAGACCAGCTTCGAGTGGCGTCGCGGACCTCCGCGTTTGCTTTTCGAAACAGCGGCCGCAGCATCGGAGAGATTGCTGCCGCGTTGAGCGTGGATCACATCGTCGAGGGTTCAGTCAGGCGCTATCAAGACAACGTCCGCGTTGAAGCCGCGCTGGTTGATGTACGAACCGACAAGCGGCTCTGGAGCGCAAGCTATTCACAGGAGCTCCGCGACGCCTTCGCGCTGCAGGCCGGGATTACCCGCAAGATTGCGGCCGCCCTGAAGGTTGCTGTTGGCGATGAGACCAGCACGGAAATCGACACCATCTTTGAGGCGACTGCAAATCCAGAGGCTTATGAAGAATTTCTGATCGGGACAACGCTTTGGGCGCGCCGCGGCGAAGAGAATATTCGTAATGCGATCAAACACCTCATGCGCGCCATCGAGCTCGAGCCCAACTTCGCTCGAGCCGAGGCTGCGCTGGCTAATGCCTACATCACGCTCCCGTCTTATGCCTTGATCGAATCAACGGAAGCGTGGGATCTCCTGACTCACGAAGTGTTTACCAACGCAGCGGAACACGCTCAGAACGCTCTGGCTCTGGACCCTTTGCTCGTAGACCCGTACTCAGCGCTGGCCGACATCGCTCGAATGCGGGGTCACTGGTCGGAAGCGGAACGCCTGTATCAGAAAGGGATCGGAATTGATCCGAGCGACGCCACGATCAACTTATGGTACGCAGAGCACCTCCAGGACCTGGGTTATCTGGACCGGGTAGCCATACAAAATGATTTGGCGTTACGCCTCGATCCGATGTCGCCCGGCGCTAACGTCAACACCGCAGGAGGTTACCTGACGCTTGGCGACTGTGAATCGCTCGATGCGCCGGCCCGGAAGGGTGCGGCGCTGGGTCATGAATTTGGGATTACATCGCGGATTCTCTGTCAGATGTTGAAGGGCAACTGGGCAGAAGCGCTAACCATTCATCGCGGCGCGGTTGTCGGTGAAATGACGCCTTTCGAGGCGGCCTTCGACGGGATACTCGATGGCTACGCGCAAGCGAAAGACGAGTCGGCGCGGGCGCCGGTAAGAGCTGAGTTTAGAGAGCTTAGCGCCAACTGGGGAAGCGATCCGGCCGTTATCCTGATGCTCGCCTCGTTCGATATGACTGACGATATCGTTAACCGAGTACTGAGCGAAGAAACATACTGGGGTGGAATCTCCAAGGCGTTTTGGGGGCCGCCGATGTTGAGACTTCGAAAACACCCGAGATTCAACGAACTTCTAGAGGTATCCGGATTGCTCGAATTTTACCGTGAATCCGGGGTCCCGCCCGACGAGTGTGTCTGGGTTGGCGACACAGTGGACTGTGCCCAGGAGGGCTAGCGAGCGGCCTCTTCCCCTAACCCCGAGCCGTCTTCTCGGCGCGCCTCAATCGCGGCCCAACCAGCCGCCGCCAGGCAAGAGCCATTCCTGTGTAGACCAAAATACAGGCCGCAAGCGATGCGAGGCCGGCGATTGTCTGGCCCGCGACACCCCACCATTCGCCGGTATGACCGAAGCGCGCCAGATCCCATGCCTGGTCCGCTGGAGACCAGTCGTTGTGGCGTTTAACCTCAATGATCCTGCCGCTGTTGATATTCATCTTAAGCTCATAGGCCAGCTGTGGTCGATTGCCGATGCTGCGGTCGATATAAAACTCCGCCTGGTCCGGACCCGATCCGGTCTCTACCCAAATTGAATACCAGTCCCGGGCACCATTGGCATGCGCGTGTTCCACAGCGGTTGCCAACATCGATGCATAGCTTGTCTTACCGATGATCGCACCATGGTCATGCGCACCCCGCTCCTGGCCTGCGGGAGCTGACTCTCCGTAGGCACCGTAGAGCGCCGAAACCGCCCAGGGAAAGTAAAGTACCGTTGCGGAGAGAGCGATGAATAGTAACGGCGGCAAGGCCCAGAACCCGAAGACGTGATGCCAATTGTAATCTCGGGCTTTCGAGCTCACGGCACGACGATTCAGCAGCATTTGCGACCTCAGCACCGACCAGCGCCAGAGACGGGGCAACCACAGATAAATGCCGCTGACGATCAGAAACAGAAACAGCAAATTGCAGTAGTTCATCACAGCCCGAGCAGCGTCATAGCGCTTACCCTCAACAGCCAGCCATCGGTGAAGGCGCGTCACAAAATCGAAGAACTCACCGACGGCGCCGCGGCCTGCCCGAAGAACATCACCGGTCACCGGGTGAATCAGATTGCCGTTGGGCCCGGCCCACACGGGGATCGCAGCTCCCTGTCGATTCACGACCCTGATGAAGATGTGGTCTTCCTCAGGGTAGCGTTCGAGCGATTGCGCAATGAGCTGATCTAGTGACAGCAGGGCCGCAGACTCAGCAACCGCCACGTCCTCTCGCTGCTCCGCCCACTCGGCGATCTGTCGCTCATAGGTCAGAACGACACCGGTTGCCGACATGATTAGCACGAACGTTCCCACACCCAAACCGACGATCAGATGGGACCAAAATAGGATCGAACGCAGGCGAGCACCCATAGCGCGACGCCGGTGATCCACGGTACCGCCGAAACCCGGCGAACGGCCTCGCGCGACGGGGTCGAGCCGTGTCCTTACGGGGCGACGGGACATGCGGCAGCTTTTACCAGCGGGGTAAGCTGTTTCTCATAGCGCGTCCACCGCGCCATCGAGGTTTGATATACCGGCTGCCTGACCTGCCAACGGCTGGGTGTTTGTACCGCACGATCGTTTTGGTGAAAGCTCAACACATTGTCGTTCCAAGGCAAGCCCAGAAACTTCAGCAGTCCTTCCGCGCTGACCTTCAGGCTGGAAACCGTCTCTTCGTAGCGGGCCTCCACGATGCGCAGGCCGGTTACCTTTGCCCAGTGTTCCATCAGCTTCCGATATCCACGCCAGTAATACGCGATATCGTCGAGGTCAGTAGACCAAGCCTGCTGATGATTGAAATTGTGCGTGTAAATCGACAGACCACAGTCCCGAATGTCACGGGTACAGTGAATGATTCGCGCGTTCGGCAGTGCCATGGCCACCAGGCCGAGATGCCAGAAATTGAGCGGCTGTTTGTCGACCACCCGGTGCGCCTCCGCTGGCGCGCGGATCGATGCCCTTGCGACGTATTCCTTCCCCAGATCGGCGATCTGCCGTTCGCCGAGTCTGACGGCACAGTCAGGCCACGGAGGATCGGCGATGCCCAGACGGTCCGGCGTGCCCGTCGCAAGGTCGGTCAGCGTATTGAGCTCGCCGGCACCGAAACATTCGGGATGAGATCCCACCACCTGTTCGGTCAACGTTGTACCCGACCGCGGCAAACCCACGATAAAAACCGGGCGCTCCGAAGAGTCTCCCCAGCTCTGCCTCGCAGAAAAGAAGTCCGCCGAAAATATGGTGATCATCTTTTCGAGACGGGCGTCGAAGCGTCGGCGGTCAAACCTTCCTGCGATTGCCTGCCTTGCTCTGTTAGCCGTTTCGTAAGCCTGGAAGGCCGCTGCATAGTTTTCCTGCTGCTCGTAGGCTTTGCCCAGACCGTAGGCCAGCAGCGCTTTGTCGCCCGGCGTGAGCTGCGGCAGGGTACGACTGGCCTGATCTATTTCTGACGACACATCGACCTGCCTGCTCAAGCCGAGCAGGCTCGCCAGCGCAGCGGGCTTTTCTGGATCCAGACTCACCGCCCTGCGATAGGCTTCGGCGGCCTGCTGAGGTTCACCCAGGTCCTCCAGCAGCTGACCCAGCCCAAAATAGGCAGGCGCAGAATCGGGGTCGAGCTTCAGCGACAACTGAAACTCGCGCCTTGCCTCCACCACAAAACCCAGGGCCTGATGAGAAGACGCCAGCAGGCGGCGCGCCAGGGAGTCTTGGGGGTCAGCGTTGACGGCTCGTAGCAGGCATTGCCTTGCGTCTTCCAGCTGATTGTTGGCCTCGAGGAGCTGGGCCAAACCGATCCAGGGCGCCGCCACGTGCGCGTTGAGCTTAATGGACTCCCTGAACGCATGAAGCGCACCGGATGCGTCTCCGGCGCGCTTGAGCTCATAACCGCGGTTGTACCACTGCTCCGCAGTCAGGGTGCGCGGCATGAACGTTGCTCGTTGGGACTGACGAGATACGGCAAACTAAAAACCCCACTTCAAGGTGACAACGGCGGTCCTCGGAGGACCCAAGACCGCCCCTCCGCTCAGCCGGTTAACTGGATTAAATACCGTATTCTCTATGTACTCTTCATCGGTGAAGTTAAGCAGATTAAAGGAAAGGCCCAGCCGGTCATTGATTGGATAAGCAAGATTGAGGTCGGCGATCGTGTAGCTGTCCCAGGTGACGACCGGGCCGTCGCGATCACCCACATAGCGAAACCCGGCACCGATGCTCAGGCCTTCAAGCGCTCCGGACTGGAGCACATAGTCGGCATAGAGACTCCCCGTAACTTCCGGGAAGACGGGCGGCGTGAGTTCGTCGTCACCGGCCTCGGCAATATCGATATCGGTGTAGCCGAAGGCTACCGTTACCTGAAGCCCCTCATAGCCCACGTAGCTGCCGGTGAACTCGAGGCCCTGAACGTCGACCTCGCCTGCGTTGACGACAAAAAACTCGTCGGGTCCGTTGCTCGGGTCGTTCAAAGCAACATTCTTGCGGGTCGTTTGAAATATAGCCGCCTGATAATTGAACGCCCCGCCAAAAGCGTCTCCTTTGGTGCCGAATTCAAAGCCATCAGAGGTCTCGGCCTGAACCGGGGAGTTATCGCGCCGGAGTCCAAACTGCGGCACAAAGGCCTGCGCAAAGCTCGCGTAGAAGTTGGTGTTCTCAGAGGCTTCCAGGGTGCCACCGAGCCGAAAGGTCACCTCGCTGTCGTCATAATCTGAAACGAACGAGCGCGGACCACGGAAATTGGTGGTTTCCTCATCCAGCTCGTCGTAGCGGATACCCGCGACGACGGTCAGCTTTTCGCTGGGGCGCAGCGCGGCTTCCGCAAGGACCGACCTCAGCGACTGATCAAACAGCGTGAAAGGCGCCGCTTCGCCGGAACCACCGTCACCAAAGCGAGGCTGATCAATGTCTGACAGCGCGTAAGGCCCATCATAGGTATAGGCGTTGAAGAAGCGGGAGAACGAGTTGTCACTGCTGGCGACGCCCACCACAAAGTTCTGCTCCCGCCCCCAGAAGTCGGCTGTATAGGCAAGCTGGGCGTCCACGAACGTTGCCTCCGACTCGGTTATCGCCGTGTTGGGAAATCCGTAAAGTGTTTCCAAGCCGGCGTCACTGCGAGCGTAGTTATAAAGGCCCGAGGTATTGACGTAGTCAAAATCCGTATCCTGCTGGCTGCCTCGTAAGGTGAGCTTGAGGTTATCCAGGAACTCGTGTTCAAGCACGAGGCCCAGCAGCGTGTCCGTAACCTCACCTTCGCTGTTGGCGTAACCGGCGAAGGTCCCGGAGTCGATACCTGCCGGAATGTCGCCACTCTGAGTGAGGGGGAAACCCGATGCTGGCGTGACGTCGTGATTGGTGTAGTCGAGATTCACCTTGATCGACGTCGAGGCACCGAGATTAAACGTGACAACTGGCCGGACTGCGGTCGTTTCCCGGCCAACCGTATCGGCGTCAAACTGAAAGTCGCGATAGGCGCCGCTAACCCGGAACAACACCGTATCAGAGCCATCAATCGCGCCGGCATTAAAATCAAAGTCGCCACCGATACTGCCGAACTGGTCTGCGCGTAGTTTGAGCTCGCCGGAGCGGTTTGCGCGCGGCACTTTCGTCACCGTATTAACGATCCCCCCAGCGCCGACGGGCCCAGAGGCAATAGAGGCCGGTCCTTTCAGAACCTCATATCGCTCGACAAACGAATCGTCGCGCGCTCCCGATCCACGAAATCCGTTCTGAACACGGTTATCAACCAGCGTAGGGGCCTCGAAGCCTCGGGAGATAAAGCGTGTTGTACCCGTGCCCTGCCGATCTTCAGCGCGAGTCAAATTTGGCAGCGTGGTCAGCGCTTCAATCGGCCGGGTGAAATTCCGTGCGTCCAGAAAATCTCTGTCGACAACGTTCAGCGTGAAGGGCAGTTCATTCGGCGGTATGGGAATCCGGTCGATCAGCGACTGCTGGTAACGCCCGATGACCACTATTTCTTCTAGGGCGGCGCTGTCCTCCTCGCGCGCATCGCTCTGACTAGTCGCGTTTTGCGCATTGGCCTGCAGTGTGGCCATGATCGCAATGGCGAGCGTTGATCTGTGCAGTCTTAGCTTCGAATCTTCCATCACTCTCTCCCGCGTTGCCGACAGCTAAATAAGAATTATTCCTATCCGCGGCCCGAAAGAGGAGCACTTTTACATTTGTTACATCACGCGTTGCGGCACGGAAACCGTAATCTGGAGTCCACCTTCACGGAGATTGGTTGCGCGCACCCCGGCGGCAATCGCGGCAAGCTGACGGCGGGCCAGCGCCAGGCCAAGACCGAAGCTCGAGCCCGACGCTGGGCGTGACGACTCCACCCGGAAAAACGGCCTAAAAATCGACCGCAGGTGCTGTTCAGGAACGCCAGGACCTTCGTCGCAGATCTCGATATCGTAGCGTTCGTGGCGCCGGGCCAGGTTGATCGAAACCGTCTTTCCCTGCGGCGTGTAGCGAAGTGCGTTCCGCAGGATATTCTCCAGCGCTTGTCCCAACGCACGGTGGTTCGAGTCCTCTACATCAGCCGAGCCGGGAAGGTCGGCCGCAATGATGCGATCCGGGTATTCAAACTGCGCGTCTTCGATCAGCACCTCGAGCAGATCAACCAGGTCGAGCTTTTCGCGTTCGAGACTCGGCGCCTCGTTCTTGAGCCACGCAAAGGTCAGCGTATCGTCGACCAGCTTGCGGATATGCCGCGACTCGCGGTGGATACGGTCCAGCTTTTCCTGACTCTGCTCCAGGCTACCGGAATTCAGTTCGGTCTTTAGATTTTCAACAGCGATATCGAGGCGGGTAAGAGGGGTACGCAGCTCGTGTGACAGATCCGTAATCAGCTGTCGCTGGGTGGTAAAAAGATCGCTGAGGCGGTCGGCCATCTGGTCGAACGTTTTGGCCAGCTGGGCGAGCTCATCATCTCGTGATCCCAGCAGGTCCCCAACCCGAACATCAAACTGGCCATCGCTGAAGCTTCGGGTTGCCTGCTGCAGCTGCCGCAGCGGCGCCATGATGTGTGAGTACAGCACGATAACCAGGAGGATCAGGACCAGCAGCGGCAGAAAAATCTGCAGGGCGATTTGCGTCTGCTTCCAGTAGGACCCCGGCAACATGCGGCTCGGCAGCTCAATGAGCAGGCTGCCGCCGCCGCCCACAAAGGGCAGCTCCATGATCGGGCTGTTCTCGAACCAAAGGTGCACGGCCCACTCGATGTTCCGGCCCATGTTGTAGCCCGTGTAGCGGTGAGCTTCAGCCGTATCGCCAGCGATGTGCGTGATTTCCGCCCGCGCGACTAAAGCGGAAATTTCCTCTGTCTCTCGAAGTTCACGCAGCCAGGTCTCGAGCGTCGCGATATTCCCGGTCTGTACCATTTTCTCGGCGGTGTCGCGCCACTGATTGAGCTCATTCCGATCCACCTCCGCAATCGTGCTCATATCGTTTTCGACGCGCGAAACCGCAATGTCGATCAGGTAAAACAGGGCGACAACGCCAACGCAGATTACGGCGCATAGTTTCCAAAAGAGTCTACGGTTCATCGCAGGCAGTAGCCTTTTCCGTGAACGGTCTTTAGTCTCGAGCCCGTCCACCCGGCCTCGTTGAGCTTTCGCCGCACCCGACTCAGGTGCATATCCAGACTGCGATCATAGCTGCTGTAGCTTCTGTCCAGCACGGCCGCATAGAGGTAAGGCTTTGGAAGAACTTCGTCCTTATTGCGAAGCAGGGTCCACAGCAGGCTCTGCTGCGTCGGCGTAAGCTCGACCAGCTGACCATGCGCCCGGACCTCTTGCCGGCGCCGATCGATCGTCAACCCGTCCAGCTCCTGCTGGTCACGGTCCTCAGGCTCAGTGACTCGCGTGCGCCTCAGCACCGCGTCGATCCGTAGCTTCAGCTCTTCGACGTTAAACGGCTTGGCAAGATAGTCGTCAGCGCCGGCGCTCAGGCCGCGGATTCGCTCTTCCTCAGCGTGCCTGGCTGACACAATGATCACGGGTTTGCTGCTCGACTTGCGCAATATACTCAGCAGCGAGAGTCCGTCGCGGCCGGGCAGCATCACGTCCAAAATGATCAACGCGTGCTGCATTTTGGCAGCAGCAGCGAGCCCTTTTTCCCCGTCGAAACACTGATCAACGTCGTAACCCATGCCCTGAATCAGACCAGCGATCTGTTCGTTGAGCACCTGATCATCCTCGACGATCAAAATGCGCGGTTTTTTTTTGGCGAACTGCTTTGGCATGTCGCTGTCAGGCAAAAAGGGAGGGTGCCCACGGCTTTGGCTTAGCTTGAGACGCTAATCGAAATGAAAATCGTTAGCAACCAGTGCTGAACGAAAACTGCTTGAAGCCAGCGAGGCTCATTCCAATCTGGCCAACTCAGCGCCTCAGTTGGAGCGGACGGCACCGGCCGGTTCTTGAGTCGAGCATGCGGTATGCCATTCGCATCCCGTCGCCATCGGTGCCATTAACTCTTGCATTTAAACAATATATTGCGCAATATGTTGCTTAAATGAACTCTTCAGTAATCCGCTTGTGGTCCAATTTCTCGACACCAATGCTGCGTTCGCCTGGCGCGTAACTCAGCTATCCGACCGACTGTACGCCCAGATGGCGGACGCCATGACTGGACGTGGAATCCGTATCGTGACCAAAACGATGGGCATCGTGCAGCTCCTCTATTCGGAAGGGCCCTGCTCGCAAGCCGATATTGCTCAGCGCCTGCGGTACTCACATCAGCTCACGGCACAGCGATTGAGCTGGCTGTACAAGCACGACTTTGCCGTTTCGACACCTGACCCGAGCGACGGACGACGAAGCCTGATCGAGCTAACCAACGCGGGACAAGAGGAGGGCGAGAAACTGCAGCGGTTTTTACCGCTGCTGATGGACGCCTACCGGCACCTGTTCGAAGAGCTTGCCATGGACCTTGATCAGGTCGTCCAGCGAGCCGACCAGATCCTGGTGGCCACGCCGTTGTCTGAGCGAATGGCCGACACGCTCATTGGAACTTGAGGCCTTGCTGACCGTTCAGCCCATCAGGAGCGAAGACACGTGTTAACCATCTCCTCGGTCACAAAAACCTATAAAAACGGGCCCACCGCCCTCGATCGGGTAAATCTGACGATCCGTCCTGGCCTTTTCGGACTGCTGGGTCCGAATGGCGCGGGCAAGTCGACCCTGATGCGCACGCTCGCCACGCTGCAGCAGCCAACCAGTGGCACGATCCGCTTTAACGACATCGATTTACTCCAGGATCCGGAATCCGTCAGACAATCCTTGGGATACCTGCCGCAGGATTTTGGCGTCTATCCAAGAATCAGCGCCATTAAGCTCCTCGAGCACCTCGCCATTCTTAAAGGACTGACCGAGAAGTCGAACCGCCAGCGGCACGTCGAAGGGCTGCTCCATCGAACCAACCTGTTTGACGAGAGGCATCGATCCGTCAGTGCATTCTCCGGCGGCATGCGGCAGCGTTTTGGCATCGCGCAGGCTTTGCTGGGAAACCCAAACCTGATCATCGTCGATGAGCCGACGGCCGGGCTGGACCCGGCCGAACGAAATCGCTTTCACGCGCTGCTGGCCGAACTCTCTCGAGACAAAGTGGTGATCCTGTCGACGCACATCGTCGACGATGTCGAAGAACTCTGCTCGGAGGTTGCCGTACTCGTCGACGGGCGCGTTCGAGCCATGGGCTCGCCCGCGGCGCTGGTCGATCAGCTCCGCGGCAGGCTCTGGCGCAAGCGCGTGCCCCATCAGCAGCTGAACACCGCAACCGCGGACCCCCGCCATATCGCTACCCGCCTCAGGGCCGGGGAGCCGGTCGTTCGACTGCTGGCTGATCAGCTGCCTGGTGAGGGGTTCGAGCTAGCTGAACCAGACCTCGAAGACGTCTATTTTCATACGCTGAAGAGCGTGCAATGACCCGGTTTCTCGAGCTGCTTCGGTTCGAGGTCGGTTATCAAACCAAACAACCGGCCTTTGCTGTCACTTTCCTCCTGCTGTTGACCGCCGGATTTTTTGCTACTTCGTCAGAAGATATTCAGCGCGCGCGCGGGATCACAACGCTGGTGAACGGCCCCTATGCCGTCACCATGACCCACCTGACGCTAAGCATCATCGCGATGTTCATGGTTGGCCACTTCATCGGTCGCGCTGCCACAAGGGACCGCGCCCACCGTATGGACGGCCTGATGTTGGCAACCTCCATCCCGGCATCAGCCCGGCTTTGGGGTCAGCTAAATGGCGCCACGGCCGTGTGCTTCCTGGCGTTCCTCGCCGTCTCCATCGGCAGCGTGGCAGGAACCTACTGGCCTGAGGTTTCACAGGACCAGCGAGGCCCGTTCACGCTCGCTCCCCTGATCTGGACGTACGTCGTCTTTGTCCTGCCAAACCTCTGGTTCTGCGCGGTCATGCTTTTTGCCCTCGCCCGCGTGCTGCGTTCGATGATGGGGATGTATCTTGGGTTGGTCGGCTTTTTTGTTGTCTATGAGGTAGCCAGTGTTCTGCTGGACAACCCCGACTCGCGATCGCTAGCCGCGCTGCTGGATCCCTTTGGCTTCAGCGCTTTTGCGGAAGCGACCCGCTACTGGACCGCCGAGGAAAAGAACTCGCGGCTGGTTTCGTTCTCCGGCTTAGTCAGCCTCAATCGATGGATCTGGTTCAGCGTTGCTGGCTGCACGCTGGCGCTCCTGTCCCGGTTTCACAACGAGCGCAAGGAGGCGCGCGGCGGCCGCCGGCGCGTTCGGCAACGTAAAACCCCTGCCTCGAATGGAACGCCAACCTCAAAACCGGGTTCGGGTACGAATTGGCCAAGTGGATGGGTCCAGTTCCTCGCTCGAACGCGACTCGAGGTGATCCAGGTCATCGGCAGCCCGAGTTTTCTGATCCTCAGCCTGCTGACGAGCTTCATGCTGATTGCCGGCCTCATCGCGGGCGATAGCTACTACGCCACGCGCAGCTGGCCGCTGACGAGAATGTTGTCCGAAACGATCCAGGGATCGATGTCCTTGTTGATATTGATCGTGTTGAGCTACTACGCCGCGGAGACCACCTGGCGTGAACGACAAACGGGCATGGACCTCCTGATCGATGCTACGCCCGTCAGCAACGGAAAGCTCTTCCTGCCTAAACTTGTGGCGCTCTGGACCGTTATCATCGGGCTGCTGATGGTGGGTGTGGCGATCGCCACGGTGTACCAGACGGCCACGGGCTGGCACCGTTACGAATGGTGGGTCTATCTACAAACCCTCACGCTGCAATATCTGCTGCCGGCGATGCTAATCGCGGTCTTGTCGCTGCTGATTCAGACCCTAAGCCCCGGAAAGTATGTGGGCATGGCGATCTTTGCAGGCTACGTCGTTGCCAGCCTGGTGGCGCCCCAGCTAGGCCTGGAACATCACCTTTGGCGTTACTCAGAAGGGCCTGAGGCCATCTATTCGGACATGAACGGGCTGGGGCATTTTCTGCCTTCGCTAGTCGCTTACAACGTTTACTGGTCTCTCGTCGCCGGCGGGTTGGCCATCGCCGGCTATGGCATGTGGCCGCGAGGTTTGAGTCCAAGCTTCACCTTACGGTTTCGCGTTGCAAAACAATCCGTCGGAAGGCGAGGCGTTTTTGCCCTCGTCGCGCTTCTTGGCCTTGCTTCCGTAACTGGCGGCTTCATTTACTACAACACCAATATCCTCAACGACTATGAGAGTTCAGATCGCGTGCTTGACTGGCGTGCAGATTATGAGCGCACCCTCAAGCGGTTCGAAGCACAGCGACCGCCGATCATTCGAGACGTAAAGATCAGCGCCGATCTGTTTCCGGGTTCCCGCCGAATTGTCGTCCAAGGCCATTACCTCTTGCGCAATGAAACCGATCTGCCCCTTAAAGAGATGTTGCTGAGCTGGGATCCCAGGAACACCGTCGAATACCGTCTCGAGGGGAGCAAGGTTGCCCAAAGCTTTCCCCATCTCGCCGCCATCCAAATCGCGTTGACGGACCCGCTGATGCCCGGCGATGAACGGATGTTGTGGTTCTCTGTTGATCGGGTGAATCGCGGATTCAAGGAGAGCCAGGTGGATAGCCGAGCGGTGGGTAACGGCACATTCATCAATAACCAGGAGCTACTTCCGCGCATTGGCTATGACGCTGATCAGGAGCTGACCGATCGCGCAGAGCGCGCGCAGCGAGGGCTCGATGAAACGAAGCGGCTGGCGGCACTCGAAGATGATTCACAGTATTGGCGCACCTATCTCGGCGCTGATGTACATAAAGTGCGCCTCCATACGACGCTGTCGACCACTAGCGAACAGACAGCCATTGCGCCAGGCAAACTCGTTCGCCAATGGCAACAGGATGGGCGCCGGTACTTCGAGTATCAAACACAAACGCCGGTCCTGAATTACTTTGCGATTCAATCAGGCCGTTACGCGATTCACCGCGAATCTCACAACGGCGTCTCTATCGAGGTCTACCATCATCCCGAGCATTGGATGAACGTCGAGCGGATGGTTGAAGCCGTAAAGCACTCGCTGGATTTTTTCGGCACGGCTTTCGGCCCTTATCAGTATCCGCAGCTGCGCATCATCGAGTTCCCTCGCTACGTTCGGTTTGCGCAGAGCTTCGCCAACACCATTCCATACTCTGAAGACATTGGATTTGTGGCCGATCTTCGCAGCAAAAGTGCCATCGATTACGTGTACTCGGTGACGGCACACGAGCTTGCCCATCAGTGGTGGGGGCACCAGCTGGCGCCAGCGAACGTGAAAGGCGGCACGGTTCTGTCCGAATCGCTGGCTCAGTATTCTGCCTATATGCTGATCCGCGACCGCTATGGTGACGCCTATCTCAGACGCTTTCTCAAGTGGGAACTCGATCGCTATCTGAGAGGCCGCAGCAACGAAGTCGACGAAGAGCAGGTGTTGATGCGGGCGGAAAACAAGCCTTACATCCACTATCAAAAAGGCGGGCTTATTCTGTATGCGCTTCAGGACATGCTTGGAGCAGAACGCATGCACCGCGCCTTGAGAAGACTGCTCGCTGCGTTTCGCGACGAGGACGCACGGTTTGCGACGGTACTTGACCTACTTGGAGAGCTCAGGCGCGAGGCGGATGCACCCACACGTCAGTTCATCGCCGACAGCTTCGAACATATCACCCTGTACGATTTCAGCGTCGAGTCCGCGACCGGTCATCAACTTCCAACCGGGCGCTATCAGATTGACGTGACGATTCTGTCGGGGAAATTCCAGGCTTCAGGTTCCGGACGCAGCACGCAGGTTGAAATGAACGAGCTAATTGACGTCGGCTTACTCAACGTACACCCGGACGCACCGCTATCATCTTCAGACGCCGTACAAATCAGTCAACACCAACTCACGGGCGGCAAAGCGACGCTGACGCTGTCGAGCGACAGTCGCCCGGCCTTCGTCACGGTGGACCCTTTCCTTAAAAGAATTGATCGCAATAGTCAGGACAACACGATGGCGGTGAACTGGCGCTAGCGCGGCATAGGCGGTCGCTCTAGACTCTGGGTACCTCGCTTTGCGGCTGATCGGCTCGCGGGGCTACCGGCATGTTCGATCAAAGCCGATTGGGTTTATCATAAGTCCCTGTTAGTTCTCTAAGAATTGGAATTCACTTTGCCGCAGCAGCCGGCGCGCACCGCAAAACGACTTGGAGCGCCTTCGATCACCAAGCTCAGTTCCCGCAGGTGGATGTGGATAGATCAGGCCTATGGCTGACGTTTTCATCTCCTACGCCCACGACGATCGCAGTCGGGTAGCCCCGCTGGCCGACGCTCTGGAGGAGCACGGCATCTCCGTCTGGTGGGATCGGGAGATCCATGCCGGCTCAGAGTTTTCCGATGAGATCGAACGCGAACTCACGAGCGCGAAACACGTGATTGTCTGCTGGTCTGAGAGAGCCAACCGTTCGAACTGGGTCAGAGACGAGGCGACGATCGCTGCCCGCGCCGGAAAGTTGAAGGCTATTTCGCTGGACGGGCGCGAGCCTCCCATGGGCTTTATGCAGCTACATGCGCTGGATTTTTCGCAGTGGCGCGGCTCAGGCAGTGACGACACCTTTGCTGCGCTGGTGAAGACGCTTGAGGGAGGTACAGCTCCAGACAGCAAGCGAGTAGCGGCGCCTAAACCCAGCTCCAGAAGCAACGCCTGGATAGCGGGCGCTTTCCTACTACTACTTGGCGCCGCCGGGGTTGGGTGGTTTGTGTCCCGCAACAGCGAACCCGAACCGCAGGGCCAGACAGCGCGGTCGGACCCAGCCGAAAAAACGTACCGGTCGATTGCGGTGCTGGCTTTTGCAGACATGTCACCCGACAGCGATCAGGACTACTTTTCTGACGGCCTCGCCTCAGAGGTCCTCAACCTGCTGGCCCGGGAGACTAACCTGCACGTCGTTTCGCGCACCTCGTCGTTTTTCTACAAAGGCAAAGACACACCGCTGGCAGAGATCGCCAAAGCACTAAACGTCGACACCGTCCTCGAGGGCTCCGTCAGAAAGGCCGGCAATCGCGTGCGGATCGATACCCATCTGGTGGACACAGCGTCAGGAGAAAGCCTCTGGGTTGCGCAGTTTGACCGGGAGCTGGCGGACATTTTTGCCATCCAGGATGAAGTGGCACAGGAAGTCGCAAAAGCCCTGGCCTCCGGTGGCGACGTGCCAGCGATTCAATCGCCGACTACCGATCCGGAGACCTACGATCTTTATCTGCGCGCCCAGTACCAGTTTGCTCAACGTGGCAAAGGGAATGTCACCGCCGAGAAACTGGCCGCGCAGGTCACGGAGCGTGACGCAACGTTCGCGCCGGGCTGGGCCTTGCTGGCGATGACGAAGATGTTCCAGTACAGCCGGTCTTCCGGATTGACGAAAGGCGAGTTCGCCCTTGGGGCAAAACCCCATATTGATTTAGCGCTGGAGCTGGCCCCGAAGCTGGCAGAAGCTTTTGTGGCGCAGGGCTATCTGCAGGGTATGCGGGGAAACGAGCTGGATTCTATCGCGGCCTATCGAAAGGCCCTCGACCTAAATCCTAACGTCGCTAACGCTCGACACCTCCTGTACATCGCGCTGGTTCACGCCGGCGCCTGGCAAGAGTCGTTTGAGGTGATCGACCAGGCTTACATCCTCGACCCACTATCGCCGAGCGTCAGCAGCAACTACGTTTTTTCGCTGATGCGCCGGAGGCGCGGAGAAGAGGCGCTGGCGGCGGCCGAACGGGCGTCATCACGATTTCCTGACTATACCCATTTTGCCGGTGTCCTCGGTTCCGCCCTGCGATTCCAGGGTCGGCTGGCTGAGGCTGCCCGGATCCAGGTAGACCTATGGGAGTCCACCCAGAATCCCCGGTATCAGATCCAAAGCGCCATCTACCTTTCCGAACTGAAACTGCTGGATTTTCCGCTGCCGGATATGACCCCGGTCAGCGGCAAGGCTTTTCGAATGCTGTTGGGCGGGGATAAGCAGGCCGCCGCCGAGACGCTGCTCGCTGCCCTGGAAACCGATCCGGGCCTGGCGAAATGGGACGCTTGGGTCGGCGAGCTACTGTGGTGGTCTGGTCAAGAGGCGGCAGCGCTGGAGTTCTTCCTCAACGCCTATTCGGCTGAGCTGGACAATTTTTTCTCGCAGCGCAACAACTGTAATTTTTCGTTGGCCGCCGCCGCGTTGTTTCGGCGCGCCGGCGAAACCCAGAAAGCCGAAGCGTTGCTCTCAGACTGCCAGACCATCCATGAAAACCGGAGGACTCAGCGGGTGGGCGATATTGACAACCCCGACGAGTACGCTGAGCTGCTTATGCTGAAGGGCGACCACGAACGCGCTATTCGGGAACTGGAACAGGTAGTCGAAGGCGGCTTCCTCTACGAATGGTGGTTTCACCTAAACCCGATCTACGATCCGATCCGGGATGATCCCGATTTTACGGCCGTGGTTGAGTCACTCAACCAAGGGGCGGACCGAGAGCGCAAAAAGTACCTGTCGATGTAGCTCGTAAAACGCGCCGAGACCTAACCCTCTGGCGGTGACAAGCACCGGCGTCCGCGTGTATCAGCATCAGCACAGGATGATTACAATGAACAGGCGCTGGTGCCCTGATCGAGAGGCACGACAAGTAAACTTAAGAGGCAGTCAATATGAATCGTCGTCATGCCCTGGGTTCGATCACCGCTGCAGGACTGGCCTCCACCCTGCCAGTCTCCTTTGCCGCTGACACGTCCACCAATCCATCGGCGCTACACCCGCCAGTTCTTGGGCCCCGCATGAATTTTGCGCAGGCAGATCGAGTCATGGCCGAACTCGGTATCGACGCCCTGGTTCTGGGTGATGGGGCCAATTTTCAGCAGGCTACTGGCAGTCGGCCGGTTGTGACCCGCATGGGATACCCGCCAAGCAGCCTGGCCATCGTCACTCGCCGGGAGACCGAACGCCTGGCGATTGTCACGCCGGCCTTCAGCTACTACTACACGCTTTCGGACGTGCTGAAGCATTCCGATATTCCGGCGTATATTTTTGCCTTTCCCGGACAGGCGCCGGACAAAGGACAATCTCCGGGAGCTTCGCTGGATCTGTTTCCCGACCGGAGCGAGGTTGCACTCGACCACATCGAGCGCGACCGCCTGGGCGCAACCCATGCTCAGGTCAGTGAACTGGGCAGCTTTGCCAGCATGGACAAAGCACTGGCCAAAGCGCTGCAGGATCTGGGCTTGTCTCGTGGCCGGATTGCCGTGGACCATGCGCACGTCGAAGCATCGCTGGCCAAGGCCGCAGCGGAAGTCACTACGGTCAGCGCTGAGGACGCCTTACGTCGAATTCGACCGGTGAAATCTGAAACCGAAATTCAGCTGATGCGGATGGCCTCCGCGGGCAACGTTGCGGCCGCGATCGAAGCGGTGAAAACCGTGCGGGCCGGGGGCGGCTATCGGGATCTGCGGGCGGAGTTTTTTGCGGCCGCAGCGCGCCGGGGTCAGCGGGGCGTTTTTATGGTGGTGGACCGAACCAGCGATGAGCTTTACGAGGATACGTTCCGGGATGGACAGGCTTTTCTCATCGACTGCGTCAGCGAATATCAGGGCTACCACGGTGATTACGGCCGGACAGTTTTTGTCGGCGAGCCGCGCAAATCTATGCGTGACGCGGCCAGCGCTCTGGCGATCGGCTGGGACAGCATTCGCGAGAAACTGCGGCCCGGCATGAAGTTTTCGGAGATTAATGCCCTGGGTACCAAAGCGCTGCGCAGTGCCAACAAGCGCTATAACGTGCCGTTCGCGCCGCATAGCGTTGGCATGTATCACACGGACCATGTTGGCTACGGCAGCCTGCCCCCTCGGGAAGACATCGTCCTGGAACCCGGCATGATTCTCAGCATCGACTGCCCGCTGATCGAGTCAGGCGTCGGTGGTTCTGCTCACCTCGAAGATCTGATGTTGATCACAGCCGATGGCAGCGAGCCGATTCACGACATCGGCAATCAGACGATCATGGTTTAGCGAGGTGAAAATTTTTTCCAGCAAGCGAACGCCGTTTGCCAACCAGCTTCGATGATAAGCGGCGAGTGGCTGAATGCAGGAGCTGATACTCAACGAGGCGCACTACGCCAAGGTCATCACGGAAGTTATCCCGTCGGCGCAGCGATTCCTGTGGATCGCCACAGCCGACATCAAGGACCTGCATGTGGCCGGCACCGGCAAGAGGTTTGTGCCTTTCCTTTCTGTGCTCGCGGACCTGGTTTCAAGAGGTGTCGATCTGCGCCTCATCCATGCCAAAGAGCCCGGCCCCCGATTTCGCGAGGACTTCGATCGCTTTCCTGAGCTAATCGAAAGCGACCGGTTCGAGCGAATCCTCTGCCCTCGCATGCACATGAAGGTCATCATTGTGGATGCCCACCTGGCTTATGTGGGCTCCGCCAATTTGACCGGCGCGGGCATCGGGGCGAAGTCAGCCCACCGGCGCAATTTTGAGGCGGGCATACTCACCGACGATCGGCAGGTAATCAGTGGGTTAATGGCGGAACTGGATCAGCTTTATCTGGGGGATCATTGCGTCGGGTGCGGCCGGCGCGAGTACTGCCCGGACCCGGTGCGCTAGTGGTTTTGTTCGCGACTAGGCCTGGCGTCGCTCCGTCAACCGCTGGTTGAGCAAAAGCTGTTTGGCGCCGTCCGGCGGGCAACCGAGCACTTCAAGCCAGGGAGATCGCCTTGCTCATCATGGGCTCTCAAAACTGTCCCGGAATAGAGTATCTGCGTCTTCAGAAAGATTCAGGATCAGAATGCTGTTGGATCCGGTAGCAAGCGGAAACTTCTGGCTTTTCGTCAGCAGAATCTGTCGCGGCAGTCTGCCGATAAAGGTCGCAGAGCTGCCAATTGCCGCATTGTCCTCCGTGACTGTTCCCGTGGTTGGCCCGGTGCCGGATACTCGCACCACCGCCCCGGCATCGACCTCGCTGCCGTCATCGAATCTGCTGCTGGCCACCAGCCAGTCGCCATCGGGCAATTCGCCGTAGGAACCGCACCCCACGATGCCCGTGTTGAAGCAGAGCGAATACTGTCCAAGCTGATCGTTTGCGCTGCTTCCGATCACACTGTTGTCGATACCGACGACGCCAGTCGTCGGCTGATCACCGGCAATCCAGGTAATGGCTCCCGCCTCCGTTTCCGCACCGTTGCTGAAAAAAACGCTGGTCTGTAGCAGACTCCCGTTGGCAAGCAGGACGCGGTCCCCAGCGCTTATTCGGTCCAGGGCCTGGGCGCCAATAAGGCTGTTGCCGATTCCCAGCGTGCCAACGGTTGATCCATCCTCTCCGTTGCCCCAGGTAATGGCGCCAACGTCGGCGTCCGTGCTCGCGTCCTCCCAGAACGGGCTGAGTACAACGTAGTGCCCGTTCGCCAGCGCAACCACGGTCCCGATTTCACCACCGCCGCTGCCCAGCACCAGGCTCCTGGTTTCGTCCACCGGCCCAGCCAGGCCCCCGGTGCCGCTACCCCAGGTCACGTGATCAAGATCGAATCGGCTTTCCTCGCCACCCACCACCACGTAGTTACCGTTGGTGAGGGCGACGGTGGCCCGGCCGATGCCGTCTTCCGGCGCCTGCCCGTGCAGGCTGTTGGCGGTGCTCACCGTTCCACTGGCGGGTCCTGACCCGTCCATCCAGGTCGCCGCGCCTACGATCTCGTCTTGGGTGTTTTTCCAGCGCGGGCTGTTGATCACGTAGTTGCCGTTGCGCAGCGGCGTAATGGCCTCTCCGCCGAGATTGGAACCTACCCGCGCCTCATCGCGGTTGCCCACCAGGCTGCCCGCCGCGGTGACTGGCCCCGTTATGCCCGCATCGCCGTCGCCCCAGATCACGGCTCCGGCATCCGTATACCCGTTGGCGGCATCGTCCCACCCGGGCATGGAAACAACGTAATGCCCATTGTCCAGGGCAAAGGCCGAAATTCCTGCACCGTCATTGCCTGAGACGCCAACCAGACTGTTGCCGACGCCAATTGTGCCCGCTAGTCCGCCGTTGCCTGGCGCGTAGGCCACGGCGCCGACGCCGAGCAGGCTTGGGGATGCATTCCAGTTGCGAGTCACCACCAGGTAGTCACCGTCGGTCAACCCCACTACGTCGCCACCGAGCTGCTCATTGGCGCTAGCCCCAACGAGGCTATTGGCGTCCGATACCGTGCCCACAGTTGCACCGTTTTCACCGTTGCCCCAGGTTACGGCACCGGCCCGGGATGGGCCTCCGCCGCTCCACTGCGGACTCCTCACAACGTAATGGCCATTCCCCAGATCGATCACGCCCCGATTGCGTCCCACCCGGTCATCCGCCTGTGACCCAATCAGGCTGTTTGCCCCGCTAATCAGGCCAACGCTGCCACCGTTGCCGGATGCCCAGGCCACGGCGCCGACGTCCTCAACGCTGCCGGCATCCCAGGAATCAGAGCCAACCAAGTAGTTCCCGTTGTCCAGCGATCGAATCAGCTGAATGATGTCGCCTTCGGCACCGCCGACCAGACTGTTGCCGGGCGTAATCTCTCCCGTCACGCCGGCTTCGCCGTCGCCCCAGGTCACCGCGCCGGCCAAGTCCGGCCCTCCGGACCAACGGACAGACTCGACCACATAGTGGCCGTTGCTCAACCGTTTTGCGGATGGCACCCCGCTTCCAAAACCACTGAAAAACGTTTGGCCTACGACATCGCCAGGGGCTGAGCCCACCAAGCTGTTGGTGCTTGAAACTATGGCGGATAGACCGGTCTCGCCGTTAACGAAAGTGACTGCGCCGCGCCGCTCATTCCACTCCGAGCTGGACACCACAAAGTTACTGCTCCCGACCGCCAGCAGTCCGTCAGAGCCCACCCGGTCGTCGGCACCGGAGCCAGTCAATGTGCTGATGATCGTATCGGTAGCGCCGTCAAACAGGTACACCGCACCCACGTTCTCTACGCCTTCGGCATCAAAATCCGGATCGGTTGCGGCGTAGTTTCCGTTGGCCAGCACCAGTACGCTCATGCCAAAAGACTCGCTGCCGGGCGGACCCGCCAAGTCCGAGTCAACGACGGCCAGCGCAGCGCTGCTGATGGAAAACGCTGCCAGCACGACAAGCACCATGGCAACCCCTCCTACGGAAGGGGAAATGGGATAGCTATTCACTGGGTGTGGCTCCGTTTGCGCCAGTCATTTTGGGGCGTTGGTTAATGAGGCGCACTTCGCAGGAATTTCGGATCAAACTTGACCACAAGTGGGTCCACACGCTCAGTCGCGCGCTGAAGGAAATGTGGTCAGTTCCCTCGAAAATTGGTCATAGGTGGGTCTGCCGCCAGCGAAACGACGAGTCCGCGGGGTCTCGAACCCAACCGGGAAGCGCGCCTGTAAACCACTGAGAAAAAAGGCGAAAATTGGTGGGCCCTGTAGGACTTGAACCTACGTCCAAGGGATTCACGTTCTAACCGAAATCGATATCAAGCCAGTAAATTCAATTAGTTAGCGGCGACCGCTCAGTCAAATTGCAACTTCAGAAAACACTATGCAACAGGCTCTCGGGACCAAGAATGGCCCGTGGGCTAGGTCTCGACCGCCAGGACTGATAGGAACCAGATTATGGCCGCTTCGCCTTCGAGCCTTTCCACCTCGCTTGGAGCCCGGTTGTGACTCAGACAATTCCTTAGTTTCATTAGTTGCTCAGATCTCCTCGAAAAGGTGTCTTTGTTTTCCTGCAGCTGAAGCATTGGCCAAATCGTCTTGCGCCGAATAGTTGAGAAGAGCTCGCCCAACGTTAGATATTCGACGAGTCCCACCAAATCTAATGCGGCCAGATTCGAACCCCGCATTCGATCCTTTGCCTTCTCAAACACCGTTTTCGGGATAGTCTTTAGATCATTGCCAAAGGTATCTACGAGCAATGCTCGAAGCGCCAGTTCGACTCGTTCGACACCCTGAAGCAATCGATTCTTCGCTGCCTCCTTAAGTTGAGACTCACGAGTTTGGATTGATTCGATTAGTCGTCTAAGCGACACGATGTCGCCAGGTCCGATTGAGAGGCCAAGCGAAGGATATCGAGGGGAGACCGTCTGGCGCACATGACCAGGATGTACTGCGCTCAAGATTCGCGCAAAAGGCGGGTTAAACCTCCTTACTGGCCAGCCAGTAGACCGGTGAAGTGCTTCTGCGTTACCCAAAGAATTGTCCTCAAGGAGGAGCGTTGCCAGCGTCACTACGTCCTCGTCAAAGTCAAATCCATTTGCCTCGAGATCGAATTGTTGGAAAAGCGTAATAGCTGGCCGCAGGCTGTATATGCCGTCTCGTACGTTTATGGAGTTGCTAAGCCGAACGAGCCCAGATTGCTGAAGTTCATAAATTGCTTCCACCAATTTGATTTGCTCGACCGAACTACAGCTCTGCGCGATTTCCTCCCAAGACATTGGGGATTCACGACCAGTATCGTTGGATGAAGCAATGTGAAGAGCCAAAAGCCTCGCGTCTTCTGAAAGGCCAGCCATGACGTTAACGAGAAGGGGCTGGGAAAACTCTCTGGGCAGAAACCCAACAGCTGGTAGAACTGCCTAACAATTTGTACTCGTTAGATTCCTCCCGATAGCAACCGATCGTGAATTCAATTTCGGAATTGTCGATGGTCGCTTTTCTTCCGACAACAGCCAATTCGGGTTCATCGGAAACGAAGGGTTTTAGCCGCTCAGCAAACCTCAGCGCACGGTGCCGAGTTTGGCGTATTCCAAATCCATCCGCGATTTCGAAGACTCTTTCACTCTCCGCGTCGGTCTCGCTTCTCCCGAAGGCTCTTAACGCCATAAATAGTCGATCGACCTCTAGTTGCGGCAAATCCGATCGCTTTCCCGGGCGCCCAAATACGACCCGTGGCTTCGAACCCGAGATCACAACTACGCAACTTTCGCCGTCATCAGCGAGGTACTTATGAATTCGTCTAGGGATCCGAGACTCCAGTCCAGCCGCAACTTTCCAGCCTGTCCAATGCTGGGGGTGCATTCGTCGTTCGCCGGATTCGTACTTGATCCAAGCCCTCTCAGTCATGTGTATCAGATCTGCAGCCTCTCGCCTGGACAAGAGCAACTGTACTCTTGCTTCCCGAATTTCCTTTGGATTTGGATTGACTGCCGGCATTTGAGCTATGTCTTGTGAACACAGTTATTATTTACCCAATGGGTAACTAAGTCAAACGATATGTGCGCCCCAAACTCAATTGTGAAAAGATAGCCGACGATGGCCAGAGCAGATCTCCTCACCAACCTTGTAAAAGCCGAGCGCACTGGAGACAGGGCGGCCTTCAAGCGGACAGTGGAGAGTCTGATCGCGGATGAAAGATCCAAAAGGCATAACGTTCTTGCCGACAGACTCGCCTCTATCTTGAATGACCACCATGACCACGGGCACAAGGTGGGAGCCGTTCAGGCGGGCTGGGACAACCGAATCAATAGGCTCGTTCATCAGATCGACCCCGAGCGAAAACTTACGGATTTGGTGCTACCCAGGACGCTCTCGGCCAATGTTAGCGAGCTAATCGAGGAGCAGCATCGCTCAGATCTTCTTCGTGCCCACGGCGAAGAGCCGCGCCACAGAGTAATGTGCATCGGGCCCCCTGGCACCGGAAAAACCTCTCTGGCCGAAGCAATCGCTTTTGAACTTATGGTACCCATGATCGTTGTTCGATATGAGGGATTGATCGGGAAATATCTCGGTGAGACCAACGACAGGCTTCGCGCGGTAATCGAGTTTGCCTCGACGAGAAAGTGCGTGTTGTTCTTTGACGAGTTTGATGCAATTGGGAAAGAGCGCGGCGATGCTAACGATTCGGGAGAGATCAAGCGTGTCGTCAGCTCGCTACTGCTACAACTAGACGCCCTCCCGAGTCACGTCGTTGTGGTTGTTGCAAGCAACCACGATGAACTCTTAGACCGGGCTGTTTGGCGCCGCTTTGAGTTGCGTTTATGTCTGCCGATGCCTTCTAGAAAACAGCGGATATCGTGGTTTTCCAAGTTCGAAAACCAACTGAATTCGCCTCTTGGCCTGTCTCCTCGCACTTTGGCAGACAAGCTGAATGGGCTTAGCTTTGCAGAGCTTGAAGACTTTACTCGTGATGTACGGCGGAGATGCCTGCTCGAGTCACCCGACGCGGACATACCTGAAATCGTGAAGAGAAAGTTGGGCCAGTGGCAGGCCCGGCCTAAAGCGCCAGATCAAACTCAACTGAATGGCTGACCGTAACCAGCTTCCGCACTTATGGCTCCAGCCTCCTGACGAAGGGGCACGCAGAAAAAGAACCGGAGGCGGCGACAAAACGAATACTCCTAACCGCTCCCGGCAACAAGAAAGAATCGGCCCAGTTTTTCGTAGGCTAAGAGACACACTCGATAACAGACAAGCTTTTTGGGTGACTCGGGCAAATGGTCTGACACCTGAGAAAGTACTAGTGATTGAGACCGTTGGCGCGGTTGATAACTTTTTCAACGCACTTAGGCGATCCCAGCTTCGATGGCTATCTGAGGGTATAGCGGAGGACATCGAGCCAGACGACGATTTTTTTCGCACCGATGACCCAACGCGCCTCCTCGGGGGACGACTTTACCTTTCGATGGCCGACCAATCCGCAATCGTCCAGCTGTTGTCGCTTTGGGAAACCTGGCAGCAAGAGAGGAAACTGCCCTGGGGATTGGGAGCGTTTAAAGATGTTTTTGAAAGGACGCGCAAAATTAGATTTTGGAACGCGAACGACCGGTTGAATCCCGAGGTCATCCAAGACTGGAGGAGCAGACTCGCGGTTGGGCAGCAAATAATCCCAGTAGAATTGGAACTCGTTTTCTCTCGCGATCCGAGGATCAGGAACAGGAAACTTGCCAGTGTTCAGCAACTCGTTGAAGAAATGGGTGGCACCTGCGCAAAAACGGCCGACATTCAGAGCATCGAATACCAAGCAGCTCTCGTCCATATGCCGGAATCTCAGATACGACAGTTACTGGAAAACGCTGACCAGGTGGATTTGGCGCTGGCAGACGAGATCCTCTACTTCCGGAGCGTTGGGCAGTCTGCTGCGAATATCTCCGCGTCGCATGTCAATATCGAAGAGCCCACCGGCCAGCCATCAGATCCGGAAGCGGAGCCAATCGTTGCACTATTGGACGGGCTGCCAGCTGGCCACCCTTGGCTGGATGGGTTTATTTCATTAGACGATGCAGACGACTGGGCCGATTCCTATCCTGCGGCCTCCCGACGCCATGGGTCTGCTATGGCGTCGCTTATCGTGCACGGAGACAAATCAGCCGCGGGCGAGCCCTCTACTCGAAGAATATACGTTAGGCCAATTCTCAAACCGTCCACTCACTCTTTTGTGACGCCTCCACCCGAAGTCGTCCCGGAGGACGAACTGCTTGTGGATCTGATACACCGGGCGGTTACTAGGATATTCGAGCAACCTGACGGCTCGCCCGGCGGGTCTCCAGAAGTTCGCATAATCAACTTGTCAATCGGAGACCCGAATCGTCTTTTCTACCGCGAGATGAGCCCCTGCGCTCGGCTGCTTGACTGGCTATCTTGGAAACACAAAGTTTTGTTCGTGGTTAGCGCTGGCAACCATGCAGGGCCGATAGTTCTTCCGCTAACTCGACAACGTTTTCGCGAAATCACGAACGAAGAACGCGAAGAACTGGTGCTACAGGCACTTTATGAAGATAGACAGAATAGACGAATTATGAGCCCAGCCGAGAGTGTAAATGCGGTCACTGTCGGACCGGTGCACTCAGATCTTTCAGCCCCACTGCAAGTTGCTGACGTTTACGACCCAATCGGAAACGCGGTGTTGCCATGCGCAACTTTGACCATCTCGGCGGGTATGAACCGATCCACGAAACCAGAGGTCTTGTTCCCAGCTGGGCGAATCTTTTACGCCCTGCGTCTTGATGGAAATGGTGAGACCACAACTCTGTTACCGCAGAACAATCTGGCACCACCGGGGCATTATGTTGCCTTGCCAGCGAGGGCAGGTGGCGCTGGCGCTGGTCACACCCGAGGTTCGAGCAACTCGGCGGCCTTAGCGACGAGAGCCGCAGCGCAGATCTACGAGGCCGTGATCGGTCCAAATAGGGAAACAAGAGGACTAAGCAGAGCCGAAGAGGTTTGTCTGATGAAGGCTTTACTAATTCACGGGGCCAGCTGGGGACCGGATGAGAGCAAAATCAGAGAACTCCTGATAAAGAATGAGGTTACGGTTCGCACGATTCGCGATCCAATAACCTGCTTTCTTGGCTACGGATGTGCTGATGTCGCGAGAACTCTTGGCTCCGCAGAGCAGAGAGCCACGATGATTAGGACAGGCTGGATAGCATCAGAGGAAGGCCATCAGTTCCAAATTCCAATACCTCGGGCGTTAGGGGGAATCTTTGTTGAGCGACGGGTCATCGTCACATTGGCTTGGCTAACTCCGTGTAACGGCAAAGTACAGAATTATCGGAAAGCGAATTTGTGGGCTGATATTCCCGCTTCCGCAAAAAATCCATTGAGGGTCCAGCGAACTGAAGCAGACCACCGGACAGTAAGGCGTGGCACCGTCCAACATGAGATCATGACAAGGGATATCGTCGTGGATCTGCCGGATAACCCAACACTCCCGATATCTGTGAATTGCGCCGCTGGGGCTTCGAGGCTGGACACGGAAATTCCCTATGCCCTGGTCGTGACTCTTGAGGTGCCCGAAGAAACTTCAATACCAATCTACGACCAAATCAGAGTAAGGATCTCACAACCCGTAGCCGTGGAAGCGCAATAGGGTCTTGGTCGCGTCACTAGCCTTACGGGTAGTGACGCGGCTTGTCAAGCGTTTACCCCGGCTACTTCTACCCGGACTTTTCGCGGGACGGGCGAGTGATCTGCTGCTACCGTACAAATCACAACCGGCGCCTTAGCGGAACTGAGGCACTTTCGGACTTCGGTCCTAACGCGGCTTCGGCCGGGTTCCAATTCGCCGCATTGCGGTTCTTTCAACTCGATTTCGGTCAACTTCTTAAGGAGGTCAATACGCTTTTGCCATTACTCAACCTCGCCAGCTTGCATCTTAAGCTGGCCATAAGGGCGGACAATATGTCCTACGGGCAGCATCCGCCTGGCCTGATACTCAGGCCCGTCAGGTGACTGGGATTGGTGTCCCACAGACCATCACTGCCTCGGCAGGGGTTCGTTTTTCTCGAAGACGGATCGGTCAGAAACACTAACCAACTTGATTTAGCACCATAGAAGACCTGACACCCACTTCAAATTCGCTCCCTACCGTGGGAGTTGCCGAGGCAGCACGGCTCCTTCATTGCTGTAGCGAGACCGTCAAGCGTCACGCGCGGGCTGGCCGATTGCCGGGTCGCCGCGTTGGGCGGTCATGGGTATTTCTGCGCGACGACGTGCTGGATTTCGTGCGGGGCTATACTGGCCCCGAGCGGTCGCCGCGCCGATCAAGAAGGAGAATGCATTCATGCAAATCTACCAACGAGGGAAACGCGGCACCTGGTGGGTCCGGTTCACGGCACCGGATCATCGACGCAAACACCAAAGCCTTGGGACTACCAACAAAATGCAGGCTGCGGAACTCGCAGACAAGCTGAAGTCAGAGTTCTGATGGATACGGCAGTTTGGCGAGCGCCTAAGCTACCCTTGCAGCCAGAATACGAGACCGTGTTTTGGGATCGCCGTCGTGAGAGTCAACCACGAATCCGAGAGGAGGTTTTCACTTTGAGAGTCCTTTTACTGATTTCTGCCCTTCTTTTGTCTCCGCTGTCTATTGGAGCAACCTACGAGTATGTCGGCCAGCCATTTAGTAACGCCAATCCAGGAATATTCTCTGCAGGGACTCGTGTGACTGGTGAATTTACAACGGCGAACCCGTTGGCATCGGGCTTGATGCTCCAGGATGTCGATGCGTTACTCGTTGACTTTCGGTTTTCCGACACAGTTCGAGATTACACGCCGGCCAACACTTCCATCCGGCGGTTTGAGATAAGCACTGACGTTAGTGGCAATATAACGGAATGGCGAATACTGCTTTGGTCGCTGCCGGTTCCGACAACTGCTACCGGGACCGTAGACGGTTTACTCACCGCTAGCCGCAATGATGGAAGCGGATGGATTATCGAAGCATTTCGGAATGCGCCATGCCAGCCGCCCTCTTGTGAGATTGCTCTGCCCGATATGGCAGACCCAGATTACGCCCTTGCCGGTACCACAGTAGGGAGCGGTGGCGTCTGGTCCGTTCTAGGGGCGGCGCCCATTAGCGTGCCGACCCTGTCGACTCTTGGCACATTGATTCTGATTGTTACTTTTTTGGCTGGCGGACTGGTCATCAAACAAGTCAGAGTCGGATGAGATCGCAAGGCCCAACTCTCCAGTAACATGGCTATGAGAAGGTCCGTGGGTGAACCCTTTGTGGATCTCGGCAAGAGGTCTTAGGACCTTACATTTGAAAATTGGTGGGCCCTGTAGGACTTGAACCTACGACCAAGGGATTCACGTGCCCCGGTGTTTCCACCGGGCGTTGGACTATCTCACCACCCTGAGCTCGGTTGCCAGGGTGCGGGACGCTCTAGCCTGTGATTAAGGGCGCTCGGCGGCGGGCGCCAGCCCTCAGGTAGTCTCTGCACCTTCCGCGGGTGTACCCGCGGCTTGGCTCAGGGTTGCCAGCGGCCTGCTGCCGTGAAGGTTTCCCTGAATTCATCCCGTTCATCCTGCCTGTTACCAGACAGGCGCACCATGAAGATGAGTCCCCTGCTCTAACCAACTGAGCTAAGGGCCCGACCAGCGCTTATTGTACCCGATTGCCTGCGGCACAGGGCATCAGTCCACGGGTCTTTAGGCAGCCGCAGTGCCGCGGTAGAACTGGTGCAGCTGACTATAGACGTCCGGGTAGGCATCCTTAAGACGGTCGGGGTTCTCGAAGTAATACTCGGAGGTCACGGCAAAAAACTCAGCGGGTTCCGTAGCGCCATAAGGATCGATTCGCGGGCGTCCACGCCGCGCCTGTTTGTTGAGATCCTCGAAGGCTTTCTGCATCACGTCGGCCCATTTCCCTCGTGACATTCCTTTGTGCAGCGCTGGGTAGCCGTCAGCGGGGCCATTGCGCATATCAATCTTGTGCGCAATCTCGTGGATGATCACGTTATTGCCATCATCAGGGTCGGCCACATCATGCGTGACGTTGTTCCAGCTCAGCACCATGCCACCTTTTTGGTAGGCGACGCCCGCCAGCACGCGTTTGTCGTCATCTACGAGCCCCATATGGTTGCGCCAGCTTTGCCGGCTGCGAAAGGCGCCGGGAAAAACAAAGACGGAGTACCAGCCCTCTAGCCATTCGTAGCCAATATTGAGCACCGGCAGGCAGGACTGCGCTGCGATGAGAAGCTCCACCGGGCGGACCACGTCCATATCACCGCCCCCATAAAAATCCTTCTCGTGCATGAACCAGGTGGCCATGGCGCGAAGCTCAGCGAGCTGGGCCGGTTCAAGCTGCTGAAGCAACGGCAAAGCCGCAACGGTATCCGCCCACTCGCCCTCAGCGATCGGATGCTCGCGAAGAATTTTCTGCCTGCGCCGGTTTTTCCACCATCGAAACATCTGCGGGACCCAATGCTTTTCCTAAGGTCGATATGGGGCATATTTGCCGAGAGTAAATGGAAGCGCGGATGATCAGCGTTGACCGATTTACTCAGGCCAAACGGGATACAGGTTTGGGGAGTCGGGGCGCCGACAACAGGGCATCCGAGGCATGGATGCCGAGGCTGAGCCTACAGGGACGTATTTACGGCGTCCCTGTTGCCGGCGTGCTGGCTCGCCAAAACGGCAACGGAGCCACAAAAATAGGCCCGCCCCTACGGGAGCAGGCCTTGAAACCTGGCACCGGCGCGCTTGGCAAAACCACCAAGCGGGACCGTGACAGCACCTTACTCCAGGTCGAGGAAGCTCCGCAGCTGCTCAGACCGGGAAGGATGACGCAGCTTGCGCAGCGCCTTGGCTTCAATCTGGCGGATCCGCTCTCGGGTCACGTCAAACTGTTTGCCCACTTCTTCCAGCGTGTGGTCGGTGTTCATGTCGATACCAAAACGCATGCGCAGGACTTTCGCCTCGCGTGGGGTCAGGCCCGACAGCACGTCGCGTACGGTACCGGAGAGACCGGACCCGGTCGCAGACTCCACCGGAGAGGCGATGTTGGCGTCCTCGATAAAATCGCCCAGATGCGAATCTTCGTCGTCGCCAATCGGCGTCTCCATGGAAATCGGCTCCTTGGCGATCTTCAGCACCTTGCGGATCTTGTCTTCCGGCATTTCCATCCGCTCGGCGAGCTCTTCGGGCGTTGCTTCCCGACCCATCTCCTGGAGCATCTGCCGCGAGATGCGGTTCAGCTTGTTGATGGTCTCGATCATGTGCACCGGAATTCGGATGGTGCGCGCCTGGTCAGCGATCGAACGGGTGATAGCCTGCCGGATCCACCAGGTGGCGTAGGTGGAGAACTTGTAACCGCGCCGGTACTCAAACTTGTCCACTGCCTTCATCAGGCCGATGTTGCCCTCCTGGATCAGATCCAGGAACTGCAGGCCTCGGTTGGTGTACTTCTTCGCGATAGAAATCACCAGACGCAGGTTCGCCTCGACCATCTCCTTTTTCGCGCGGCGGGCCTTGGCCTCACCAATCGACATCTCGCGATTGAGGTCTTTGAGGTCGGTGATCTCAACCTTCAGCGAATCTTCCAGAGCCGCCAGCTTCTGCTGAAGCTCGCGGATCTGATCGGCACGGGCTTTGATCGGCGCTGAATACTTCTGCTTGGCGCGGATGTGCTGATCAACCCACTTCTGATCGGTCTCGTGGCCGACAAAGCTCTTGATGAAGTCTTTGCGCGGCATCTTTGCTTCGACCACGCACAGCTCCATGATCGCGCGCTCGAGGGTTCGCAGCATCGCCACGTCGCGGCGCATGCGGATCGTGAAAAAGTCGACGATACGCGGGGCCAGCTTGATGGTCAGAAAACATTCTTCAAGCTCTTTGCGTGCAGCCAGCGAACGGGCATGGCCCAGGCCATTTCGCGAAGCGGAGCGCAGAAACTTCTGAAATAGCTTCGTCTGCTGGTTGAACTTGGCCGCAACCTCTTCCGGATCCGGACCGGTGTCCACCGGCGTGTCGTCATCGTCCTCGCCGGCTTTTTTGACCACCGGGGTCGGGATGTCGACCGGCTCCAGATCTTCAGGGCTGACAAAGCCAACCATGATCTCGTTGAGACGCCGCTCGCCACCGACGTAAGCGGCATATTCGGTCAGCAGCATTTCGGACGTGGCGGGGTAACGACCCAGCGAGCCCAGCACCTGCTGCAGGCCTTCCTCGATCCGCTTGGCGATCGCGATCTCACCCTCGCGGGTCAGCAGCTCGACCGTGCCCATCTCACGCATGTACATGCGAACCGGGTCGGTCGTCCTGCCGATCTCGGCATCAACCGCGGCAAGCGCCGCCGCAGCTTCGTCAGCGGCTTCGTCGTCGGAGGAGTCAGAGTCATTCAGGATCATCGAATCGGTATCCGGCGCCACTTCGTGCACCTGGATGCCCATGTCGTTGATCATGTTGATGATGTCTTCAATCTGTTCCGGATCGACAATTTCGTCCGGCAGATGGTCGTTCACCTCTGCGTAGGTCAGGTATCCCTGCTCCTTGCCGCGGGTGATCAAGACTTTCAGTTTGGATTGCTGATTTTCCTGCATATTCTCCTGCCGTCACTGCTACGGAATCGGGCCATTACTTATATAAACGTAATCCGGCACCAAAACCGCGCATTTTTCCGTGCCAACGACAAAACGCACGCAGCCGAAAGGGGCGCGGGCGAACAGCGTTGGTTATTGGGGTCGCTTTAGCGGGAATGACGCTATGGCGTCTCAATTCGTCTCAGGTTTACTCCGACATCGGTCGGATTGAGCGCTTTTTGTTCGGGTCAGCGACTGCTTATTTGTGGGCAGGATACAGACCCTGCCACGCTATGGCCCTAAATCTAGGGGATATGGGCGAAATTTCAAGCTTCTGAGCACAATTTCTTACGATTTCGGCACATTTGAACCGCTTTGAGCACCACCGGTCATCAGATTCCGGTAGTGGGCCTTCTCGTCGGCGCTCAGGCTCGCGTAGCCGCCCGCTTCGACCTTGGCCGTCAGCTCCGCCAGCTGCCCCACCCGCTGGTCGCGATGGTATTCGTCCAGCAGCCGCTCGATGGCGCCCGCAAACTCTGCCTCCCGGTTGTGATTCACCGCCAGCGGATCGGGCAGGTTGGCCAGTTTACTCAGCGCCCGGTGGTCGGGCCGGCCCTCCCAGTTGAGCAGCAGCTGGGCGGTTACCGCCCCGGGGTTGGATCGGCACCATTGATAGAGCTCGACCAGCAGCGGCACACCCTCGCGCGGATAGTCGATCAGCTGTTCCACCGGCGCCGGCACCGCGCCCACACCCGGATGATGCACCAGGAGGGTGACCGCCTGGCGCACCAGCGACGGCTGAACGGGTGCGGCGGGGCGACTGTCCTGCGGCTCGCCGGCATGGGCAGGGGGCAGGTTTGGCGCCGGCGGCGCCACCGTGCTGCTTCGGGCCAATTCACCCAGTCGCTCAAACATCATGTCGCGAAACGCGCCGTCGGGGATCTGTGCCAGCAGCGGTTTGGTTATTTCTACCAGCCTTGCCCGGCCGTCAAGACTGTTCAGGTCCACCTGCGCCTGATAGCGAGAGAAAAACACTTCCGATAGCGGCCGCGCGGCCGCCAGGAGCGCTTCAAACTCCTCAAGGCCCCGCTCGCGAATCAGCGTGTCGGGGTCCTCACCATCCGGCAGGAAAAGAAACTTCGCCTGCCGCCCGTCCTTGAGCCTCGGCAGAACCGATTCCATGGCGCGATGCGCAGCCTGGCGCCCGGCCCGATCGCCGTCGAAACAGAAGTAGATCTCCGGCGCGGCGCGGAATAGGATCTCCGCGTGGTCAGCGGTGGTGGCTGTTCCGAGTGTCGCCACCGATTCGGTCAACCCGAACTGGGCGAGAGCCACCACGTCCATGTAGCCTTCCACCACCAGCAGCCGGGTCAGCTTTTTCTGCGCCTGCCGTGCCTGGTAGAGCCCGTAGAGCTGCCGACCCTTGTGGAACAACGGCGTTTCCGGAGAGTTCAAGTACTTCGGGCCATCAGCGTTGCCCATGATCCGTCCACCAAAAGCGATCGGCCGGCCGCGGGTGTCATGAATCGGAAACATGATGCGGCCGCGAAACTTGTCGTAAACCCCACCGCTGCTCCGCGCGCTGATCAGGCCTGCTTTATCCAAAATCGCTTCGCGCTCCCGGTTGCCGCCAGCCCAGCGGGACACCGTATCCCAGGCCTCGGGCGCAAATCCGATGTGGTAGTCGCGAGCGATGGTGCCGGAGATCCCTCGCTGTTTAAGGTACTCGACCGCTTGAGGACTGCTCTTCAGCGCCGTCTGATAGGTTTGCTGGGCCTCCGCGAGGACGGCGTAAACCTCCTGCAGCCCATCATCGCGGCGAGAGGCGTCGCGCGGCACGGTCATGCCGGCCTTTTGCGCCAGCTCCTCGACCGCGTCGACAAAGCCAATCCGGTCGTACTCAATCACAAAACCGATGACGTTGCCGTGAGCGCCACAGCCAAAGCAGTGATAAAACTGCTTGTTTGGGCTCACCGTAAACGACGGGGTTTTTTCATCGTGGAACGGACAGCACGCCTGATATTCACGGCCAGCCTTCTTGAGGGGAACGCGGTTAGAGATCACCTCGACAATGTCTGATCGAGCGATCAGCTCGTCGATGAACGACTGGGGAATCAGGCCGGACATAAAGCCAGTTTACCTTCCCTGCCCGGGCAATCGGTGAGCGCTGGTGACGCAGGTCGCCGTCCAGCGCCGCATGGCTGCTTGCCCCGGCCTCAGCCGAGGCGAGCTTTGACGAGCGAGCTGACCTGCTGCATATCCGCTCGGCCAGCCACCTTGCCTTTGACCTGCCCCATCACCTTGCCCATATCTTTCATGGAGCTGGCGCCGGTGTCTGAGATCACCGTGTCGATGAGCGCACTGAGCTCGTCGTCGCTCATTTGCTCCGGGAGGTAGGCTGCCAGCACCTCAATCTCCGCCTTTTCCTGGTCAGCCAAGTCCTGGCGGCCCGCATCCGTGAACTGGCTCAGCGCATCTTTACGCTGCTTGACCATTTTCTCGATCAGCCCCGTGATCTGGGCGTCGTCGAGGTCTTGGCGATCATCCACCTCGCGTCGCTTGATCTCAGCCAGCGCCATGCGGACCGTGCCCAGGCGCTGCTTGTCGCCCGCTTTGAGGGCGGTTTTCATGTCGTCGGTGAGACGGGCTTTGAGGGAAGCTGTCATGGTCTGTCGGGCGGGCCGGGCCGCTGCACTGGCCCGATTACAAACTCTGCAAACGCACCGGCCTTGGCGCCGGCGCGACGGATAGCGCTGGCTATCAGTACAGCCGGCTGCGGCGGGTCACTTCGCGGGACATGCGTCGCAGATGACGCTTCACCGCAGCCGCCTTTTTGCGCTTGCGCTCCTGCGTCGGCTTCTCATAATACTCCCGACGGCGGGTCTCGGAGAGGATCCCGGCTTTCTCACATGAGCGCTTAAAGCGACGCAGGGCGTACTCAAACGGCTCGTTTTCGCGAATTCTTACGCTTGGCATTACAACTCCAACTGGCTATGCAAAAAGCCCGGATCGCCGGCGTGGAGCCACAATCGCGGACAAAGACGCCCATTATAACGTGAATTTTTTGACTCACGCAAAGCTGTGTTCTCAACTCCTTGGGATCGAACTGACCTGACGACCGAATCGTGGCCGAGCCATGGCAATCGGCAGGCACTCCACTCGGCTGCTGGCGCTCCCGAATATCCTTTGCGACACTGCGCCCTGATTTTGGAGCAACGCAACCCGATGGCCGCCGTTCTAGGTATCGAAACCTCCTGTGACGAATCCGCCGCTGCGGTGTACGACACGCAGCGCGGCCTGCTGGCGCACGCGTTATACAGTCAGGTCGACGAGCACGCCAACTATGGCGGAGTGGTTCCAGAACTGGCGGCCCGCGACCACGTACGCAAGCTCCCGGGGCTGATTCGACAGGTGCTCCAAGAAGCTGGACTGCAGCCGGCTGAGCTGGGTGCCGTAGCCTATACGGCCGGGCCCGGGCTGGTGGGTGCGCTGCTGGTCGGTGCCAGCACCGGCCGCGCGATGGCATACGCCGCCGGCGTACCCGCCCTGCCGATCCATCATATGGAAGGACACCTACTGGCGCCGCTGCTCGAGCCTGACGCCCCGGAGCCGCCGTTTGTCGCGCTGCTGGTGTCCGGTGGCCATACCCAGCTCGTCGCCGTTCGCGGCCTGGGACGCTACGAACTGCTTGGTCAGAGCCTCGACGATGCGGCGGGCGAGGCGTTCGACAAGACCGCCAAGCTCCTGGGGCTTGGCTACCCCGGCGGGCCGGCGCTCGCGGCGCTGGCCGAAACGGGTTCCCCTGACGCCCTCCGGCTGTCGCGCCCCATGACCAACCGGCCGGGGCTGGATTTCAGCTTCTCGGGCCTCAAAACGCAGGTCCTCACCACCTGGGAGCAGTCCGATCAGAGCGAGCAGTTCAAAGCTGATCTGGCGCACGCGTTTCAGGAGGCGGTGGCCGACACGCTGCGCATTAAGTGCGGCCGTGCGCTGGACCAGACCGGCTTCGATCGGCTGGTGGTGGCCGGCGGGGTTGGCGCCAACCGGCGTCTTCGAAGCGTGCTCGACAAAATGACTCAGCAGCGCGGCGCGCGCTCCTACTACCCTGGATTTGCGTTCTGCACCGACAACGCTGCGATGATCGCCCTCGTCGGTGCCCTGCGGCTCGCTGAGGCTGAGCGAGATAACCTGGCGGTGGACGTCCACGCGCGATGGGACCTGACCGGCCTTTCGCCGATGGCGGCCTAAAGCTTTCCTTGGCGATGGACACCCTGCTGATCGAAAACCTGACCGTCGACGCGCTGGTCGGCGTCCATCCGCACGAAAAGCGCATCCGCCAGCAGCTTCGACTGGATCTGGCGCTGGAAGTGGACATGACGTCGGCCGCCGCCACGGATGAGCTCGCTGACGCGCTGGACTACGTCTCGGTCTGCGATCATCTGCGCGATCATATCCGGCAAAGCCGCCGGCAGCTTATCGAGTCACTCGCCGAAAGCTGCGCTCAGACACTGCTCGAAAACTACCCGATTGCCGTGATATCGCTCACGCTGCGCAAGCCCGGAGCGCTGGCCGGCACGCCCGTTGTTGGCGTGGCGATTCGGCGGGAACGGCAAGCCTGAGCCCCGCCATGCCCGGTCGATCTCCCGGCGACAAATTGTCGCTGCCAGCCCCAGAGCCGGAAGCGCTCGACTTGAGCCGGGCACTGACCCGGGAGATCGCCGCAGAAATTGCGGCCAGCGGCCCTCTGAGCTCAGAGCGGTTTTGGCAGCTTGCGCTCTACCACTCCACGCTTGGGTACTACCACAACGGACTGGCCAAGTTTGGCGCCGGCGGTGATTTCATCACGGCACCCGAGCTGGGTGACGGCCTGGCGTACTGCCTGGCTCGCTGGTGTGCGCCGCTGCTGGCGCAATTGCCAACGCCCACCATTCTTGAAACCGGAGCGGGCACGGGAGCGCTGGCTGCGAGCCTGCTGTCAGCGCTGGATTCCCATGGCTGCCCACCCGACGCCTATTGGATCCTGGAGGTCAGCGGTTCACTGCGGACACGCCAGCGGGAAACCATCGAGGAACGGGTACCTCAGGCGCTCGAGCGGGTGCGCTGGCTCGACGCGCCGCCTAACGAACCTTGGTCCGGCGTGATTTTGGGCAACGAGGTGGTCGACGCGCTGCCGCCCCGTCGCCTCATTTACCAGGAAGACCGGTGGCACGAGCTGGTCGTAGCCCTTGCTGAGGACGAGCTCGTCTGGGAACGCGGCCCGGCGAGTGACGCTGACCTGCCAACCGAGGCCAGCCAACCTGGGTACGTAACGGAGGACGTGCCGATGCTGGCACCCTGGCTCCAGGCGATCACCGAGCAGCTGCAGCGCGGGGCGCTGGCCTTGATCGACTATGGCTACACGCGGCGCGAGTACTACCACCCCCAGCGCAGCAGCGGCACCGCCATCGCCCACTACCGCCACCGGGCTCACGACCAGCTGCTGTGGATGCCCGGGCTCCAGGATCTCAGCGTCAGCGTCGATTTCAGCGCCGTGGCGCAGGCGCTGCACCTGGCCGGCATGACGCCAGTCGGGTTTACGTCGCAAGCTCAGTTCCTGCTCGCATTCGGGCTGACAGACTACGCGGCGGCGGCCGGCCTGGACGGCTCACCGCAATCGCTGGCGACGGTGCAGGAGGTCAAACAGCTAACGCTGCCCTCAGAAATGGGCGAGCGCTTCCAGGTCCTGCTGGCGCAGCGGGATCTCGAACTGCCGTCGCTGCCCGTCAACCAGCTCCATCGGCTGTGAGCCGTTCATCAAAACGGCCACACCCGCTGGGTGTTTTGTTCGGCTGGGCGCTGGTCGGCGGCATCTGGTCAGCCTCGCTGATCACCGCGCCGCAGACGGGGCTCGAAATTCCTCAGGAAGACAAATGGGGGCATCTGCTGGCGTATGGGCTGCTGATGGTATGGTTCTGCAGCCTGTATCGAACGAACCGGACCCGGCTGTGGTACTTCGTGGGCTTCGCCCTGATGGGAGGCATCCTGGAGCTGATTCAGGGGACCCTGCCCCATCGCGAAGCCAGCATCGCCGACCTCATCGCCAACGTTGCCGGACTTACGCTGGGCTGGATCCTTGCCAGCGTGATTTGGTCTGGGCGATCGCCCTGATCCGCGCTCGGCGCAGTGCGGCCGCAAGCTCAAGGCCTTCCAGCCCCTCAGCCCTCAGCGGGGCGTTCGGCACCGCGGCCACGGCCGCCATCGCCGCCGCGAGGTAAGCGGCCTGCGGATACGGCGCTTCAGCGTTTCCGCCTCCCCGCCCCCGAAAGTCGGCCTCGCAGGCTCGCAGCATCTCGGCAAATCGGTGGGGGCGGCGCAGGCCGTCCGCAGCCTCGATCAGCTTCATCACCGTGCCGGGCTTGAGGGTCAGCGCCTGATGGACCTGAAGGTGATACCGACACACGAGCTCGGCCAGGCGGCGATGCGCCTTCGGCACCCGAAGGCGGTCGCAGAGTTCCACCAGCGGCTTCAGCCCGGAAGCTTCGTGACCGAGGTGCTTTGGCAGCTCGTCCTTCGGCGTCAGGGCTTTGCCGAGATCGTGCGTCAGGCAGGCGAAGCGCGCGGCGCTGGACAGGTCCATGCGCGCTGCCTGCGCCAGCACCATCAGCAGATGAATCCCGGTGTCGATCTCCGGATGGTGTTCCGCGGGCTGCGGCACGCCAAACAGCGCGTCGACCTCGGGCAGCACCACCGCCAGGGCGTGACACTCGCGCAGCACCTCCACAAAGACTTCGGGATTGGCCGTCATCAGGCCTTTTTCGGTTTCGGTCCACACCCGCTCCGGCGTCAGCGCATCGAGCTCACCGGCGGCCGCCAGCTGGCGGGCAAGCATGGTGGTCTCGGGCACCACGGAGAATTCCAGCGCCGCCAGGCGAGCGGCAAACCGCGCTAGCCGGAGCACCCGGACCGGGTCTTCGGCAAACGCGTCAGTAACGTGACGCAGGCGGCGCGCCTCGATGTCGTCGACGCCACCAAATGGATCGATCAGCGTCCCGTCAGCGGACCGGGCGATGGCGTTGACGGTCAAGTCGCGGCGCGAGAGATCCTCTTCGAGCGTCACCTCAGGCCCGGCATGAAACTCAAAGCCCCCATAACCGGCGGCAACCTTTCGCTCACGGCGAGCCAGCGCGTATTCCTCTGCGGTTTCCGGGTGCAGAAAAACCGGAAAATCTTTGCCGACGGGTCGGTAGCCTTGCGCCAGCATCTCCTCGGGGGTGGCCCCGGTGACCACGTAGTCGCGGTCCACGACGGGCCGTCCCAACAGCTCGTCCCGCACCGCGCCACCGACCAGAAAGATTTCCATGGCAGGTGCTACCCGCGCCCACCCGCAGCCAAGGCCGGTGCCAGGATGGCGTTCGGCTGCATTACCGCCCGGCGCGACTGCGGGCGTCGTCGAAGCGATGGGCCCGCTGCTGGCGACCCAGGTAGCTCGGCGCGATCGCCTCCAGCGGCGTGGGCGTGACACCGAGCGCCTCAAGCGCGTTGTCCTCCGATACGCTGTCGAGCTGCAGCGAGCGATAGTTGTCGGTCGAGAAGGGTTTTCCCGGCACCAGATTCATGACCAACGCCTGCAGGTAGCTTACAAATCCCGGCAGACCCACCACCTTCAGCCGCCGTCCCTTCAGCGCGATGACGTACTCCACCAGCTGTTTGAGCGTGTAGGTCCCGGGGCCGACCAGGTCCAGCGTGCGACCGTCTCCACCCTGCACGATCACATTGACAAACGCATCGGCCACGTCACCCACATACACCGGCTGAAAGCGACTGCCGGCGCAGGCCAGCGGCATCACCAGCGGCGTCAGGCCGATCAGTGCCGCGAAGCGGTTCAGGAAACTATCCGCAGGCCCAAAGATCACGGAGGGGCGCAGGATGGCCCAGTCCAGAGCGCTATCGCGAACAAGCGCTTCGGCCTCAGCCTTGGATTTTAAATAATGGCTGGTGCCCTCGCCGGCCCGCAGCGCGCTCATCTGCACGTAACGCTCGATACCCGCCTTCTCGCAGGCCTCCAGCGCGTTGCGCGTCACGTCCACATGCGCCTTACGAAAGCCGCTGCCGTCAAATCCTTTCTCGTTCAGGATACCCACGAGGTTGACCAGAACGTCAGCTCCGGAAACGGCCTCTACCAGGCTGTCGACGCGATAAGGGTCGGCGATACTCACCGTGATGTTGGGTCGCGCCGAGCGCCTCGTCGCCGGATTACGGCAAACGATGGTCACCTGCTCACCGCGCGTGGCGAGCTCGTTGGCCAGGGCGTCTCCGACAAACCCGCTGCCACCCAACAAAACCGTATGTGTCATGTTCGTACCTTTTACGAGGGGCAGCGCGGGACTACTCGCCCTCGGATCCCGTAGTCGGTCACTCCGGGTCGAAGGTCGAGCGCCGGCATGCGCTGCGCCAAAGGCACCATTTTACCCTCACGACGCCAGTCATAGAGCGTTGTGAAGGCCAGTACTCGCATCAGGTAGTCCCGGGTCTCGTAATACGGCAGGCTTTCGATCCAGCGATCGGGCTCCTCCGGCAGATCCAGCGACTCCCAGCGGGCGACGGCATCAGGCCCCGCGTTGTAGGCTGCCAGCACCTTCAGCGGATGGTTGTAGCGCTCGAACAGGCTGGCGAGGTACGCGCTACCCAGCCGCAGGTTGACGTCCTCGCGGAGCAGCCCCCGGCGTCCGGGATTCGACTCACCCAGGCTTGACGCGATCTCCCGACCGGTCTGGGGCGTCAGCTGCATGAGGCCGCGAGCGCCGGCGCCGCTGACCGCGTCCACCACCAGGGCACTTTCCGAGCGCATCACGCCGTAAATCAGGCTGGCGTTGAGGCCAAAGCGCGCGGCGTTTTGGGTGACCTCCGCATGCCAGGCCAAAGGAAAGCGCAGGTCGTAGCGGTCGGTATGCCCGGTGTCGGCCAGGGTCAGGATGGCTCGGCCGAACCAGCCGCTGCCGTCGGCGAGCACCGCAGCCTGGCGTCGCTGCTCTCGATTCAAGTTTCGTGTGGCCACGTTCCACTCTGAGCGGGCGTCGCGCCACTCCCCCAGGGCGTGCAGCTCCAGCGCTCGCTGCATTGCTGGTCGTGCAGTCAGCGCGTTCAGCACCACGGGGTCTGGGTCGCGCGGGGCCGGGCACAACGCATAAGGCTTGCTGACCCGATCGGCCGACGCAAAGCCAAAATAGTTAGGCTTTTTAGCCAGCTGCTCGAAGAGCTGCATCGCTTCGCTGCCGCTGCCGCTTTCAGCCATTGCCCGCGCTCGCCAGTACTGCCAGCGGTCGCGGTCGCGGAGCTCCGCCGGCAGGTTATCGAGCGCCGCCAGCAGCGAAGACCAGTCGCCTTCTTTGATCGCTACCCGCGCCCGCCATTCGACGATCTGTGGATCCTGCAGGGTCAGCGCCGTGAGCCTGCGCTGCGCGTCCAGCGGATAGTCCGTGGCGTAAAACAACACCAGATTGCGATCAACTTCCGCCACCTGATCGGCGCTGAACGAGTAGTGCTCTCGCAGCGTTGGCCAGGCGGACAGCGCCAGCGTGTTGTTGCGGCTTTTGATCCGATCCAGCGTGCTGAGCACCATCTGCCGGTGAGGCGGCGAGTCGGACCAGCGACTGGCCGCCGCCAGGTTACGACCCGGATTACTCTGCAGGGCGGCCCAGCGCTTCACCTCTCCCTGGCGGGGGCCGCTCAGCCGTCGGCCGAGAAAGCCGGCAAAGGTAGACTCCCCGGCTTTGGCCGCCAACACGGCGCGCTCAAAGTATCGATCAGCGGTGAGCAGCCCACGCTGGCGCCAGTGGGTGAACACCGGATCGCAGGCATCCGGCTGGGATCGACCCACCAGCCAAAGATCCGGCTCATAACCCACGCTCCCGAGCACCCGGAGCGTGGCCAGCGCGTGCTGGCAGCGCAGCTCCATGTCGCGCTGCGGTCGGTAGTCGGTCAGGAACGCTTCCCAGCGCTCACGCCGGGCCAGCTCGCGCAGCCAGCTCCGGCGCAGACGATAGCTGGGGGGCATGCTGGGGTAGTCCTCCAGCAGTTTCCGCACCGCCGTCGGCTTGGCGTTCTTGAGGCCGGTGCTGACGCGAGCGATCTGCAGATAAGGATACAGCGGGTAATCCTGCAGCTGGTCGGCCAGCTCGTCGAAGCGATCCAGCTGCTTGCTATCCAGCGCCTTGAGAGCGGAGAGGTAGGCTTCGCGTGGATCCAGCGTGGTGGCTTCGGCCGCCCACGCGCCTCCGCTGACGATGAGCAGCGCGACAAGCAGCAAGAGCGAAGCAAAGAAGCGGACGCGAGCCCGTTCGGTCATTACAGCGCGGCCACCTTTGCCGGGGCCGGCATGGCCACTGCCGCGGCCGGATGATGGAACATGGCGCTCACCGGCACGCTCACGTCAGCCGCAACGGGGCAGTGATCGGAGAGCTCGATCGGCAAGACGGTGGCCGCGTTGAGCTGCACACCCGGGCTGAAGAACATGTGGTCGATGCGCCTTGCAGGTCGCCAGCTCGGGAAGGTGGACAGATCGCAAGGAAGGCTTAGCAGCTCGGTACGTTCGAGAAACGCCTGGATTTCGGGTGCGTCGAGCGGCGCATTAAAATCGCCCATCACAATCGCATAGCGGCAGCCGGTGAGGCGGTCGGCCAGAAAATCCAGCTGGCTGCGTCGCGCGCGGCGGCTGAGCGCCAGATGAACATTTACAATGGTCAGTCCGAGCGCTGCATCGCCGAACCGGGCCACGAGGGCGCCACGGCCGGACACACGCCCCGGTACCCGACCTGGCAGGCGGTGATCCTCCACCGCCTGCGGTCGAATTCGGCTGAGCAGGGCGTTTCCGGTGCTGGCCAGCCGGCTGACCCGGCGGTTGGACTGCTGCGAAAAGTAGGGGAACTCGCCTTGCTCGGCGACAAATTGCGGCTGATTGAGGAAAGCGCTGCGAAGCGACCCATGATCGGCTTCCTGCAATCCCACCACGTCGTAGCTGCGGACCGCATTACCGACGGCAGCAACCACCGCGCCGCGACCGGGAAACGGCAACACCTGCTGCCAGCCGCGCGTCACGTAGTCGGCATACTGGGTCGTCTGCGCCCCCGCCTGGATGTTGTAGCTCAGCAGGCGGAGGTCGACGCTTGGGTCGGGACGCGATTCCATCAGATCAGTTTAGCAATAACTCCCGATCTAAATCGTGCACCACTCGCCGCGATCCGACCAAAGCGGCAAAAAAAAGCGCCGGGTGGTACATAAACCACCCGGCGCTCGGTGTTTCGCTGCGCCGTTGCCAGCACTCAGTGTGAGGATCCGGCCTGGGTCGCGTCTTCTTCAGCAGTCGCTTCGGCCTGCGGCGGCAGAGCGGCTAGCTCCTGGGCCACCAGGTGGTCCACGATCTGAATCAGCCGTTCGTAGCTGCCAGCCATCGAGCCGTTCGCCAGATACTTGCCGTTGATCACCACGCTAGGTGTCCCGGTGACCCCCCAGCGACGCGCCTGGTTGACGCCGCGGGAAAGCTTGGTTTGCACCGTAAAAGACTTCGCGGTGTTGTCGAACTCTTCGCGAGTGACGCCAAAGCTGGTGAAGAAATTGGCGAGGTCGTCGGTGTTGCGCAGCGGACGGCGCTCGGTGTGCAGCGCCCGAAACAGCGCGTTGTGTGATTCTTCCAAAATTCCTAGCGCCTCGGCGGTGTAATAGGCTCGCGCCAGGGGCTCCCAGCTCCGCTGGAACACCACGGGAACACGCTGATACGTGACCCGATCCGGGCGATTCTTCGACCAGGGTTCGATATAGGGTTGGAAGGTCGCGCAATGTGGACAGAGATACCCAAACACCTCAACAACCTCAACCTGCGTTGCGTCGTCGGTCGGCTGGGCCGGTTCGATGAGCTTGTAGTCTTTGCCCGGAACGTAAGCGCCGCCCTGGCCCATCACCTGAGCAAACGCTCCGGAACTGAGCAGCAGCGCTGCCAGCGTGATCCATCTCATGTTGGTTTTACTCCGATCTGTCACCTGCCACCGCCGGCAGGCGCTCCCGTTTGCTCCGACCCCGTCCAGGTCAAATGGTTCCTTGAAGCCCACTGGCCCGGACCAGCGGCGGTAAAGGCCAGTTCGGCGGCGGCCGGATGTCAGAAGGTCAGTGCAGCCCTTCGATGTAGCTCGCCAGCGCAGTGATTTCGTCATCCGTCAGGCGACCCGCGATGGAGGCCATGATGGCGTTGGCGTCTTCGCCCTCACCCCACACCTTGCCACCCTGGAAGCGCGTCAGGACCGATGATGTGTAGACCGCATGCTGTCCGTTGACGGAAGGATATTTTGCGCCCGGATTGCCGCGACCGCCGGGGCCGTGACACGCCATACATGCGGGGATTCCCCGACCGGCGGCACCGCCCTGATAAAGACGCTTACCGACCTCGACGACCGACTCGTCGGCGGTTCCCGGCTTCACCTTCTGCTGGGCGAAGTAGGCGCCGATATCCGCTGCGTCCTGTTCCGTCAGATTGACGATCATCGGATACATCAGCGCGTTGTCGCGGTTCTTCGACTGAAAATTCTTGACCTGGCGCACGATGTACTGCTCGTGCTGCCCCGCCAGCTTCGGCCATTCGCCGAAGGTGCTGTTACCATCAACGCCGTGGCAGCCCGCGCAAACCGTCGCCTTCGTCTGGCCTGCAGCAGAATCGCCGACAACCTGGGCCGCCAGCGGAGAACTCAGTAACACGCAGCCGGCAAAAAGAAGGGCCAGCGTCTTGCGGTGGGGCAACATGCTCTAAACTCCTGTTCGATGCGGCCGGGTGTTTGCGGAGGCCGCCATACATATCCAAAACGGCGTCTATGATCGCCGGTGTAACGTCATACCGCCGTGAAATACAGCCGGTCCTTATAACAAGCGAGACTATGACCGTCAACGAATACCAGCGCTTCCGCGCCGCCCGCTATGGCCTCAACGCCCACCGAGTCAACCAGCTGCCGGACGACAGCGGCGGTGAAGTGGCGTTTGCCGGGCGCAGCAACGCCGGCAAGTCCACAGTTATTAACGCAATGACCGACCAGAAATCACTTGCCCGGACCAGCAAAACGCCGGGGCGAACGCAGCATATGGTGGTCTTTGAGCTCGACGGCGGACAGCGCCTGATCGATCTGCCGGGCTATGGCTATGCCAAGGTGTCGCAAAAGCTGCGCGAACATTGGGATCAGGAGCTGGACCGCTACTTTCGCAGCCGGCGAAGCCTTCGCGGGCTGATCCTGATTATGGACATCCGGCACCCGCTCAAGCCGTTCGACCTGCAGTTCCTCAAGTGGTGCCAGCGGGTCGAGCTACCCTGCCATGTGCTGCTCAATAAAGCGGACAAGCTCAAGCGCGGACCCGCGAACGCTGTGCTGCTCAAAGTCCGGGCTGACCTCAAGAAGCACAAGCTGCGAGCGACCTGCCAGACCTTTTCTGGGCACACGCGCGCGGGGATCGAACAAACCTACGAGGTGCTGGAAGACTGGCTGGGCCCGCCGGAGCCTCTGCAGACCTCCTCAGCCGTGCCCACCGGATCCTGACGACTGATCGCCGGCGGCCGACGGCGTCTGCGCTTCGAGCATCGCGTCGATATCGAGGGTATCGAGCAGCATGGGCTCACCCAGGTAGTGGCCCTGAACAAAATCCACTTCGGCCAGACGCACCGCCTCCAGGGTCTCCTCCGAGTCGACATGCTCAGCGATGGTAGCCAGCCCTAACGCGTGCGCCATGGAGGTAATCGAGTTGACCATGGTGCGGTCAACGTCGTCGTTGACCATGGCCTGTACAAACATGCCGTCAATTTTGATGAAGTCGACCGGCAGGTGTTTCAGGTGGGTAAAAGAGCTAAAGCCCGTGCCGAAGTCATCCAGCGCAAAGCGACAGCCGAGCTTGCGTAGCTCCAGCATAAACTTGCGGGCACTGTGCAGACTGGCCATCTCCGAGGTTTCGGTAACCTCAAAGATCAGCCGGTTGGGCTCCATGCGCCGGGATTCGATCACGTCGCGAATCAGCCGGAGCGCGTCGAGATCCTGCAGCGTCACGTTGGAGATGTTGACCGTCAGGCAGACGTTGTAGTTTTCCTCCGCCATCTCCTCCAGCTTGATCAGCGCATTGCGGATCACCCAGAGGTCGACCTCCTGAACCATGTTGACCCGCTCGGCAAGCGGCACAAAGACGTTCGGGGACACCCACTGACCGTCACGGGAAACCATGCGCAGCAGCAGTTCGAAGATCAGCTCTCGCGGTTGCTCCTGCACCACGTTGCCCGCATCGTCCACCAGCTGGAGCGTCGGCGACGAGTCGATGGGCGTGATGGGTTGCGCCAGAAACACAAAGCGATCGTTTCGAATGGCGTCTTTAAAGCGGTCTTCCCAGCCGGATTCCAGCTCACGTGCCGTCCGGGTGTCTTCCTCAGACAGATAGATATGCGTCTGGTTGCGGCCCTTTTTCTTCGCGTGGTCGCAGGCGATGCGCGCATGCTCCAGCGCATATTCCGCTGACGGCGTCATGCGGGTCAGGATCACGACGCCAATGGAGCCGGTGACCGGACGGCGTACGCCGAATCGCTCGGCCTGCACCTCTGCGAGCACGCCGCGGAACTCATCGGCGATGGTAAACAGCGTGGATAGCTGGATGCGCGACAGCAACAGGGCAAAGCGGTCCGCCTCTAGCCTCGCCAGCAGATCGCGGTCACGCAGGCGAGTCCCCAAGCGTTCGGCCACCTCAGCCAGCACGCGGTCACCCTCGGCCTCCCCGCCCGATTCGACAATATCGCGAAATCGGTCGATATCCACGCACAGCAGCGCGTCGTAGCCCCCTTCCTCGTGCAGGCGCTCAAGCTGCCGATCGAGGTGCTGGCTGAAGTGCCGCCGGTTAGCGAGCCCGGTCAGCGAATCGTGGGAGACCTCCCAGCGGAGCTGATCCACCGACTTGCGCTCCGAGATGTCTCGAAATACCACCACCGCACCCTTGCGCTGCTGCTTAATCGATAGCGGAAACACGGTGCACTCGACCGGCAGCGGATGGCCGCGGCGGTGTTTGAACATAGTTTCCATGCCGCTGAGCGCGTGGCCGCTGCGGTAGCAGTCCTCCAGCCGGTCATTGTGATCCGCATCATCATGATGCAGGTGATCGGTCGCCTGCTCGCCCACCAGTTCGGCCTCTTCGGCGTACCCAAGTAGCCGGACACCGGTTGGATTGATGAACGTGATTTCGCCGCCGGTGCTCACGCCGTAGACACCGTCACCCACCGACCCGAGGATGCCGTCGAGGCGCTGGCGCTCAGCTTCCACCGACTTGCGGGTCAGGATTCCGCGCGCGATGGACGCGACCCGGGTGATGAACAGCTCCTTGGCTTCGTTCTTGAACATGCACTCAATGGCGCCCGCCTCAAGACAGCTTTTAATGATTGTTTCCCGGTAGCTGCCGGTGATGATCGCCAGGGTGGCGCCCGCGCAGTTGGGCAGGTTCCGGATTTTCCGGCAGAGCTCGTCACCGGTGCCGTCGGGCAGGTAGTAGTCCAGGATCATCAGATCATAGTCACCCTGGGCCGCCATCGCTTCGGCGCCGGCGACCGTGCTGGCGACATCGACCGGGAAGCCGCGACTTTCCAGCAACTGGCGGTAGGCATAGCGCGCGCTCTGCGAGTCATCGACGAACAGCACGCTGACAGCGCTCGCGTCCGGTTCGTCGCTGGCGCTGGCCTTTTTAGGCGTCGGCTCGGGAATCATGCCGGCGAGGATCGCCGGAATCTGGGAAAACCGCTGCCAGGGAACAATCGCGCTGTGGCCGCGGTTGTCCGCCCAACGCTCTAGGATCACGTGCTTGTCGTGGATCACGAGGAGAAACGGGATCTGGTTCGCGGGACCCTGGCGCTGCAAAAACTTCAGCAGCGGCTTGATCGGATTGGCGACCCGCGGCGGCACGCCGAGAATTATCGCGTCGAAGGGGCGTTCCCGCTCCACCGAGTCCTTGATCAGCGTCAGCGCCTCTTCGAAGTCGTGAGTGACGGACGTGAGGCTGTAGCTGCCGGCGCTTAGCGTGCGCACCAGCAGGTTCGACAACGTCGCCGACGGCTCTATGACAAGAACGCCCTGAGACATCATTCCCCCGAATGAAATCAATGAAATACGAGCACTTCCCAAGCTCGAATCTCTCATCGTACCGCCGCATTGACAGTCCAGCAAGCGATGGTAAAGTCCCGCCATGCCCTTTCCAGCCACCCGCATGCGGCGCATGCGCCGCGCTCCCTTCTCGCGCCGCCTGATGCGCGAGACAACGCTAACCACTAACGACCTGATCTACCCGATGTTTGTCTGCGAAGGCGAGCAGCAGCGCGAGCCGGTTCCGTCGATGCCGGGAGTCGAGCGAATCAGCGTCGATTTGCTGAGCGCCGAAGCCCAGGAAATTGTGGATCTCGGCATCCCGGCGGTGGCCCTATTCCCGGTCACGGCGCCCGAGGCCAAGTCGCTCGACGCTCGAGCAGCCTATGACCCCGACGGCCTGGCACAGCGCGCCGTCGCGACGCTGAAAAACGCCCAGCCGGAGCTGGGGGTGATGACCGACGTGGCGCTCGATCCCTTCACCACGCACGGACAGGACGGCCTGCTGGATGACAGTGGTTATGTCACCAACGATGAAACCGTTGAGGTGCTGGTGAAACAGGCACTGTCCCACGCGGCTGCCGGCGCAGACGTTGTGGCGCCCTCAGATATGATGGACGGGCGCATCGGCGCGATTCGAGAAGCGCTGGAGCAGAGCGGCTTTCGTAATACGCGCATTCTGGCCTACTCGGCCAAATACGCCTCATCGTTCTACGGGCCATTTCGCGACGCGGTAGGTTCAGCGGATAACCTGGCCGGCGCAGACAAGTACACCTATCAAATGGATCCCGCCAACACCGACGAGGCTCTCCAGGAGGTTGCGCTGGATCTCGAAGAAGGCGCCGACATGGTGATGGTAAAGCCGGCGCTGCCCTATCTGGACATCGTGAGACGGGTCAAACAGCAGTTCGGCGTGCCGACGATGGCATACCAGGTCAGCGGCGAATACGCCATGCTGAAAGCCGCCGGCATGCAGGGCTGGCTGGATGAGGAGGCGGTGGTGATGGAATCGCTGCTATCGATCCGGCGCGCCGGGGCGGACGCGATCCTTACCTATTTCTCCAAAACCGTCGCCGGCTGGCTTAACGAGCGTTAATGGACAGCTATGGGGTGATCGGGCAACCCATCAGCCACAGCCTGTCACCCTCCATCCACCGACGCTTCGCCGAACAGACTCACCAGCAGCTCAGCTACGACGCGCTGGAAGTTGCGCCCGCGGACCTGGCGTCTTTTGTTACCGACACAGCCTTGGCCGGCTTCAACGTCACCCTCCCTCACAAGCAGCGCGTGTTTGATCTTCTGACGGACGTCAGCGACCGCGCGGCCGCCGCAGGCGCGGTAAACACGGTCTTCCGCAGCGAGGATGGGCGGCTTAGCGGCGACAACACGGACGGCGGCGGATTCATCAAGGACATCGACGGACACTTCTCGCTGGCGGGTCAGCGCGTTCTGCTGCTCGGCGCCGGTGGTGCCGCGCAGGGCATCGTCACGCCGGTGATGGACGCCGGGGTCAGCAACCTGGTGATCGCGAACCGAACCTACGAAAAGGCGAAGCGACTCGCGGAAAAGTCGGGCGCCTCTGCGCTCCACTGGGAGGAACTGGCGTCCGCAGAGCCTTTCGATGGCGTCATTCACAGCACCGCCGCCGGCCACCAGCAAATGCCGAATTTGCCGATATGCTTAGTGAGGGAGGGCAGCTGGTGCTACGACCTTAGCTACGGCTCGGCCGCCAGGCCGTTCCTGGCGTGGGGCCAGGCACGAGGCTGTCAGGTCCGCGACGGCCTGGGGATGCTGGTGGAGCAGGCGGCACTATCGTTTGCGATCTGGCGCGGCGTTCAGCCCAAAACAGCGCCGGTTCTGGCAGAATTGCGGGCTGAGGGAGGCGGTTGAAGCATTCATCTGGGCTTCATCAAAAAAAGGCAGGCTGTCGCTGGCCGGGGACTAGGATAAAGATATGAATAAATGGACGTTGTTCATCAGCGCGCTTCTCCTGAGCGCTTCAGCATCAGCCGAGACCATCGTCAAAACGATGACCGGCTACGCCACCGACGCAAAAACCGGCGAGCTCCTGTATCTAGAAGAGCACGAGAAAACGGTCGAGGACGGTAAGACCACCAGCCAGATCATCCGCTATCGGGCGCCGGAGGGCGATGTTTTTGCCCAGAAGGTGCTCGACTTTCGCGATAACCCGCGTCGGCCACTGTTTACACTGGAAGATACGCTGCGCAACTACAGCGAGGGCCTGCGTGAAACAGAAGGCGGTCTTGAGGTCTTCAGCGCTGCACCAGGCAATCTCAAGAGCGACATGCTGAAGAAGAACCAGTTTGTAGCGGATGCTGGCTTTGACCGCGTTATCGAGAACGACTGGAGCACGCTGGTGACAGGCAAGCCGGTCAAGTTCGACTTTCTGGTGCCGGCGCAGACACGCACGGTGAAGTTTCGCGTCAAGAAAACCGGCGAGCTTGAGCACGAGGGCCGCGACGCGGTTGAGTTCACAATGGAGCCCGCCAGCGGCCTGCTTCGCTGGCTGGTCGACCCGATTGTGGTGCTCTACGACGTCGAAGAAAGGACCCTGCTGAAATATGACGGCATGTCCAATCTGCGCAACGAGAAGATGAAAAACTACGACGTCGACATCAGCTTTCCGCACGCCGAACGGAAAGTTATTAGCGGCGGATTGACTGCCGAATAGCCCATCCGCGCGGCTTAACCCGCGCGTTCTCTTAACACTCGGAACTGCGGTTACGCGATGCCGCTTAGACGCCCTGCACGGACGTATGTTGGCCCGACGATAGAGATATCCATGGCACAATCGTTGCTTAGGATTTGCCATGACCCTAAGAAACCGCATTCTGATTCTCATCGCCGCACTGCTCAGCGTGATGCTTGCGCTGGGCGGGCTGGGCTCACGCTGGCTGGCGGCTGAACTCTCCAACGAACTGGACCAGCTTGCGCTGGGTGTCGGCCAATCGCTGCTTGAAGTGATCGATGACGAAGAGTTCGCCGTGCCGGAAGAAAACAGCGACGTGGTAGTGCTCGTGGAACGCATTGTCGAGGATGACGACGGCAAGATCGTGCGCACGGGGCACCGACAGGTCGGGCAACAGATCACCCGGATCGCCGTGCAGGTCGAGGACCAGCCGGCGCAGCTCCTGCAGCTGCCGCGCCAACCATCCTTGACCCAGGTGCGAGCGCTGCAGGTTGAAGCCGCGACCCAATCGCTTAGCTGGGAGTCCAGCAACGCCGATCTCCGGCTGGTCAGCGACACCCTCGATCGGCGAATCCCGATCCCCAAAGCTGGCGTGGAGCAGGCCCTGCAAAAACATTCCCAGCGGCTGGCCGGAGGTCTTGCGGCCCTGCTGGTGCTCGGCGTACTCGGCGCGCTGCTCATCGCCCAGAGAGTCGCTCAGCCGCTCCGAGAACTGCGCAGCGCGGCCCGGGCGGTCGGGCAAGGCGAGCCAGGTGTACAGGTGGCCACCGGCAGCGCGGTCTCCGAGCTCAAAGACACGGTTAGCGCCTTCAATCAGATGTCGCGTGACCTCGAAGAGCTGGCCGCTGCGCGTGCGCGCCTGGCCGATCGGGACTACCTGTCGGAACTTGGAGAGATCGGTCGCGGCCTGGCGCACTCGCTGCGCAATCCGCTCAACAGCATCGGCCTGACCATCGACCGCCTTGCCACCGGCCACGTCAGCAACGAAGAAAGCCGGAGGCTGGCCACGGAGGCGCGAGGTCAGATCAACCGCATCGACGCTCGCATCCGCTCCTTTCTCACCCTGGCAAGCGCCACCCAGGCGGTCGGTGAACCGGTGGACCTGCGGGCCGTCATCCGAGACGTTGCGCTCGAGCTGATGCAGGGTGACAGCGGCGTGGAGATTGCGATCGATGCCGCCGAGCCGCTGGAACTCAGCGGGGTGTCCGGAGAACTCCGGGCGATGGTGCAGGCCCTGATGGTCAACGCAGTGGAGGCCAGCCGCGCCGGGCAGCAGGTCCGCGTATCCCTAGCCTCTCGAGACAACGGCGCTTTGATTCAGGTGCTCGACCAGGGTGACGGCATCAACCCCGAGGTCGCGGACCGTCTTTTCCTGCCGCACACAACCAGCAAAGCTGACGGATCGGGCATGGGTCTGTATCTGACGCGCCGCCTTGTGGAATCCCACTACGGCGGCGAGGTGTCGCTGAGCCGCGACGAAGACGGCCAAACCGTTGCCTCGCTTACGCTCAATGCCCGACAGGTGGGTGGCGATGAGCAGTAACGGTCAGTACACGGGTAGCGTGCTGGTAGTTGAAGACGAGCCGGCTCAACGCCAGCTGATGACGGACATCTTGACCGACCTGGGCCTTACGGTGACCCAGGCGGCCAGCCAGGCGGCGGCGCTGGCGGCGGGCCAGGCCGAAGCACCCCAGCTGATCATCTCGGACTGGAAGCTGGAAAGCGGCGATGGTCTGTCGCTGCTGCGGGAGCTTCGCGACAGCGGCGTGGACAGCAGCTTCATCATGGTCACCGCTTACGGCAGCATCGCTCACGCCATGGAGGCGATTCGCGCCGGCGCCGACGATTATCTGAGCAAACCGTTTGAGCGGCAGGCGCTGCTGCTGGCGGTGGAGCGAACGCTCCGGGCGCGAAATCTGCAGGCCGAAAACCAGCGCCTGGCCGAAGAGGTCGGCGAGCGCGATCGGCTGGTCGATCTCGTGGGCAAAGCACCCGGCATGCAGCGGCTGTATCGGCGCATCGAAAAGATTGCCGACACCCAGGCCTCGGTGCTGATCGGCGGCGAAAGCGGTACGGGCAAAGAGCTCGCCGCCCGGGCGATTCACACCCTGTCCGGCCGAAACGATGGTCCGTTTGTGGCGGTCAACTGTGGCGCCATTCCCGAAGGGCTGATGGAGGCGGAGTTTCTGGGCGCAGAAAAGGGCGCGTACACCGGTGCCCACCAGCGACGCATAGGCAAATTTGAGGCCGCGGGCGGCGGCACGCTGTTTCTTGATGAAGTGGGTGAACTCCCGCTCGCGATCCAGCCAAAGCTGCTTCGAGCCCTGCAGGAGGGGCGAGTCACGCGGGTGGGTGGGAACAGCGAGATCCACACCGACGTGCGAATCATCGCCGCCACAAACCGAGATCTGGAAGAGGAGGTTGCGGCAGGGCGCTTTCGTGAGGATCTCTACTATCGGCTCAACGTGGTTCCCATCGAGATGCCACCGCTGCGGGAACGTCGCGAAGATATCTCGGCGCTGATCGACCATTTTGTCGCACGAACAGCGCGGCAGCATAACCTTGAGCCTGCCGCCATTCCGCGATCGGTACGACGCCGGCTCGTCGACCACCATTGGCCCGGCAACGTCCGGGAGCTGGGCAACGTCGTGGAACGCCTGATACTTCTGGCGGACGACAGCGAGGTCACCGCGGACGATCTCCCGGCCAGCTTTCGATCGTCCACACCCGCCGGCAGCGGCTTTACGCTGCCGCCCGAAGGCGTCAACTGGGAGGCCCTGGAGCACGCGGCGCTGAGCCAGGCTCTGACCATGGCGAGCGGCAATCGCGCCCGGGCGGCGAAGCTCCTGGGTCTGCCCTATAAAGCCTTTCTCTATCGTCTGGGAAAACATGGCCTCGGCCAGGAGGAATAAGATGGCGGCCTCAGAACCCGAAGGCTTGTCCCCATTTGGGGAATCGATGGCGCAAATGGGGAATCTCGAGGGTGCAAACTGGCCGAAATCGTCGTTTTCTGGCGGGCAAGAAAGTGGCACGGCGGTTGCAATAAGCCACGCACAAACACCATAGGAGCTTATGATGAATCTGTTTACTCTGCTGAACCCCGTGATTGGTATCGCCGGCCTGCTGGCCCTGACCCTCAGCGCGACCATCGCTTTTGCCGAGGTTCGGGAAACCCTCAAGATTAAGGTCAAGACTGATGACGGCATTTCTGAAACCGTCACCATCGAAAACCTTGCTGAGGGACAGTCTGAGGTTTTCACGACGGAAAGCGGCAACGAGGTGCTGGTGACCCGGCACCCTGACGGCCTGGAAATGGAAGTGGGTGGTCGAGTGATCGACGTCAAGCTGCCCAACGTGATGGCCCATTCGGAGGGTGCACACGGCAGCCACGTCTTTCTGTCGGACGGTGAGGCGCTGCTGGACGGCGAGAACGTCTGGATTGAGCACGGTGACAAAGAGATTAAGGTCATCAATTCGAGCGCCCATCGCGTCGTGATAGACACGCAGGGCGACTCGCTGAGCGAAGAGGAAATCACCGCGCTGATTCACGAACACACCGAAGGGATGGATATCCAGGTGGACGTGGAAAGCGCCCTCGACGGTGACGGCGATCAGGAAGTCATCATCATTAAGAAGCACGTTGTAACGGTCGAGGACGACAACGAAGAGTGATCTCAGGATCTGAGCGGCACCAAAAGCCGTTCGTCCCCAAAGCTTGCAAGAACTGCCGCCAGCCATCGCTGGCGGCAGTTTTTTCCGGCAAGCGGGACCGACGGCACATTCACCGACGGTCTGACGCTGGCAAATTGGCCAAAAGCTGCCGATAACCCGTTGTAAATCGTGAATATCCAAACGCGCCACTGCTTTACCACCCTACTGCTGACCGTGCTGCTATGCGCGGGCGTCACCGCGCAAACCACTCAGGGTGATCTGGGAGACCGGGTCATGCAGGGTATTCAGGACTATCCGGACATCGTGCACTATCGCGCCGCGGTCCGGTCCTACAAGGACGGCTTCAACACGCACGCCCAGGAACAGTTTCAGCTCGCCGCCGGCTGGGGCAATAAGGAAGCCCAATTCAACCTGGCGCTCATGCACTTTGCCGGTATCGGCGTCGCCGTGGACCGCGTGAAAGGCGCAGCCTGGGCGTTGCTGGCTGACGAGCGAGGAGACGGCCGATTCCGGAAAACGCGCCGCGAAATCATGGGCCTGCTGGCGCCCGAAGAAAAGCAGGCGGCGCTTGATCTGGCCCGCGAGCTGAAGACCGATTTCGGCGACTTTCAGGCGCTGGAAAAACGCGCCAAATGGGTTCGCAAGCAGAAGCGCGAGCTCACCGGCTCACGCACCGGTTCCCTCGCCAGCGCGGTCCGGATCACGACCGTCGGCGGCCGCTTTGCCGGACGCGGCGACGAATACCTGGGCTACATCAACACCTTCGAGCAGCAGCTGCTGGATGTCGTGACCAGCGTCGAATACAAAGATTTTGAGGTGCTGGACGAGGACCCGGAAGCCGCCGCAACGTCAGACGCTGACGACAAAGGCGTAGAAGAAGCCGAGGACCCCGACAGCCAGAACTAAAGGCCGGCGGGCCACCGCCTTTCGTCAGCGCTCAACCTGAGTCCACAGCGCCGCCGGCGCCGCTTCGAGGTCGGTGGCCAGCGTGCTGTTCCATCGATTCAGAAATCCAAACATCGAGATGACCGCGACAATTTCCAGCTGTGCGTCCAGGTCAAAATGTTCGCCCAGCGCGGCAAAATCCTGGTCGGTGACGCCATTGGGCGACTGGCCCGCCTTGAGCGCCACCGTCAACGCCGCCCGTTCAGCGTCGTTATAGAGCGCGCTCTCGGCGAACGTCCAAACGTCCCGCAGCTTTTCTTCGCTGACGCCGAGGCGATGCGCGGAGAAAGTGGTATGGGCCTGACAGTACTGACACCCCGCGGCGGCGCTGGTGATCAGGCCCAGCAGGCGCTTGAGCTCCTGGCTGACTTTTCCCGGCGCATAGATCGTCTGCACGAGCTTTAGAAACGCCTGCATCAGCGGCAGGTTGTGGGCCATCAGCAGCCCGTCATTGGGGCTGAACCCGAGCATCTTCTCGGCGGCCAGCAGGTTGGCACGAGCTGCCTCATCCAGCGTTTCAATATCAGCGACAGGAAGGCGCGCCATGGTTTGCTCCGTAAATGATTGTGGCCCCAACCATAGCTGAAAAGTAGACCCACTTCCGGCGCCCGCTCCGCTGGTATGATCTGCGCCATGATTTTGTCCGTAAAGCTAGCACCATGAAAAAGCTGGCGATCGCTGTAGGTGTACTCTTTCTGGCCCTGGCCGTTGCCGCCGCCGCCAACTGGCGGTTTGTGCAGCGCTACGTGAGCTATCTATCGCTGGGTGCCGACCCGCTGACCACACCGATCGAGTGGTTTGATCCCGTGGTCGCGCTGGATACCGGCGAGCTGATTGAACTGCCGACCACCGATCGACCCACGATTCCGCCGCAGGCGCTGGAGCAGGCGGCCGCCTACGCACAGGCCCAGCGATCTCTCGGGCTGCTGGTCGCCCGCGGCGGGGTCATTGAATTTGAGCGGTATTGGGATGGCTTCCAGCGCGACGACTGGTTTAATCCGCAGTCCATGTCCAAGACGGTGCTGGGCATGGCCGTCGGGGTAGCGGTCAGCGAAGGCGTGATCCGGTCGGTTGACGACCCGGTCGGCAGCTACGTCAGCGAATGGGAAAACGACCCTCGCGGCGCAATCACCATCAAGAATCTGCTGCAGATGTCCGGCGGTCTGGCCCAGATCTCGGAAGACTACACGCCGGTGCCCTGGTCCAAAGGGGTGCTTCAGCACTTCGGCACCAATTTTGACTACTGGACGCTGAAACTCCCGCAGGTCGACCCGCCGGGGAGCCGCTGGGACTACAACAACAACGAGAGCAACCTTCTGGGGCTTGCGCTCGAACGCGCAAGCGGCATGAAATACCAGGACTTCCTGTCGCTACGGCTATGGCAGCCCATGGGGCTTGGCCCCGCCGCCATGTATCAGGATGAGCCAGGCGGCCACGTGATGAAGTCGTGCTGCATCCTGTCCCGCCCCGTCGACTGGCTGTCCCTCGGGCAGCTGATGCTGAACGGGGGCCGCTGGAACGGCCAGCAGCTTGTGCCCGAGGCGTGGGTCGATCAGATGCTTCAGCCGGCCGCGACCAGCGAAGGCTATGGCTATCAAATCTGGCTGGGCAACGGCAGCCTCTGGCATATCGGCAATCACCCCGGCCCCGATGTCTATACCTGGTGGGGCTCCGAACCCTATGTCGCTGACGACATCTATGCGTTTGTTGGACACGGGTACCAGAACGTCTGGGTGATCCCCTCGCTGGAGCTGGTGATCGTCCGGGCGGCACGTCAGTGGCCACCCCAAACCTGGGATGTCTCCCGGATTCCAAACCTGCTGACCCGGGCCCTTACCGGTCCATAAAAAAACCCCGCACGAGGCGGGGTTTTTCGCGTTAACCGAAAGGTCCGGTCAGAAGCTTTTGCGGAACGACAGCTGCCAGAACTTCGGGTCGTTCAGGTAGGTAAAGCCCGCCAAGACCGAAACCACCTGCAGCCGGTCGGTGCAATTGTCACACTCCAAGCTAAGCTGCCAGTTGTCTTGCTCGTTGGCCAGGGTAAGGCTGGCGTTCAGCAGCGTGTAGCCATCCACCAAACCGAAATCTTCACCGGCCGTACCGACGTTGTGATCACCATAGTCCGTCACGGTTACGCTCGGCGTCAGTGTCAAATTGCTCGTGATGGGGTAGTCGTACCATCCACCGACGGTAAGCTGGTAGTCCGGTGCCCGGACCGGATCTGCGATGTTGCCGCGCGGATCGACGATTCCCTGCGCACACTGCTCGCCGGTCGTCTGGCAAACCTGCTGCTGAGCGACAATCGACGGGTCGAGGTTGCTGTACTCAGAATCCAGCAAACCGGCGTTGGCAAACAAGGTCATGTTTTCCGTAGGGAGCCAGAGCAGCTCCATCTCCAGACCCTGGGTATCGAGGTCGGCGAAGTTCTGCGTGATGAACTCGATAGCGCCCGCGCTGTTAATGAAGGCTGACGGAAGCTGGAAGTCTTCGACGTCCGCCCGGAACGCCGTCAGGTTGAATCGCAGCGAATTGTCCATCCACTCCGAGCGCATGCCGAGCTCAAAGTTGGTGACCTCCTCAGCTGTGAACGGCTGCAGCGTCTCTGCCGCCGTCCCTCGTGCGTTCCATCCGCCCGACTTAAAGCCAGTGGTGATCGAGCCATACCACATAAAATCCTCGTTCAGCTGATTTTCGATGGCGATTCGCGGCGTAAACTGCGATTCATTTAGCGTCCGCGGAACGCCAGCGGCATCCAGGTCAACGTTATTGATGATGGCGCCGGCACCCGGGTTGCCGTTATCGCGAATACCAAGATCCTTGTCTTCCTCGGTGAATCGCGCGCCAAGTGTCAGCGTCCAGTCCGGCGCAAAATTCCAGTCAACCTGGCCGTAAACAGCCCAGGATTCCGTGGTGTTATCAAGAATCCGGTCGTACTGAATGAGCGGGAACCCGCCGGGCAGGAACAGGCCGATGGCGCCCAGGTTGAAGATTTGCGCGTAGTCGGTCTCGTTGTCCTCGTCGAAGTAGAACAGACCAGCGACGTAATCGAACTGACCGTCTTCGGTGGAGCCGGACAGCTTGAACTCCTGCGTAAACTGATCGTGGCTGCCTTCATTGGCAATGGTGAAACCACCGGACGCGAAGGGTCCCTCAAAGAAGTCCAGCAGGAAATCTTGGTCCAGCGAGAGATAGCTGGTTAGCACCTCCACGTCACCCCAGCGGGTGGCAAATCCCAGGTTTGACGTGAAGTGAAGTGAGTCGGTCTGGTTGCCGAGGGGCAGGTTTCCCTTGTTGCCAACCACCAGATCGCGCACCGGGGACCCGGCTTCGGTCAGGCCGGTTCGGGTAAAGCGGTCGCCGCCAGACTCGAAGTTGAACATGTTGGCATGTTCGTTATCGATATAGGTCAGCGATGCGTTCCAGCTGAGCTGGTCATTGATATCCCAGATCCAGTGTGCCCGAACGCCTTTATTGTCTTCGAAGTTGAGGTCTTCCTCGCCGGTGGTCAGGTTGTCGACGAAACCATCGTCCTCTACGTAGTAAGCGGACAGCTTCAGCCGGAAGTTTTCCGACACAGGTAGGTCAACAGAGCCGCGGGCGACAAGCTTACCGAAAGCGCCGAAGCCGATTTCAGCGTTACCGCCAAACTCTTCGGCCGGATCGCGTAGGATCATGCGCACAGCGCCACCGGTCGTGTTGCGGCCAAACAGCGAACCCTGTGGACCGCGCAAAACCTCCACCCGGTCGATGTCAAACAGGGCGTAGTTGTTGCCGTTCTGCCGCTGAATGAAAAAGTCGTCGATGTAGGTGCCAACCGGCGGATCGAAGGTGGCGATCGACTCCGTGTTGTTCAGCCCGCGCAGCGAGTAAACGTTTGCTGTACCCAGCCCCGTATTGTTCTGAGACAGGAAGTTCGGCACCAGCCGGGCAATGTCCATCGTTTCGGTGACCGCCAGCCGCTCCATGGTTTCGCTGGTAAAAGCGGATACCGCCACCGGAATATCCTGCACGCTTTCCGACCGGCGCTGAGCGGTTACCAGCACCTCCTCGATCGATTGTCCGTACAGGGGGAAGCTGAGGCAGCCCGCGATAGCAGCAGCCAGAATTTGTTTCTTATTCATAATTTTACAACAGCCCTGAGTGATTGGAGGGAGGGTCAGCAATTCTGACACTTCGCTATACGAACATAAGATCTAAGCAAATCCAAGTAAACTGATGACCTGATTGAGTTTAAGGCCTGCCCATGACAACCCCTTCCGCCACCGAATCTGCGTTGCGGGATACACCTGTCGACGACGACTATCCGTCCTCCGGCTATGCCTGGTACGTGGTCAGCGTACTGACCCTCGCGTACGTGATTTCCTTTATCGACCGCCAGATCCTCGCGCTGCTGGTTGGGCCGATCAAAGCTGATCTTGGGCTGACGGATACGCAGATGAGCCTGCTGATGGGGCTGGCTTTCGGCGTGTTCTACACGCTGATGGGCATTCCCCTGGGTCGGCTGGCCGATCGCGCCAGCCGGCGCGCCTTGATCGCTGCGGGCATCACGGTATGGAGTCTGATGACGGCAGCGTGCGGGCTCGCCCGGGGCTACGTGCAGCTGTTTATTGCGCGGGTGGGCGTTGGCGTCGGCGAGGCGTCATTGACGCCCAGCGCGCTGTCTCTCATCTCTGACTATTTTCCGCAGCACAAGCGCGGACGCGCGATCGGCTTTTATCAGATGGGGGTCTCGGTCGGCGCCGGTATGGCCATGATTCTCGGCGGCGCCGTCATCGGCTTTGCCTCAGCCGGCGGCGACACGATGCTGCCCGTGGTCGGTGCGGTGAGACCCTGGCAGCTGGTTTTTATGCTCGTGGGCCTGCCCGGCCTCGGCGTGGCGCTCCTCATGGCCACCGTACGCGAGCCACGCCGCCGCGGCATGCTAAGAGGCGGCCCTGACAAGCTCCCGCTGAAGTTTGTCATCGGTTACCTGCTCGAACGAAAGCGGGTTTTTGGTCAGCTGTTTGTCGGCATGTCGGTCGTGACCATCGTCGGCTACGCGTACTTCTCCTGGGTCCCAACCATGTTCATTCGAACCTTTGGCTGGTCGATCGGACAGGTTGGCTACAGCTACGGCGTCCTGCTGCTGATCGCCGGCCCGCTCGGGGTCAACGCCGCCGGGTGGCTGGCCGACTATCTCTATCAGAAAGGTTATCCCGACGCCCACCTGCGCACGGTCCTGACGGGTGTGTTGATCACCCTGGTGACGGCGCCGCTGATGCCGCTAATGCCGACGGCGACCAGCGCCATGGTCATGCTCGTACCGGCCAGCATCGGTCCGGCGATGGCAACGGCTACCGGCGCCTCAGCGCTGATGATGATCACGCCCAACCAGATGCGGGGCCAGACGTCGGCGGTGTACCTGTTTGTGATCTCCATCCTCGGTCTCACGGTTGGCCCAACCGCCGTGGCGCTGATTACCGACTTTATCTACCAGGATGAGTCCGCCCTGCGCTATTCCATCGCCTGGGTCTCAGGCGTCGGCGCGGTGTTTTCCACCGTGGTGCTGTTTCTTAATCTGAAACCCTACCGCGACGCCGTGGCGGAATCGTCCAGCTGGCAGTGAAAGGGAGTACGTCTCTTGTACCAACCGAAAACAACCCACGATGAGCAGGCTCGCCAGGATTTTGTCAGCGCTTTTCGCTCACACCTGGCGCGAGCGATCCAGCCGGCGACGGCTCGCATCTACGAGCAGCAGCTGAAGCCAGCCTTCGTCGAACGCCATGGCCGAGAACCCGAATCGATTGATGAGGTGAAATCGATCATGGATCCGGACCCGGGCTATCGGCTCTGGAGCGCCCTGCAGCGACGCAGTCAGGAGATGATGTGGGAGTCGATTGCGGCCCCGGCGTTGCGCCAGCGTGATGCGCTGGTGGCAAACTTCCGCGCCGTGCCCGGCGAGGCCGGCGGCAGCCTGGAGCTTGACCCTAAGCTTGAGATCCCGGCCTACCACAGCACCGTGGATATTCATCTCCAGCCGGGCGGCTATCACAGCGATACGTGTCCCGACGACGTCACGGCCGGCGTTCTCTACGAAACCAGCCTGCCTATTTATATCGGCGGCGCGCTGGGGCCCGACAGCGATCGCCTCGGCCACATGCTCATCGACGCAGCCAAACAGGAGATCCCGGACCTGAAGCCTCAGCGGATCCTGGACATGGGCTGTGCGGTGGGCAACAGCACGCTGCCGTGGGCAGAGTCTTTCCCGGATGCGGAGGTGTTTGCGATCGACGTTGCCGCACCCTGTCTACGCTACGGCCATCTGCGCGCTGAGGAGAAGGGGCAGCGGGTGCACTTTCGACAGCGCAACGCCGAGGCGACCCGCTTTCCTGATCAGCATTTTGACCTGATCGTCTCGCACATCATGCTGCACGAGACATCCAGACCGGCCATCGACAACATCATGGCCGAGTGCCGCCGGCTGCTGAGGCCGGGTGGATACATGCTGCACATGGAGATTCCGCGCGGCGTTGGTCCTTTCGATCAGTACATGTCGACCTGGGAGACCTACAACAACAACGAGTACTTCGCTCGGCGCATCACGCACATCGATCTGCCCTCGCGAGCGGTTGCCGGCGGCTTTTCGCCTGAGCGCGTGAAACTGACGGCCAACGACGGCGGCTTCAGCAAAGCTCAGCGAAACTATACCGAACGGCCACTGGCCTGGCCGATTCTGCTGGGGCAGGCCTGATGGATTCCTTCCCCACCAGCCCCAAAGGCCTTCGGCCCCGCTACTTTGACGACCCCGCTACCGACCATCTGCTGGGCCTGGTGCTGTCGCTCGCCAGTGAACTCTCGGTCACCCGCGACCGTTTGGACGCGCTGGAGCGCCTGCTGGCGTCACAGGGACAGCTCGACCGAGACGCGCTAAGCGCGTTTCACCCTGACGAAGCGGCAGCCGGGGAACGACGCGAATCCCGCGAAGCTTTCATGGCTCGGCTGATGGTGTCGATCGAGGCCGCCCTGGACAGCGTGGCCCGAACCGATAACCCGACCAGCGAAGACGAGGTCTACAAAAACCTCGACTGATCAATGGGTTCGCCCCACCGTGTGGCGGTGATTCGACCGCAGCCCGCTAAAGGTCTGACGCCTTTCGCCGAACACTCTTCTGCTACGCCAGAAGTTGATCGGGAGGGCAGACCCGATTGACACCCCCCAGCGCGGGCCATGGACCGGCCGACGAGCGGCCATTTACTACCGCTCATCGGAATTGAGAAATTGGTCACAGATCAATTCTCCCCGCCGGCGTAGAACACACACATTGGGAGAGGTGTCGGCGCGTTTAAGTCAACGTACCCACCTTAAGTTGTAACGAAAGTTGTGACGTCCAGCCGGGCTGCAGGCGCCGCCCGCTGGGAGGAAGGATTTTTACGCATGGTCGGCGTTAAGCGACACTATGCGGTCGAGGCTTTGTCGGGGGTCCATCCGGCTTACCGCGACTGCGCGCGTTTTGTTCTCGAATATCTGGACCAGAAGGTGCCCGGCGTTTTCGCCGACACCTGCGACCGGCTGTTCGAGATGGCCTCTGAGGCGCGCAGTGACGTGGAACAAAGCCGATACTTTGAAGGGAAGCGGGAGATTGAGCAGCGCAAGAGCCGGCTCGCGCATCTTTATGTCGAGCGCGTTGACGCTTCCTTAAAAGACTTCTTCAGCCATCGGCGCAAAGCTTCCACCGAGGATAACTTTGCGGCGTTCAACGAAGACGATTTGCGTATTCTGGACGATCGCGATCTGACCGTCACGCTGGCCATCGATTCAATTGTCGAAACCGCCGACATTCGTTTTACCCGCGAGCTCTACGGTTTGGGTGTACGCATCGGCAGCATCTTTGAAACCAGCCCCATTCCAAACGATCTGAATCCGCTGGCCCCGCGCGCCCTGTGTGAGGCGTTTCGCGACGCGCTACTGGGCCTGGAGTCTGAGGTGGAAGTTCACCAGGCGCTCTTTAAGTCGTTTGAGAAGAACGTCGTTCGCAATCTCGATGAGATCTACGGCGCGCTGAACCAGATCCTTGTCGAAGCGGGTGTCATCCCTGATCTGAAGACTCTGCGCCGTAAAGAGAAGCAGCGCCGACCTGCCCCGGTGCATACCCCGGAACAGGATGAGCGCGACACCTCCGACGTGGTGATCGACGCTGCCGCCGCCATCGAGCGCCGGCTCATGGAACAGGTCCGCAAGCTCATTTCCCAGCAGCGTCCGACCCGCTGGTCAGCCAGCCAGGCCGCTGCGCCCCCCATCCCGACCAATACCGTGATGGAGGTGCTGTCCACTCTGCAGAACCAGCTCGCCACCGGCGACGCCGGCCGGGACGTGGGCGCTGAGGACATCAAGTCTCAGCTCATGGAAGTCGCACGGAACGAAGGCGGGCGCGCCCTCGGCCCGGGTGACGAAAACACCGTCGACATGGTCGGCATGATGTTCGATTTTGTCCGAGCGGACCGGCAGCTACCGGCGCCCTTTCAGCAGGCGCTGCATCGGCTGCAGGTGCCGTTTCTCCGTGCGGCTTTAAAGAATCCCGAAGCGGTTCTAGCGCCCAAGGCGCCGGCCCGTGAACTGCTTGAGGTGCTGGGTCAGCTCGGCATGGGCTGGACCACGCAGACCGATCGCAAGGGAGAAACGCTCGGGACCGTCAACGCCGCGGTCGACAAGGTCATCAGCGAATATTGGGATGACCAGCAGGTTCTGGAGAAGCTCCGCGACGAGCTCAAAACCTTTCATACCCGGCAGCAGACGCTGGCGGAAAAGCGTGCGGAGCGAGTCCGTCAGCAGGTCAAAGGTAAAGAGCAGCTGCAGTTCGCTCGGCAGAACGTTGCTCGTTTGCTGCAGCGTCGCGTTCGCAACAAGCCGGTGCCGCACCTGGTAAGCAATCTGCTGAATCGCGCTTGGGCCCACGTGATGGTGCTGACGGTGCTGCGGCATGGCATGCAGTCAGAGCAGTGGCGCCGGGTGGTCGCAACGGCCGACGAGCTGATCTGGAGCGTGACCTTCGACAAGAGCGAAAAAGCGGTCAAGCGTCTGCGTACCCGGATTCCCATCCTCGCCAAAGCCCTGCGCAGCGGACTCAAGCAGGTGGGTTATCAGGACGCGGAAATTCAAAAGGTGCTGATCAACCTGAAGCAGCTCTACGTGAGCATGATTCGCGAATCCGGTAGCGACAAGATTGTGATCGAGGCTGACGAAACCGGCCTCACCATTCGCGGCGAGAACATCGTTGAGCAGGCAGTGCTGGACGAAACGCCGGTCGCGGCCTCGGAAGGCGAACTCACCGAATTCTTCGACACCGTACGCAACTGGAATACCGGCCAGTGGGTCCTATTCAAGCGCGATGAAAACGAGCCGATGCGCGCCAAGCTGTCCTGGATCAGCCCGATCACCGGACACTATCTGTTCGTCGACCAGCGCGGTGTCAAGGCTGCGGAAAAGTCGCTGCAGGAACTCGCGGAAGATCTGCTGGCTGAGCGTTTGGAGCTGATGGACGAAAGCAGCCTTGTCACCCGCGCCATGCACTCCATCGCGAGCAATCTCGGCGGCAGAAACAAGCCCGAAGGCGCACCGCTGCACTGAGCGACCGGGCCAGGGCCCGACCTCAACACCGACGGCTGATGACACGCCTTGCTGGGACACCGAAGGGTGCAACCAGCACCGCAAGACACCCAAATTCGACAGCTGCTATCGAGATTCGAGACTGGCGATCTGGGCGGTGATGTAAGAAGCTTGGCCGCTGCTCGCCGAGAAGAAAGGGTCCAACGTGTCTCAATCCCCGTCTGAAGTACGCCGCAACTGGACGATCGTGTTGGCCTGCGGAATTGGCATTGGCGCAGGTATTACCGGTATCCCGTTTTACACGCTGGGGCTTTTTATCCAGCCGCTAGGCGCTGAATTTGAGTGGACTCGCGCTGAGGTGCAGGGCATGTTCACCGTGTTCAGCATCACCGGCATACTCGCGGTTCCGGTCATTGGTTGGCTTACCGACAAGTACAGCGTTCGCCGGGTGGTCCTGGGGTCACTGATCGGTACCGTCATCGGGTATCTCTGCCTCGCTTATCTGACCCGTTCTCTGATCACATACTACATCTCTGCCGCCGTCATCTCGCTTCTCGGTGCCGGCACAACACCGATTACCTGGACCAAAGCGATCAGCGGTTGGTTCGATCGCCAGCGCGGTCTGGCCCTGGGCCTGGCGCTTGCGGGCACCGGCTTTGCCGCCCTTACCGCACCCAATTACGTGGCCGCCATCCTCGACCGCTACGACTGGCGGACCGCCTATCTGGGTCTGGCGCTTATCCCTCTTCTGGCGATTCCGCTCGTCTATCTGCTGCTGAAGGAACCACCCGGGAGCCACAGCGCAAAAGCTGACGGCGAGTCAGCGGGCTCCGCGCTCACCGGCGTGACCGTCGCGGAGGCGATTCGCGACTGGCGCCTTTGGGTGATTTTTGCGTCGTTTTTTCTGCTGTCGGGAGCCATCGGCGGCTCCATTCCCAATCTTGTGCCGCTCTTGATGGACGCGTCGATGGAGCGCAGCCAGGCCGCCGGCATTGTCGGACTGATCGGCGTTGCGGTCATCGCCGGACGCGTGGTGGTCGGCTATTGCATCGATCGATTCTGGGCGCCTGGCGTGGCGGCGGTGGTTCAGGCAGCCCCCGTACTGTCGGCAATAATCTTGCTGCAGCCAGAACTGTCGGTCCCGCTGGTGACCGTAGCCGTTGTGTTGATCGGCTTTGCTGCGGGTGCAGAGTTCGACCTGATCGCCTTTCTGGTCGGTCGCTATTTCGGCCTGCGACACTACGCCAAAATCTACACCGTTCCCTACATCGGTTTTGCCGTGTCCGCCGGCCTGGCGCCCGCGTTCTTTGGCTACCTGTTTGATATTCAGGGCAGCTACAACCTGGTGATGCAGATCTGCGCCGGCCTGTTTGGCAGCGGCGCGCTGCTGCTGCTGACCCTTGGGAGCTACCCGAAGTTCGAGCCGGCAACCGACTAGCAGGCTGCTAAAAAAGCCATCCGTGGCTTTTTTAACGACGCCAAGTGAAAAATGTGATTTTCACCTGGCTCACATTTTCAATGGCTTAAAGCCATCGAAAATGCCGGCACATCCCTGTGCCGGTTGCAGCGCGCCGAAAACTGCGTTTTTCGACACGCTGCTAATAAAACGCGGTAACCGTCTTGGTCTCCAGGAAAGACTCCAGGCCCTCGACACCAAACTCCCGCCCGAGGCCGGAGTGTTTGACGCCGCCAAACGGGGCGCGCGGATCGACAAAGCCGTGGGAGTTGATCCCGACAATCCCGGCCTGAAACCGTCGCACCATCGTGCTGGCCAGCTTGAGGTTGTTGGTCCACACGCTGGCCGCCAGCCCGTAGTGGGTTTCGTTGGCCAGGCCGATGAGGCTCTCGAGGTCGTTCTCATCAAACGGCACCGACAACAGTACCGGGCCAAACACCTCTTCGCGCGCGATCTCCAGCTGGGTGTCCGGGTTGAACAACAGCGTCGGATGATAGTGAAACCCACCGGTATCGATCTCATGACCGCCCAGCAGCACCTCGGCCCCCTCCTGGCGCGCCCCGTCCACGAGCGCGGTCACCCGCGAGCGCTGCTGCCGCGTGATCAGCGGCCCCATCTGGGTATGGTGATCCAGCGCGCTGCCGATGTTGACTGAGCCCATCGCCGTGGCGAGTTTCTCGTTGAATCGGTCGATGATGGACTTCTCTACGAATACGCGGGATGGACACATGCAGAACTGCCCGGCGCTGAAAACACCCATCATCACCAGAAACTGGATTGCGCTGTCCATATCCGCGTCGCTCATCACCACAAAAGCGGATTTCCCGCCCAGCTTTCGCGTCAAACGTTTCAGACTGTCAGCGCCGTCACGCATGATGCTCTGACCGACGGCGGTTGACCCGGTAAAGGTAATCTTGTCGACGTCTGGATGTCGGGCCAGCGATTGGCCGGCCGCCGCACCGTCACCGGTGACCACGTTGATGGCGCCGGGCGGCAGCCCTGCCTCTTCGAAAAGCTGCGCGAGATAGAGCGCCGTCAGCGGCGCCTGCTCTGCCGGCTTGATAACCATGGTGCAGCCGGCGGCCAGCGCGGGCGCAACCTTGTTGATAAAAAAGGAACCCGGTGCGTTCCAGGGCAGGATGGCCCCAACGACACCCAGCGGCTCTTTCAGCGTGTAGATCTGGCTTTCGCGGCCGGTGAAGCGCCAGCTTCCCGGGGCCGACAGCGTTTCGCCCGCGATCCGGCTCGGGGCTCCGGCAAAGTACTCGAGTGCATCGATCCAGCTGTCCACCATCTGGCCGCCGGTCAGAGCAACCGGTGTACCGATGTCCATGGTTTCCAGACAGGCCAGAAAATCCCGCTGCCCATCCACCAGCTCAGCCATCTTGCGCAAGGCGGTGCTTCGAGCTCGCGCATCGCGCTGCGACCAGTTTTCCTCAAAGCACCGGCGCGCCGCCGCCACGGCTCGATCAATGTCGGGTTCTCCAGCCGCGGGGACTGCGCCGAGTCGCTTTGCGGACGATGGATCCAGCGTTTCGATCAGCGGGGCCGGTTGCCCTGCCTCGATGGGATCGACCCATCGACCGTCAATGAAAAGCTGATGGGGTCCGGCGGCAAACGCCCGGACCGCCTCGATGGTGGCGGGGGAGATGGGATCCATAGGTTGGCAGGTTGCGGGCTACGCGCCGCGGCAGCGAACCGCCGCTTGTGCTTGGCGGGATGCCGCCCCGCCCGGCATCCCGGGCGGGGTGACGATAAGCGCGTTAGCGCGAAGTAAACCGAATACTAGCCTTTCACCGGCGCGGGCGTTTGCTCCCGGGCGTAGTTTTCCAGGCTGGACAGGCTTGGGTCTTCCCACTTGTCGGGGGCGTTGAAGTACTTCGGAAAGTGCTTCTTACCGTAGGCCATCACCTTCGGTGAGACCATGTCGTGGCTGCTGAAGCCACCCATGGTGCCCTGGTAGTAAATGTGGCCCGGCGTTTGGCCCATCAGCATCCAGGGAAGCCAGGGGGTGATACGTCCCCAGCTGCCAGAGTAATTGACCGACTGGACGCTCTCGTCTTCCAGGTCCTCCCGACGAATCACGTACCGGAACATCTCCGAAACCCGGTTCATCTTGCCGGACGACTCGCGAGGCCACTTGTCGGGCTGTAGCGCTGACGGGTAGAACAGATGGATATCTGATGCCAGCGTCACCGTGTTGGATTCAGTGAGCTTCCAGGGCAGGATGAACGGGATGTCCGGCCGCTTTTCCTTGTTGAGGCCGCCGTAGTCCGGCGGCTGGAAAAAGACTGTCCGGATCAGGTGATTGAACGGGTCGTTGGCTACGGGAACAACCTTCACCGTCTCGTCCGTGTATGGGTTGGTGTATTCCTCCAGGACATCGCCCGTTGCCAGGTCCGTGTAAAAGACGGTCTCCCGCAGCAGCTTCTGGTAGGTGCCGTCGCCGTTGTCGATCAGCCGGGCGGCGGAGTAGCCTTCAAAACCCATCAGCGGACGGATCGCCTCACCGTCGACCACGCCGTGGACCACACCGCTGTACCAGCCGTGCTTCTGGGATTTAAAGTCCATGTGACCGGCAAGGCGGGCATAGGCATCGCGATTCCACTCGGGATCGCGATACTTTGGGCCGAGCCGCTCGTCAAACTTGGGGCCGCCGATCGACGGTGCCGCCGACGCCGGCTTCAGGCCGAGGGCCGAACCACCGAGCAGCGCGCCGCCGGCGATCATGCCCGCGCCCAGGAAGTGGCGCCGGTCAAAATTCGTTTCAGATTCGTTGGGTTTGCTCACGAAGTGTCTCCTGCATACCTGTGTGGCAGGATTCAAGTATCAGCGCTGGGCCAGGGGGCCACAATTCAATTTTGCTATAGCTGCTTTACCATATTCCGCGGTAGCAATCAGCGCCTCAATATTGCTCAATAGCGCAAAGCCTTTTTTGGAGATTCGCCATGCTTAATATCTTCCAGCAACAACCCCATCCCGCGCTGCCGGAAGCCAGCCACGATGAAAAGGCCCGCCAGGAGTTTTCCAAGAGCTTGAGGCAGTTTGTCCAGGGCCAGCTTCTTCCGGGTTTGGCGCCCGTATTCCAGCGCCAGCAGAAGAAGTTTGTTGACGAGCACGGACGGGAACCCAAGGACCGCCGGGAAGTTCGTAAGTTTATGGTGACAGACCCCTACTTCCAGACTTACGCCAGCACCAACCGGTGCGCCCAAGAGCTGCTGTGGGAGTCGGTGCTGACCAGCATCGAGCGGCAGCAGCCGGCGCTCAACGAAACGGCGACGCAGCTGTCAGAAAAAAACACTGCGCCGCTAGTGGTGGATCCGGAGCTGGAGGTACCGCGCTACGTCACGGGTATCGATATCCACTGCATGCCCGGCGGCTACGCCGGCCGCGCCGCCGATAACGACATCAGCACAGCCGCTCTCTACGACCGTGGCGTCTATCTTTACGCGATGGGGTACGTGGGGCCCACCAACGACGACATGGGGCGGTCGGTGTGCAACTACATTACCCGCAACATGCCGGACTTTAAGCCCACCCGGATCCTGGACATGGGATGCACCGTGGGTCACTCCACCCTGCCCTACAAAGAATACTTCCCCGACGCTGAGGTCATCGGCATCGACGTGGCCGGACCCCAGGTACAGTACGCCCACGCACGGGCCGGCGGCATGGGCCTGGACGTGAGCTTTCAGCAGCGCGACGCCGCGGACACCGGCTTTGATCCCGGCAGCTTCGATCTGATCGTCAGCCATATCCTGCTGCACGAAACCTCCAGCAAGGCGATGCCCGCCATTTTCAAAGAGTGCTACCGCCTGCTGAAGCCAGGCGGTCTCATGATCCATGCCGACCTGCCGCCCTTCGACCACAGCGACCTCTTCTCGGAGTTCATCCTGGATAACGAGACGCACTACAACAACGAGCCCTTCTGGGGCCCGATGCGAGACATGGATCAGATACAGCTCGCCGTCGACGCCGGCTTCGACCAGGAGCAGGTGCGCTTCGATACGGCGCCTATGGCGGTACTCGAGTTTGCCGCAGCCCACGCGGAAGGCTACAGCGAAGAGGCGGCCAGTGAGGTGGCCGACCGCGACTTCGAGGCCGGCGAGTTCGCGCCGGGCGGCGGCTGGGAAGTGCTGATCGGCCACAAGCAGGCAGACGCATGAGCGGCATGCGACGCTATCCCAAGGGCGCCCGCCCCCAGTTTTATGATGACCCGGCGATGGACCAGGCGATGTCAATGATCATGGTGCTCGCCAGCGAGGTCAGCGTGCTGCGAGATCGGCTGGACACCTTCGAAAGGCTGAGCGCCGCAGGCGCAGGACCCAGCCGAGAGGAGGTTGAAGCCTTCGAGCCCGACGAGGCCTGCTTGAACGAGCGAGAGGCAGCGCGCCAGGAGTTTTTCCAGCGCCTTTACTTTGTGGCCAACAAGCGAGCTCAGGAAGTTTCCGAAGTGGATAACTCCCAGCGCTATCAGGCGGTCCTGAAGGACACCGAAGAAAATTGAGCGTCGCTGACCCGGTCAGCTCGGCGATAACGCACGATACCGCCGACGACAATCAGGTCGCCGAAACCCTCAGCGAGCTGCGCCTGCTGCTCGGCGATGACCGGGTGCTCACCAACCCCGCAACGCTGACCGTTTTTGGCACCGACATTCTTGGGCCGCTCGAACTCCCCGTTGCCGTCCTGCGTCCGACCACCGTGGAGCAGGCGGCGCAGGCCGTCGAGCGTTGTCTGGCTGAAGGCCTGGCGATCAACGCACGCGGCGGCGGCGCCTCTTACACGCAAGCACACGTTCCCGCGACTACGCACGCGGTGGTGCTCGACTGCACGGCGCTGGATCGCATCATCGCGATCGACGAAGAGGATATGACGGTGACGGTCGAGCCTGGCGTCACCTGGAAGGTGCTGGACGATGCGCTCGCCGAACGCGGGCTTCGGACACCCTTCTGGGGCCCGTACTCGGGCCTCAAATCCACCGTCGGCGGCGCGCTCTCGCAGCATGCAATCAGCCTCGGCTCCGGGCTTTACGATGCTTCGAACAGCGTCGTGACAGGCATGAAGGTCATCACCGGCCGGGGCGAAATCATCGATACAGGCACCACACCCAGTCGGTTTTACCGCACCTGCGGGCCCGACCTGACCGGGCTGTTCACCGGCGACTCTGGCGCGTTTGGCGTGAAGCTGGAAGCGACGCTGCGTCTGATCCGGCGCCCCACGCACGTCGAGGGGAGCTGTTTTGTCTACCCCGAGTTTGCCGACATGGCGCGTGCCATGATGGAGGCGGCCCGCGAAAACCTGGCCAGCGAAATCATGGCGATCGACCCGCAGCTGCAGCAGGGACAGCTTGGATCCATCGACAGCAGCGCGGCCCTCGGCGCGGCCAAGGCCATATTTCGCAGCTCGCCCGGCGTGTGGTCAGGCCTTCGAGCCGTCTTGACGGCCGCCTTCCGAGGGCGCTCGGCGCTCAAAGCCCCAGGCTACCTCGTCAACTACATCACGGAAGGGCGTTCAGCCGGTGAAGCGCGCTTCAAGCTCGACTCGATTCGGCAGACTGTCGGGCAAGGCGGGGTGGAGGTTGCCAACACCCTGGCGCTGGCGCTGCGCGCGATGCCGTTTCGTCCGTTTACGCCGGTCCTGGGGCCGAAGGGCGAACGGTGGCTGCCGATGCACTGCGTCCTGCCGTTCAGTCAGGTTCAGCCGTTCCATCAAGCGCTCTCAGCGCTCTATGAGCAGCGCGCGGCCGAGATGGCGGAACATCGGGTCCACATCGCCACGATGTTTGTCACGGTCAGCAGCACTGGCTTTGTCTATGAGCCAACGTTTTACTGGCAGGACAGTCAACACGCTGCTCACCGCGACCTTGTACCCGACGATCACCGCCAGAAGCTGCCGGTTTATCCAGCGCAGCCTGCGGCGCGGGCGTTTGTTCGCTCGATGAAGAAACAGATGATTGCGCTGATGCAGGCGCATGGTGCAACCCACTATCAGCTCGGCAAGTCCTACCCGTTTATGTCGACGCGGGAACCGGGCGCCACAGACCTGCTGCAGACGCTAAAGCGCCAGTTCGACCCGCAAAACCTCATGAACCCAGGCGCACTGGAGTTTCCGACGGCGGTGACAGAGGACAACTGACCGTTGCTGATCGAACGGGGCTGTTCGATTTGCTATAGCAGTTTTGCCAGATTGCGTTAGGTGGGAGACACCTTCCTGATGCAGACTTACCGGTCGGCAGTCAGCCGCCGTGGAGACCAGCGTGCACCCCGTGAACCGGACATCAGCCAACCGCTCTAGCCGCAGCCTCGCGTTTGTTTGGCTGACGGGCATCGCCGCCGTCCTGCTAAGCGCTTGCGCAACCGTGCCAGACTGCAGCCCGACGGCGCTGCCGGTTAGCAGCGCCGAGCTCACCCTGACTCATGCGGATGGTCGCAAAGCTCGCTTTACGCTCTGGCAGCCCGAGCGAGCCGGCAGCTACCCCATCATGGTATTTTCGCACGGGGCGTACGCCGCCCCCGAACGTTACGACGCATTGCTCGGCCCGCTGGCCGCGATGGGGTTTGTGGTTGCAGCGCCGCTGCATATTGACTCGGAGCTGATCGCCACCGACCCGCCGCCACCGCCCGACCAGGTGTGGCGGACCCGGAAGGAGGACTTTGCCCGGCTGCTGAAGGGGCCGCCTGAGCTGCTTGAGGCGCTCGGCAGCGGCGTCAGCCTGAGCGCTGAAAAAATTGCCGCCGGGCACTCTTACGGTGCCTTCGGCGCGCAGGTTGCCGCCGGCGCCGCGGCGGTGGGCGATGAGCCTGGACGGGTAGAACCGGGGGTAAAGGCGGTGCTGGCCTTCTCGCCGCCGGGCCTGCTGCCGGGGTTCATCGAGCCCGACGCGTGGGACCAGCTTTCCCGGCCCCAGCTGCTGCTGACCGGCACCAGCGACATCCTGCCGGGCTTCATTGACGACTGGCGAGCTCACGCTGCCGCCTACCGGCAGGCGCCGGCGGGCGATCAGTGGCTCTGGGCGGGTGAAGGCGTCGACCACTACTTCGGTAACGTCTTTGGTCGCCTGGATCGGGAAGCGCCCGATCAAAGACCCCAGTTCGACGAGGCGCTCGCCGTGAGCCAGCGCTTCCTTGCCGCTTATACCGCGCAACCGCTCGCCGTCTGCAGCGACCCGCTGAGCACCGGCTCAACGGTACTGGCAAGCCTCGAAAAACGATGACATTCCCCATTGCTAATCAGAAAGAGTACACCATGCTGAAACCGACAGTCGACGTGCGTTCAACGCGCAGTCGGGCGGCGCTCCCGCTGGCTGCTGCCCTGGTCTGGATACTTGCTGGCTGCGCCGAACAGGCGTCTGAGCCCGCAGACGGCGGTGCGGCGGCGGCCGCCGAGAGCCCGGCCGGCGAAACACCAGAACAGGATCCGACCCTGCTGAAACACATGGCCGCCATGCAGAGTCGCCCGGGCGTCACCGAGCTTTCGTGGCGGGAATCTCGCGAGCCAGTCCAAGGCGCCGACGAACCCCGCAGCCCCGGCGAACCCGGCGCGTTTGTCGCCCCGGAGGCTTTGGAAGCCGCCATCGCCTACCATCGCGAGCACAACGGGCTGGGCCTGCTGGTGTGGCATGACGGCAAGCTGGTCGCCGACGATTTTGCCGATGGCTTCAGCCCCAGCCAGCGCTTCTCTACCTTCTCAATGCACAAGAGTGTGCTGGCCATGACCATCGCCGCGGCGGTGGAAGACGGGATCATCGACAGCTTCGACGATCCGATCGGAAAGTATGTGGAAGAGTGGTCCGACGATCCTCGGGGCGCCACTACGCTGCGGCAATTTCTGAACCACACCAGCGGCATAGCCCACTACTCGTTTACGAGCGGCAACCCGAAGGGGGCCAACCTGGCCCTTTCCTCGAAGATCAGCGCCACGGCCCTGAGCTACCCTCAGGACAAGCCCGCCGGTACCGAATTCAACTACAACAACGTGAATAGCCAGCTTGTGGGGCTTGCGTTGGAGCAGGCGCTGGCCGACCGAGGAAAACGCTACGCTGAGTACCTTGCTGAGCGGCTTTGGCTGCCGTTGGGCAACTCCGCGGCCGCACTCTGGATTGAAGCGCCAGGCGGCAGCCCGCGCTTTTTCTCCGGACTGGAGGCAGGACTCGCTGACTGGCTGCGCGTGGGTCTGCTGCTGCTGAATAACGGCACCATCGGGGATACGACGATCCTGAAGCCTGAATCGGTTGCGATGCTGACAAGCGCCAGCGACCTAAACGCCGCGTACGGTATGCACATCTGGCGTGGCCAGAAGTGGCAAGCGCAGCGACGGTATGGCCCCACGACCCAGACCACCGTTCCCCATGAGGCGCCCTACCTTGCGCCGGACGTTGTCTATTTCGACGGCTTTGGCGGGCAGCGCGTGTACGTGGTGCCCTCTGCCAGCCTGGTGGTGGCACGCGGCGGCGAAGTGGATCTGACGTACGACGATTCGATGATCGTGAACAGTCTGCTGCGAGGGCTGATCGACACTCGCATCTCGGAGGCCAAACGCCAGTTTGACGCCGGCGCCGGGGACGAGGCTTACGACCGGCGCTTCAGCCGACTGCTCGAGGAAGCGCAGGCCGGTCGAGGACTGGCGGGCTACGACTCGCTGATTCCACTGCCGGGCGCCAACGAGGTCGTGCCCCTGCCCCGCGCCGCTGAACCGACGCCGTGGCTGGATTCGGACACTCGCGGCTGGCTCGACGCGTTCGGTGCCGGAAACAACTCTAGCGCCATTTTGATCTGGCACGAAGGGGAGGTTGTCTACGAAAACTACTTCAACGGCGCCAATCCCGAAACGCTGGTGGTATCCCGTTCGCTGGCCAAACCCATCACCATCATGGCGGTAGGCCGGGCGCTTCAGGAAGGGTTTATCCCGTCGCTGGATCAGCCGGTTGACGAGGTTTTCTACGAATGGAAAGACAGCGACAAGTCAGCCATGACGCTGCGCCACCTGCTGCAGATGCGCTCTGGACTTGCCCGGCAGGGCAATTCGATGGAGCCGGATCACTTTCTCAATCGGGCTTATCTGCATCCGTACCATATTGAGGTCATTCTCCATGAGTACCCGCTGACCCATCCGCCGGGGACACGCTACGACTACTCCAACGCCAACAGCGAGGTCATCGCGCCGTTCATCGAGCGCAGCACCGGACGACGCTACGAGCAGTGGGTGTCCGAGGCCGTGCTGGAGCCACTGGGCGCTGCCGGTGGCGAGATCTGGGTCAACCGCGAAAACGGCATTACCCACTCGGGATGCTGCGCCCTCCTGCCGGCGGAGTCTTACCTTCGCCTGTCGGTGCTCGTGATGAACGACGGCGTCTGGAACGGCCAGCGTCTGCTGCCGGAAGGATTCATCGATGAGATCACCGCGGCCACCGACTATAACCCCCATACCGGCATGGGCATGTACGTCGCAGGGCCCTACATCCAGAATCGCGGCGCGGCGAATCCCGACGTTCCTTTCGGCCACACGCTGCACTCCGAACCGTATCTGGATAAAGATCTGTTTCTCTACGACGGCAATGGGCACCAGGTGAGTTACCACATCCCCCGCCACAACATGGTCATCATGCGGGTTGGGGTGCGGCCACCCAAGGACGTGACCTGGGACAACAGCGAGCTGCCGAACACCATCCTCCGGCAGTACGCCGACGCCACCGGCGCGGAGCTTGTGCCGCAAGAGGCGGCGGAGCAGAGCGCGGCTGCTGGGACGGACTAATCTTGGCTTAAGCAGCCTCGACAGACGCCTGGGCCGCGGCGGTTTCCCCGGCCAGGCGACCCAGAGTTGTTGCGGTGAGTAGACCGTTGCCGGCCATATAACCCCAGCAAGAGGGGCCGGAGATGCCCCGGGCGGCGCCACCCCCGGCAAATAGGTTGGGCAGCGGTGTGCCGGCCTCATCCAGCACGCGCGCGTTCTCATCCACCACCAGGCCACCCTGGGTGTGGAACAGCGCGCCGGTGACGCGTACCGCGTAAAACGGACCGGTCAGCGCCGGCCGCGACGCAAAAACCCGCCCGAATTCGTCGGGCTCACCCGCTTCGGTCAGTTGGGCCACCGAAGCGGCGGTCTCGACGAGCCCCACCGCATCGATCCCAATCAGCTCCGCCAGCGCCGCCAGCGTCGGCGCTGTGCGCACCGCTTTAGCCTTCAGCGCATCGCGATAGTCGTCGAATTCCTCCATCAGCTCGTGCAGCCGATGATCGAAGATGGTGTAGGCCACATGCCCGGGCTGACGCAGCACGTCCACGGCCTGTTCGGAATAGCCGCGCGACTCGTTGGAAAACCGTCGGCCCTCCCGGTTGACCTGAAACCCGCCTTCCATGATGACGGGCCACAAGATCGGGATTGCATGGCCGTCCGCCAGCCCCCCGTGCCCCTGGTACGCTGACATGTCGGCTACCGCAGCGCCGAGCTGCTGGCCCCAGTCGATGGCGTCACCTTTGTTGCCCGGATGACCAAAAAACACGCCTTCAGCAATTTCCGGCATGTACTGCGCCACTTTTTCCGGGTCGCCGGCAAAGCCGCAGCACGCGAGGATCAGCGACTCGCAGCCAACGTCTTCGGTGCTGCCGTCAGGGCGCTGGCAGCGAACGCCGCGGACGGTCTTTGTGTCGTCTGCGAACACGTGGGTGACCTGCGCTTGGGTCAGGATACCGGCGCCCGCATCCTCAGCGGCCTGCTGAAGGGCCCCCATCAGCTCAGCGCCGGTTCGATTGGGGGTGCCGTGCATTCGTTTCACGCTGTGTCCGGGGTAGAGAAAGCTGTCGACGAGCGACAGCGGAACGCCCGACTCATGGAGCCAGTCCACGGTGCGAGCGGACGCCTCCGCCAACGCGCGGACCACGCCCTCGTCGGTCTCACCCCGGGTCTTTTTCATGACGTCGTCCGTAAACAGTTCGGGACTATCGCTGATCCCAGCAGCCTGCTGCAGCGCGCTGCCGGCGGCCGGGATCAGGCCCGTGGACATAGCGGTGGTTCCCAAGGGGGTTGGATCGCGTTCAAGCACCAGCGTTTCGACGCCGCATTGAGCCGCCGCCAGCGCAGCGGAAAGGCCACACCCGCCGGCGCCGATAATCACCACCGGCACCTCGAAGCCAAACTCCGCTTCGCTCACAGACAGGATCGACATCGGCTATTCGGCGCCCAGCGTCGGCGCCAGAACTCGGGAAATGAAAGCCTTGCGCTCTTCGTCAAGGCGCTCCGCCAGCGCCGCGTCGGGCTGCAGGCGATCGACCTTGTCCGCCACATCCACGCCGGCTTCTGCCAGCGCCTGCTCGAGCACCGCCGCCCGGTCCTTAACCACCCAGAGTTCGTGCATCAGGTTGAGCACCACCTGGAACGTCGCTTTGTCCACCGGCTGGGAGGACACGATCAGGCCGCCGGCTTGCGAGCGATGGTGACCCACGGGTACTGGCGCTCGCCGAGACCGTAAGAGCGGGCATCGACAAACCCAAGCTCGGTGGCCAGCGCCGCCAGATCCAGGCTCGCCGCCTCGCGCCAGTAGGGCTCGCCGCCTCGCAACGCGCCGGCGTTTGCCCGCCATTGGGCGATACGCGGCATCGCACGGAAAGGCTGGACGTCGCTCATAAACATCATGCCGCCAGGCTCAAGCAGCCGGAAAGCCTCGGCAAACACCGCCCGCGTGGCGCGAGCCGGGAGTTCATGCAGCAAGATGTAAGAGGTCACAAGATCGAAGCTCGCATCGGGCAAGCCCGTGTCTTCTGCACACGCCTGGATCAGGCGCCAGCTGGCGCCACGCTCGTTGCCGAACCGCTGAGCCTGTTCCAGCATCGGAAGCCCGGGCTCGACACCGGTTAGCTTGGCGTCCGGAAACGCTTCGGCCAGCGCCACCGTAAAGTGCCCGCTCGAGGTGCCCATCTCCAGAATGTTGTTGAACTGCCGGTCGCCGAGTTCGTTCAGCACATCACGCCGCTGCTTGAAGATGCCACCCGGGAAATTCTTGGCCACGTACTTCGGGTGAATCAGCTCGCCGTGGACAAACCCCTGATGCTCGCGGACCCAGCCCCCGGTGGTGCGATGAAAGTCTACGCCCACCCAGTAATCTGGCGGCTCGAAGCCAGGGCGGGTTTCGATCTGAGTCCCACCTTCACGCAGCCTCTTAAAGTCGGGCTCCAGCTCCTGCTGAATTTCCTTGAACGCGTCGAAGGTGATTTCACCATGTGTAGTTGCGGACCATTCCCCCATCGCCATCAGGTATTGCTGCTGAGGGTCGTCCCCCAGGTGCTGCTCCATGATGGCCAGCTGCTCGTCGAAATCCTCCGGCAGCTCAACGTCCGCGATCTTCGCCCCTACCGCTGCGCTCAGCTTCATGCCCATCGCGCCCATATCGGCGGCGAAATCGATCGCTGATCGGCCTCGCTGGCGTAATTCGAATTCCATAACTTTGCTCCTGCAGAAGCCTCAGCGGCTGCGGTTAATATGACGAGCATAAGTGTGACTAACCGGCCCTGCGCAGGCAATAAACTCCAGCATCAATTTCGCGATAGCTGCTATAGATAATCGTAATGGGCCACCGTGAAATAAAAATGCTACAACCGGGTCTGGCTAAAATGGTCGGCCAGGTGTCGGCTGCGGTCATTTCATCCAGCGGTGAATGGCCAGATCAATCACCCTAGGCGGTCCGCACAGCCGGCTGCGCCAACTGCACCGGAACTCCCGACATCATGAGCAATAAAGAACACGTTCTTCCCGCACGGCTAAAGCTCTTCTGGGGCAGCGGCGCCATGGGTGTGGCCATGCTGATGAACGGCGTGTCCTTCCTGATTCTGATCTATCTGGTCAGCGTGCTGAAGCTCGATCCGGCGCTGGCGGGAACGCTCATCTTTCTGTCGAAAATCATCGACGCCATCAGCGACCCGATTGTCGGCATGCTCAGCGACCGCTCGACCTTCAAATCCGGTCGCCGGCGGCCGTTTATGTTTATCGGCGCTTTTCTTGCCGCAAGCTCGTTCGGCTTTCTCTTTGCGATCCCGGAGTTTGAAAGCCAGACGATGACCGCCGCTTACGCGTTCGGTTGTCTGGTGTTCTACACAATCGGCTACACCGTCTTCAACGTTCCCTATATGGCCATGTCGGCAGAGATGACCGATGGCTATGAGGAGCGCACCTCGCTGCACGGCTACCGGGTGGCTTTTGTATCGCTGGGTAGCGCCCTGGCGGTCGCCGGCGCACCCTTTGTGCTGGAACTCCTCGGCCAGAGTCGCGAGTCGTACGCCATCATCGCCGTGGGCATGTCGGTGATTATCTTTCTGTCCCTGATCGCCTGCTGGGCCGGCACCGGAAGCGCGCGCACCGTCGAACGGGTTCATAGCCACCACAACTTCTTGAGCCAGGCGTCATTGCTGTTTTCCAACCGCCACTTCGTCACGCTGATCTCCGTGAAGGCGCTGCAGCTGGTGGGCATTATGAGCACCGCCTCGGTGTCGTTCATTTTTTTCAAGCAGTACGTGGGTATGGACCTGCGCTACTTCGCCGCAGCGTCCATTGTCAGCACACTGACCACGCTGATTGCGGTCCCCCTCGTGAAGCGGCTCGCCGCCCGCATCGGGAAGAAAATGGCGTACTTTCTGAGTGCAGGGCTGACCGCCCTGGTGAACCTGAGCTGGATGCTGGTCGATCCTGCCCCACCCATGGACGAATTTCTGCCCGGCTTCTTCCTGCGGATGGCCCTGTCCGGGGTCACCATCGCCGGCAACGTGATGCTCGCGATGTCGATGCTCACCGACACCATCGAGTACGACGCTCGGGTGACCGGCATGCGCCGGGAGGGCATCTACGCGGCGATGTACAGCTTTGTCGAAAAGCTGGCGGCGGCGCTAGCACCGTTCATCGTGGGCTGGGCCCTGGCGTTTGCCGGCTACGACAAGTCGCTGGGCGCTGACGAGCTGCAGAGCGGCAGCGCTCTGTTCGGCATCATGTTTGGCAAAGCCTACCTGCCCGCCATCATGATCGGCCTCAGCATGTTTGTGCTGCTGTTCTTTAAGCTGGATAAAGAGACGCTGCACAGCACGCCCAAGGCCGCACCGCAGCAACCGCCGCCTGGACAGGCTCCCGCGCAGCCGGTGGCGGGCCCAACCTGAGCGAGTCCTCGCTAGTGAGCCGTGCGGCGCCTTGCCGCACGCACCTGTCCAAAGGCGATCCAGCCCGGCAACAGGAGCAGCAGCGACCCCAAGAGGAAGGGGGTTTCGATACTGACCCGGGCGAACGCATAGCCGCTGAACAGCGGCGTGATGCTGCGGGCAAGGTTGGAAGCTCCCTGAAAAACGCCGAGCGCAGCGCCTCGCTTGTCATCTTCTGCGGCTTTGGATGCGAGACTGTTGGAGGTCGGAATAAAGATGCTGAAAGCGATCGCCAGCAGGACGGTTGAGGCGATAAACCAAGGCTTGGTGTCGACGGCGCCCAGCATGATGAGCCCAACCCCGTAGAGCACAATCGACAGCATGACGGCGCCCCACTCTCCCAGAACGGGCACAATCCGGCTGACGGCCACTCCCTGCAGCAGCGCGTTGATCAGGCCGAGCATGGCAAACAGCAGGCCGATCTCTTCCGGTCCCGAGTTGATCCTGGCGTTAGCAAACAGCGCAAACGTTGAATCGAAGATTCCCAGGGCACCGGCAAAACAAAAATTGATCAGCGTGATGCGCCTGAGCGCTGGCACCTCCAGCAAGCTCAACAGATCGCGCAAAGGTCGCCCCGACGGCTGTCGCGACGCTTCTAAGGCACGGCGACGCTCCGACGGCAGCGTCTCCGTGAAAAACACCAGCGTGATCAGGCCAGCCAGCAGGCTCATACCGGCCGCCACCATACCCAGCAAGAAATAGTTGGCGGTTGCCGGGTCGTCACCCGCCAGCAGCCCACCCAGTACCGGACCGGCGATCAGGCCGAGCGAAAAGGATACGCCGATTCGGGCCATCGCCCCGGCGCGTCGCTCCAGCGAACTGGTATCTGAGGCAACCGCAAACGCCACGGGCGCAATGCCCGTCATCAAACCGCCGACAATCCGCGACAGAAAAAGCAGCTCGAGCGTCTCCGCAAACGCGAGCATCACGAACGACAGCGCTGAGCCGAGCAGGGAAATGAGCAGGACGGGCTTGCGGCCGATGCGGTCGCTCAGCCAGCCCCAGAACGGGCTGGAGAGAAACTGGCCAAACGCAAAGACCGCGATCAGCATCGTGATTAATTCGGGCGATGCACCCACCCGCTGACCAAAAAAGGGAAACAGCGGAATGACAATCCCGACGCCAATTAGGCAGACAAACAGCACAATCGGGACAATAATCATGGCGGCAGCATCAGCAGGCAGGAGCCCACCCTCGCGTGCGCGAGGGCGTCAGCTTCGGGTGTGGCCCGGCGCCAGGCGCTGGGCGTGCGTCGAGTCAGATATCCAGCGAGTAGAACGGACGCGGATCGCGGGACAGCACGTAAAAGCCACCGAGCTTGCCGTAGTTGATTCGCGCATCGTCGTCCAGATACACGATATCCGAATGTAGGGACGGCGGGCGAAACTCCACGTCCAGCGAACGATCAGCGTCAATACCAAATGCTTCCCGGAACGCTTCGTCGCTGCGATCGTCGTTACAGAAGAAGCCGACGCGGTAAAACGACACGGCATAGCGCTGCGGATTCTCCTCGGCGCCTTCATAACGGCCAAACATCACCACAATCCCTTTGGCGTCACCCGCCGGGCTGGTGACATGCACCACGTTGTTGTAAGCCTTGGTCGCCTCGTCGATCTCCTGCACCAGATCGACCACCTGCACCGGCACCTTCGGCAGGTTGTTGAAGCTTTGACGCGCCAGATCGGACGGGTGATACATCGGCTGGTTTTCCGAGTGTTTGACGGCGAAGCTCGCAAACCGGGACCGCCACACGCCAGAGGCGGCCGCCTGATTGTTGATGGGCTCGGGCACGGCGGTGTGCGTGCACAGCTCGTCACACCAAGCCTTGAGCTGATCCTTCTCCTCTTCACTGCAGAGAACCGTTTCGTCCATCTGATCAAGAAAATCGAAGATCTGTTGCTTGACCGCGGTCTCGCCGCGGACCGGTGAATCTGTGGTCATGGGTCTATGCTCCGTTTCAGGCAGGCTTGATGTGCCCATCATGGTTGTCTCGATACCAGGCCGCCAGCTCCTCTCGCGTGGGCCACCAAACGCCGTCCAGTCCTTTGGCAAACGCCAAAAATTCGCGCAACGCACGCACGCGATAGCCACGCCCGGAGACGTGTGGGTGCAGGCCGACATTCATCAGTCGTGAGCTAGTCTCACCCTCCCGGTGGAGCTGGGTGAGCTCCTCAATCAGAATATCCCGGTATTCGTCGGTGGTGTGGCCACGGCGGGTGAGCAGCGTGAAATCGTTGATTTCGTTGGAGTACGGAACGCCGACCAGCGGTCCGCTTTCGGTGTCGATCATGTAGGGCTGATCGTCGTTCATCAGGTCGCAGTAAAACTCGAGCCCGTTGGCGGCGAGGATGCCCGGGGTCGCCAGGGTGCCGCGCAGCGATGACGACAGCCAGCCTTTGGCGGGCCGTCCAACGTTCTGCTGATAGATCTCCAGCGTCCGCCCGATTACCTCAGCCTCGCGGTCCGGGTCACCCGAGAAATCGGTCAGCAGCTCACCCTGCTCATAGTTGTGTGCCAGCAGCTCCCAGCCACGCTCCAGGCACGCATCGACCATCGGGCGGCGGCGTTCGAAGGTAACCGCATTGGTTGTGCAGCTGGCCTTGACGCCCAGCTCGTCGAAAACGTCATAAAGCCGCCAGATTCCTACCCGCTGACCGTATTCCCGCCAGGTGTAGTTGGGGTAGTCGGGGACCCGGCCCGGCAGCACGTCAGGCAGAATGGCCGGCCCGCCCGCGTAGTAGGCCCGATCGGTGTCTTTGGTCAGGTCCCAGGTCTCAAGGTTAAACGTCAAAATCAGCGCCACTCGGGCGCCGTTGGGAAACTTCAGCGGTCCACGCTGAGGAATGGGGCTGTAGGGGTACTGCACCTCAGTGGTGCTCCAGCAGCTTGCCGAATCCGGCAATTTTGTCGCCGATGCCGTTGGCGCGCAGCGCGTGCCAGTAGGTGGCGGTGTTGATGGCGATCACCGGCTTGTCCAGCCAGCGCTCGGCGGCGGCGGCCAGGCGAATCATCGAGAGGTTGGTGCCAACCTGGATGAGGGCGTCGACGTCGTCGCCGTCGAGGTCTTTGAGTACCTCGATCAGCTTCTGCTCCGGCACCTTGGCAATCGCTGTCCAGCTCGGGCACTGCAGGCAGTGGTCCCGGACGGTTTCAAAGCCAAAGTCCGAGAGATAGTTCCGAACCTCTTTGTTCGCGACCGGATAGTAGGGTGACAGAAAGGCAACCTTCTTGATGCCGCCATATGCCTCTAGCGCCATCGCCAGCGACTCGGAGCCGATCGACAGCTTCAGCTCCGCTACCTCCTCGATGTTTTCCTTCCACTTCTGGCCACCCTCAGCGCCACCGTAAAACGTGACGGCCGACATACCCATCACCAGATAGTCCGGCCCACAGGTTTTGACGCCTTTGACGGCTTCGACAGTGTTTTGAGAAATCTCCATGGTGCCGGCAAAAAACGTCTCGTCGGAGATCGCGTCCGCGTCTTGCACCACAATCCGGCTGTAGTGATTGGTGACGCCCACCGGCCGCAGGTCGTCAAAGTCGGGTTGGACGACGGTGTTGGTTGAAGGTCCCAACACCCCGAACAGGGCGCGGTAGCCGAGTATGTCAGTCATCAGTAAATCTCCTCAGCTTCCCGCAGGGAATCCAACATGGACTGGCGCATCAGAAAATCTCGTCGCTGAGCAGGGTCGTCACGGGCTGCCTTCATGCGGGCAAACTTCCGAGCGTGGCCCTCCGCGGAGCCGTGCTCCAGCAGCTCCTTGTTCTGGATCGTCTGGGCCTGGATAAAGGAATTGGTCACGCTGCGTCGCTGCCGATCAAACCGTTCGAAGAGCTCCGGGTCATGGCCATGTTCGAGGCAATGGGCCAGCTTCTCCTGCAGATTCCAAACGTCGTGAATCCCGCTGTTCATCCCCAAACCGCCAATCGGGTTGTTGAGGTGAGCCGCGTCACCGACGAGAAACGCCCTGCCGTGCGAAAAGTTCTCGACCACGCGCTGATGCACGCGGTAGATCGTGCGGTGCTGGGTCTCGACGTCCGGCGAACCGATCAGCCGCTCGAACACCTCGTCGCGCATCTGGTCGGAAAGCAGCTCCTCGTCGGGCGTCTCCTCCGACGCCGGCAGCAGGATGCGCCAGACGCTGGGCACCCTCAGCAGCACGAGCCATTCGCTGGGATCGGCCACGTAGTTGACGTAGGCAAGATTCTCAAAATGATCTGCCAGCTCCAATTTGGTGGACAGGCAGAGAAATTTTTCGGGATAGGTGAAACCGCTGAACTCGGTCCCCAGCCATTTCCGAATCAGCGAGTTGCCGCCGTCAGCGCCGATGATGTACCGCGCCCGGATCTTCTCGACTGAGTAGGGGGTTTCGAACCAGGCCTCGACACCGTTCTCATCCTGCGTGAAACCCAGCGCTCGATGCTGATACATGACGTGCGCAAGCTGGTGCGCCTCAAGCCGCTCGGACAGCATGCCGGCCATCACGTGCTGCTCGCACTGAACCCGGAACGGGAACCGGGTTTCGTCAGCGATTTCCGTCATGTCGAACTCGATTACCTCACCGGTCTCGCGCTCTCGGAAATGATATTTTGGCGCGACCAGCCCATACTCAATCATGTCCTGGGCAACACCCAGCTCGTCCATCATCTCAAGCGTTGGCGGATGAAACGTCGAGGCTCGAAGGTCGAGCGCGTGGGTCGTTCCGGCTTCGCAGATCGCCACGCGAATACCCTGGCGCGCCAGCACGTAGGCCGCCACGGTCCCCACCGGACCGGCCCCGACAACAATTACATCAACGTTTAGCATTTCGGTGTCCGCCTCTAGCCAAAAGCCAGTGTAACCGTCCGAATTAGGTCAGTTGATCCAATTTTTCGATGCCCATCATCCCGTAATTGAATGGCAAAATTGCCCGACCAATGGCGCCACGCCGCGTCGCTCAAAGACGCTCCGACGCGCGTAGCGGCCAGCGGATATAATCGCGGTTTGACCGGCACAGGCACACAGAAGTTATGGATCTTCGCCAGCTGAGGTACTTCCTCGTGGTCTCGGACCAGGGCAGCTTTACCCAGGCCGCGGAACGGATTCCGATTGCCCAATCCGCGCTGAGCCGACACATGAGGCTGCTGGAGGAAGAGCTGGGGGTTCAGCTCCTAATCCGGACCGGGCGCGGCGTGACCATGACCGAACAGGGCGAGTTTCTCTACGAGCGCGCCCGGTCTGTGCTGGCGCAGCTCGAGGATACCCGTCGCAATCTCCAGTCCTGGTACGAAAACCCGGCCGGCGTGGTCAGGATCGGCATGCCGCCGTCGACCACACTGGTGATGGCAGCGACGTTGCTTGAGCGAATGAAGACGCTGCACCCGGATATCACCGTTCGTCTGACGGAAGGTCTCAGCGCAACCCTCGCCGAATGGCTTGCCGCCGATCGGCTTGATCTTGCCGTGGTCTTTGAAGCGCCCGCCAATTCTTCGCTATCGGTGCAACAGATCGGGCGCGAAGAGCTGTGTCTGGTGGTGCCAAACGGGGATGAGACTCCCGATCCGGTCACCGTATCCCAGATGTCCGCGCTCCAGCTGATTGCGCCGTTTGAGAAAAAGGGTATTCGCAACCGCATGGCCGAGGTGTTTAAGGAGGAGGGCGTAGACTTCAAGCTCGCCTTTGAGATAGACGCGCTGCCCGCCATGAAAGACCTGGTTAGGGCCGGTGCCGGGGCCGCCATCCTCGCGCGATCGTCGGTGGTGCGAGACGTGGAGCGCGGTATTCTTGAGACCCGGCGGATCGATTCAAGCCGGATGGGCTTTGACGTCCACCTGGCCTACTCCCGGTCCTCACAGCACAGCCGCGCCGCCCGGGCCGCGGGTGAGGTGATCAAGGACTCCGCCGTCGAGTTTTTTACTCAATAGCCTGCCGGCCAGTTAAGCGCGGACACTAGTCCGCCGCGCACCGCACGCCGGTCGTTTCCGGCCACTGATCAGCATCAGTGAACCAGGTCACTTCTCAAGAGGCCGCTTTTTGCTAGCGTCTTGCGGTTCAGCTCACAGTTTGTTGTCCAATCATGCTCAAGACCATCACCGCCGGCCTGATGTTGCTTCTCACAGTGCAGCATTCGCTGGCACAGCCGGAGTCAGCGGCATCCGGCCATCCCAAAGAACACTGGGAAGTTCATGCGCACGGGATCATGGCCAGCAAAGGCAGCCCCGACGTTTCTGCCGTCGCCAATGGCTCGTGGTTCAACCCGGCAACCTGGTCCGGGGCGATACCTCAGGCCGGACAGTCGGTCCTGATCCCGGCGGGCGTCACCGTTTCCTACGACGGGATCAGCGACGCGGCGCTCGACCAGCTGACGGTTGAGGGCGCACTGACCTTCTCCACCACGGTGAGCTCCCGGCTGGTCCTGGACACCCTGACGGTCGACGCGGCGGGGCTTCTAACGATCGGTCAGCTCGCGGATCCGGTTGCGCCGGGTGTGCAGGTCGAAATCCTGGTCGCTGACTCCGGAGACCTGGACCCGCAGAGCGACCCGGCTTTGATGGGGCGCGGACTGGTGGCCAGTGGCGAGGTACAAATTCACGGCGCCGCCAAAACCGTCCACGCCAAAGTCGCGACGGACCCGGTGGCCGGTGCCACCACGCTGCAGATGCAGCAGGCACCGGTCAACTGGCGGGTGGGCGACACGCTGGTGGTTGCGGGCACGCGCTACCCCGGCTGGCGCTGGGATAACGACATCCGCCAGGTCCGCTACTTCGGCACCCAGGATGAGGTTGTGACGATCACGACCTTGAACGGCAGCGAAGTTGGCATTACGCCCGCGCTGACCTACAGCCACCGGTCGCCGCGCGCAGATCTGAAAACCTCGGTGGCGAACTTCAGCCGCAACGTGACCATCGCCACCCAGAATCCGCAGACGGCGCGCGAGCGTCGTGGGCACGTGATGTTTGTCCACAACGACAATATCGACATCCGCTACGCCGGCTTTTGGCATCTCGGCCGAACCAGCAAGGAAACCCCCAGCCTCGAGGCTGCCGACTTTACGACCGTCGAGCCGGACAGCAACGTCCGCGGCCGATATTCCTTTCATATCCACCGCGCCGGCATCGCCGACCCCCGCAATCCGGCGTTGGTCATCGGCAATGCCGTGTTTGGTTCACCCGGCTGGGGCTATGTACACCACGACAGCAACGCCATCTTTCACAACAACGCCTCCTTCGACACGTTCGGCGCCGGCTTTGTCGCTGAGACCGGCAACGAAATCGGCAGCTGGACTCACAATATCGCCATCAAGGCTGAAGGCAACAGCGCCTTCAATCCCAAGAACGGCAACGACGTCGATCTATTCGACATGGCACGGACCGGAGACGGGTTTTGGTTCCAGGGCCGGATGGTGAAGAGCGTTGGCAACATCGCCGCGAGCGTGAACCACGGCTTTGTCTACCTGCACCGGGGTAACGGCATGATCGGGTTCGACAACCAGGCCTTCACGTTGCCCGAGGCGCTGCGCCGCAACGGCCAGGCTTCGCCAGACGACGCGCCGATTCTCGGCTTTCACGACAACGAAAGCTTTGCCAGCACGGTTGGCCTCTACGTGGTGAAAGCCAACCCCAATCAGCAGCACGACATCCACTCTCACCTGAGCCGCTTCCTGGCATGGGAGGTTCGAGCCGGCGCGGCTTTGGAATACACCTCTCACTATCTGCTGGAAGACTTCGATCTCGTCGGCAAAACCCCGGAGCCGTTCAGCACCGCGTCGTTTGGCATCGACTTCGGCAACAACACCTCAGACATGGTCGTCAATCGAGCCCAGATCCGCGGCTTTGAAACCGGCATCGGTCTCGGCAAAGGCTTTACCGATGAGTCAACGCCGGCCAGCGCCAACCAATACGTGACCATCGACATCACAATGACCGACGTACAAAACGCCTACCAGGACTACGACCCGGCCATCGACCAGCTGCTGACCTCGGGTGACCTAGTGCCCGGACGCTTCGAGATCAACCTGGACAACGAGCCGCTGGAATATCTGTCGCCCGCTACCAGCGCCGGCTCCGGCGTTACCTACACGGGCAGCAAGGTCGACAGCATCGGCCAGTCGCCGATTCCCGCTGGCACGGACAACCTCGGCACACCGTCTTTCGACATGATCACCATCGTTGCTGAGGACGGCTATCGGCGGACGGCCGGCGGTGACGCCTACGCCTTAGAAGAAGAGTACTTCACCGACCGAGCCACTGGCGAGGTGCACAAACGAGGCCTCAAGACGCGACTTGGCCCCGCCGTAGACGATCTGCTGGGCAACCCGTTCCACGCCTGGCGTGACGCGTTCCAGGCCGGCATGATCGACCTTGCGAGCCAGCCGCCAACAGCGTCGGACGATTCGGCGTTTACCGACGGCGATACGCCGGTGGTGATCAACGTGGTGAACAATGACTCCGACCCGGAGGCGGACCCGGTATCGATCGACGGCCTGCTGCAGCCGCTGCACGGGCTGGTGTTCGACAACGGCAACGGGACGGTGCTGTATTGGCCGGACTTCGATTATGTCGGCGTCGATCGGTTCAAATACTGGGCCACCGACAGCCAGGGCAATTTCAGTCCCGCCTGGGTCACCGTCACGGTGGGCCCGGTCAGGCCCGAGCTGCTCTTCCGCAGCGGTTTCGAGTGAATGGGAACTGTGGAAACGAGCGGAGCGACTCGACTCCGATGAGGCACCCCCCCGATAGGGGACGGCGCACACTGGTCGAACCTGAAACGACTAAGATTTTTTGACCGGCTTCTGCCAGCCTTCAATCACCTGCTGGCGAACCCGGGTGATGGTGAGCTGATCGGCCGGCGCGTCTTTGGTCAGCGTTGTGCCGGCGCCGAGCGTGGCCCCTTTGCCGACCGTCACGGGCGCAACCAGCTGCGTGTCCGAACCCACAAAGACCCCGTCCTCGATCACCGTTAAGTGTTTGTTGACCCCGTCGTAGTTGCACGTGATGGTGCCGGCACCGATGTTCACGTCGCTGCCGATCTGCGCGTCACCCAGGTAGGACAGGTGACTGGCTTTGCTGCCCTGGCCGAAGCGCGCCTTTTTGGTCTCGACAAAATTGCCGACCTTACAGTCTCGCGACAGGTACGTACCCGGCCGCATTCTCGCGAACGGCCCGATGTCGCTGTCACCCTCGCACTCCACGCTTTCTAAAACGCTGTAGGGGGCGACGCGGGTCCCAGGCCCCAGCGTGCTGTCTTTGATCACGCAACCCGCGCCGATACGAGTGCCGGCGCCGAGGACCACTTTGCCCTCAAAAATGGTGTTAACGTCGATCACCACGCCTTCATCGACCGAGACCTCGCCTCGCACGTCCACTCGGCTTGGATCGAGCACCGTGGCACCCTGCGCACACAGCTCGGCGGCAGCGCGGCGCTGATAGTGGCGCTCGAGCTCAGCCAGCTGCCACCGGTCGTTGGCCCCAAGAATTTCTTCAGCGTGCTCAGCCACCGTCGCTGCCACGCTCGCACCCTCGGCCCGGGCGATCGCCACGCAGTCGGTTAGGTAGACTTCGCCCTGCGAGTTGTCTCGGCCGACCTGACCGAGCCACCGCTGCAACGCGCCGGCCGGCGCGGCGATCACACCGCTGTTGACCTCATTGATCGCTAGCTGGTCCGGACTTGCGTCCTTGTGCTCAACGATGCTCTCCAGGGCACCGTCAGCGTCGCGCACCATTCGTCCGTAGCCGGCGGGATCGGCGACCAGCGCTGACAGGACGCCCAGACCCTGGCCTGCGTCGTTGAGCACCCGCCGCAACGATTCGCTGCGCATCAGGGGCGCGTCACCCAGCAACACCAGCACCATGGCGCCCTCGGGAACATCCGGCAGCGCCATCTGCACCGCGTGCCCCGTACCCAGCTGCTCAGCCTGCAACGCCCAGCGCAGGTCGGGCTGCGCGGCGAACGCGGCCTGCACCTGCTCGCCGCCGTGCCCATACACAATGTGCACCGCGGTCGGCCCCAGTTCTTGAGCTGTTGCGATGACGTGGGCGAGCAGCGGCTGCTGAGCAACCGGCTGCAAAACCTTGGGCAGCGGTGAGCGCATCCGTTTGCCCTGACCGGCGGCCAGGATCACAACGTGCAGCGGTTGATCCATTATCCGTCCTGTTGGCAGTACTGATTAACCTGTCGGCGGAACTGGGCAATCCGCTGATCGCGGTCAGCATCCTCGACGTACTCGCGATCGCCCTGCGCATTGACCGTAAACGCCGGACCCTGGCGCTGCAGTACAGCCAGGTTTCCTCGCGCTTCAGCACAGCGGACCTGATTGTTGAATCGTTCGCGGTCCTGCTCCGCGTTCATGCGGGACTGCTCCTCCGCGCTGGCACGCTGCTCCATCAGGCGCTGAGCCATGGCGCTCTGCGTTTCCATCAGCTGCTGCTGACCGGCCCGCTGCCGCTCCTGACTGATCTCCGCATCCACCTCGATCTCCTCTGCCGGCGACGAATCCTCCGGCGGCCGATCAGAAAAATGAAGATTACCCTCGGCGTCGACCCACTTGTAAAGCTTTTCGGCGCCGCCGGCGGCCGCTATAAAAACGAAGGGCAACACGATAAGCAGCAATCTCAGTAAGGTTTTCCGATTCATGATTCGCCCTCGTCGGCTAGCTTGACGGCGGTACCGTACGCCAGCAGCTCAGCGGCGCCGGCCATGACCTGAGAGGTCACGAACCTCACGCCGACAACCGCGTCAGCGCCAAGCTTGAGCGCCTGCTCTTCCATCCGGCTCAGCGCCTGGGCCCGCGATTCGACCAGCATCTCGCTGTATTCCTTGAGCTCGCCGCCGACGAGCGTCCGCAGGCCAGCCAGAATATCTTTTCCCACGTGTTTAGCGCGGATGGTGCTACCGCGGGCAACGCCCAGGGTCGCGGTGATCTCGCGGCCGGCAACAAAATCGGTGGTAACAATCAGCATCTTGCTCACGGCTTTTTGCTTCTCCCGTCGATCCTAGTCCTGCTCCAGCATGTTCTCTTCCTCTCGTTTATCACGAGTTCGCTCCCAGATCAGTGAAGCCATAAGCAGCATCAGACCGAGGACCGCTACGGTGACCCCGATCAGCACCGGCGTCGGAAGCGCCAAAAACAGCGGCCAGAGCGCGCGCAGCGGTTCGATCATCCAGGTCACAATGACCAGCATGCCAGAGAGAATCAGGAGAAACCCCATGATTCGAAATACGTCAATCATCCGTTAAGTTTCCTTCTGCCTGGGCATCCCTCCGGCGCTCCAGGATCATCGAGACCAGCAGCAGCCCGGTGCCGGCGACGGCAGCTGCGGCGGCCACCTTCACCGCTCCAGGCCAGGACAGCAGTTTAATGTACTGCCAGGCCCCGTAGTACAGGCCCGCCGCGGCCGCAAAAGCCAACCCGCCGCGCCACATCACCAGCCCGGTAAGCTTGAGCGACGCCTGCAGCGGTCGACCGGTCACGGCGTCTCAGTCACCGAACTTAGTCTCGGCGCTACTTGAACACATCCGGGCATCCGCCCACCTCATTGAAGCGATCATCCCAGCGCCTCACGTCGTTGGCTCGCCGCCAGCGGGTGTGCCAGAACAGCATCAGACAGGTGCCGCTATCGAGCTCCGCCAGAAACGTGTCGGTTTCTTTGACCTCCTCATAGGGTGGGTATTCGCTGCCCTGTCCCCAGGTGAGCCCACCCCGACCTTCCGCGTAGCGTCGCCAGAAATCCTCGGGAGTAACCCACTGCTGACTCGGCTCGTGCCAGGCCTCCAGCGTCCCCTGCGAGGCTCGCCGCATTTCCCCGTTTTTCATGCCGGGCTGCGCGGACACACTCGCCGCCAGCAGCAGCAATAACGCCAACCGTCGTTTCATGATCGAACCTCCGTCGCGGCAGTTTACCCTGTTCCCCGGTTCTTCTCTTCCGGACCACCGGCGGTGATCCTGACGGTACAATTTACCCATGAATGACGACATCACGCCGTTCTGGGAGCATATGCCCGAGGTGCTGGCCTATCCCCTCAAGGGCGAAAACCTCATCGCTATCGGTGTCCTTTCCGTGCTGGGCTGGTTGACCAGCTCGTTGATCCTGCTTGGCCTGCTGGTGTGGATCGCCACCTATAACTTCGCTTACGGCGTCTTGAGCCATACCGCCGGGGGTAATCTCTCACCGCACAGCGGCTATTTCGACCAGATGGGTAGCACCATCGCCTGGAAGCAGTTTGCGCTGTGGATCATTCTCGGCATCCCGGCGGGGATGGCCTACAACACCGGCGGTTGGGCGTTGGCCGTGCCGGTGCTGCTGGCCGTCCTGGCGGCTTTGCCGGTCGCCACGATGGCGCTGGCGATGGACCAAAGCCTGCTGGCGGCACTCAATCCGCTGACCTGGATGACGGTGACCCGCTTTCTCGGGGGACGCTATGTGCAGCTGCTATGGCTGTGCGGTCTGATCCTTGGCGTGTCCGCACTGGCCGCCTGGCTGCTGTCTTATATTCCCATCGCCGGGACGCTCGCGTCGGAGGTGGTCACGCGCTGCGCCATCGTGTCCATCTTCTACCTGCTTGGCTATGTGATTTATCAATACCAGGACGAGTTCGGCATGGCGGTGGAAGGCCCGGAGCTCATCCGTGAGGAAACGCCTGAGCCTGTCGCCGACCCGACGGTGCTGGCGGCGCAGCAGCTGCTGGACGAAGGTGATCGTCAGCGTGCCAGCCAGCTCCTGAAGGAAGCCATGCAGGAACAGGGGCCATGGTCACCGGCGGCGGATGCCCTGTTGACGCTGGGCGGCGAGCTGGAAGACGTCACCAGCCAGCTGGCGGTGCTGCGGCTGCGGATGCAGGTACATCTTGCTGACGATGAGTTTGAGCAGGCTCTCGAGCTTTGGGACCAGGCGCAGGCGCTCGATCCCAACTTCCTGTTTCCTGAGCCCGACATCAGCCTGACGCTGTGCAAACACCTGCTGGAGCGAGGCGAATCTCGGCGATCGCTGCTGCTCGCGCAGGGTTTTGTTCGCCACTTCCCGGGGCATAAGGACAACGTCGGCCACGCGTTTCTCGCCGCTCGGATTTTCACCGACAAACTCGGCCGGGACGCAGAAGCGCTGAAAATTCTCAATCAAATGGTCACGCGGTATGCCAAACACCCGCAAATCGACCAAATCACCCAAGAGCGCGATCGCGTGGCCGCTCTGGTACCTAGCGACAGCGCGAGTCCCCGCAATCCGTAAAGCGCCTTAAAGCGCAATTTTTCAGGCGCTTGCGAGCGGACCGTGCCGGGAGCTGCACGCGCCGTTGACGTTTTGTCCATTCCGCAGCGCGCACGATACTCGCTGAGGAGGATAGAACCATGCGCAAGCTTTTGATTGTCGCCCTGCTGCTTCTCGGCGGCTGTGCGAGCACACCCAAAGGACTCGGCCCAATCACGGTTGTCGACGAGCTGTCGATGGAACAGTACGACGGCGAGTGGTACGTCATTGCCAACATCCCCTACTTTTTTGAACGCGGCAACGTCACGCCGCGCGTGGTCTTTGAAAAGCGTGACGACGGGCGCTACGACGATCTGTACTTCTACCGGAAGGATTTTGATGGTCGGATCAAGACCATGGAAGGCGTTGCGTGGGCCCCCGACCCGGCGGAACCCGGTCGGCTGAAGACACGTTTTTTCTGGCCCTTTACCTTTGACTACCTGGTGATCAAGCTCGACGCTCAATACCAACACGTAGGGATTGCCCACCCCAGCCGGGACTATGGGTGGATTATGGCGCGCGAACCCCAGATGGAGGAAAGCACCTATCAGCAGTATTTGCAGGCTTTTGCTGCGCAGGGTTATGACACCAGCCGCATCCTGAAAATCGCCCATCAGCCTGAGCAGGTGGGTCAGGACGGTTTCCAGTAGCGTTCCCGATGCCTCCGGTTGTTGGCGCCCTCGGCGGCGCAGCTCCTAAATCTGTTCGACCGGGCAGCGGCCCGGCGATTCTGGCGTTCTCCGTTCTGCTGGGGGTGGCGCTTGCCGCCCTTGGCCCCGCTGATACAGAGCAGCTGTCGCTGCTCGGCCGAGCCTTTTTCTGGATCGCGCAGGTCAGCGTTGGCGCGGGGCTTTGCCTCGCGCTGGAGACGGCGTGTGGCCTGCAGCAAAGCTCCCGCATGATGCGCTGGACCGTCTCCCTGGGCTGTGCCCTGGCCGCCACCTGGATTTATACCCCCTTCGCCTGGCAGCTCGAATTGGTCTTCGGTCTGTCGGTCAGCTCCGGAGACCTGCTGCAGGATTGGCAGCAAGAGTGGCGGCAGCTGGTGGTGCCGTTTGTCCTTTGCTGGCTGCTCTTGCGGCGGATTGCGCCATGGCCAGAGGCCGCCCAGAAAATCCCGAAACTTAAGGGCTCAACTGCCACGCAGCCGTCGAACGCAGAGCTCGTGACCCAGGCTGGCGAGCGCCGCTGGCCGGAGCTACCGGCGGAACTCGGCGAAGACATCGTCTGGGTCAAGGCGGAGGAGCATTATCTGAAAGTGGTAACCCGCCGCGGTCAAGCGTTGATTCGATTCAGTCTGCAGGCGGCGCTTCGTGGCCCCTTGAAGGACGTCAACGGACTGCAGGTCCATCGGTCCTACTGGGTCGGTATCCAACACGTCCGACGCCTGCTTCAGTCCTCGGACGGTTGGTCGTGCGAGATGTTCGACGGCGAACGCGTGCCGGTAAGCCGGCGCCGCCGGACTCAGGTTAAAAAAGCGCTGGCGCAAAGGGTCGTCTATCCCCAACCCGAAGCGCCAGCGGGCGCAAGCGCTCAGTCAAACCAGTAGGTGAGGGTCAGTCCCAGGTTGAGACTGTCGTAGTCAATGTCGCGGATTTGAACGGCGTCGTTTTCCAGGTCGACGCCGCCACCGGCCAGGTATCTCAGCTCGCCCCCCAGTGACCAGCGTTCGCCAATGCCTCGGTTGACGCCGAGGATCAGCTGGGGTGCCACGTCGTCACCTTCGAGATCTTCAAAACCCTGACCCACGCCGGGCCCTTCCAGATCGATATCGATCTCGTTGAGAAAGACAACGCCCAGGCCGATGTACGGACTGAAGCCTTGCTCGCCGGCGATGTCATCCGTGAAGTGGTAAAGCAGGTTCACGCCGAGGCCGGTGGACGCAAAGTTGTCCCCGTCCGCACTGAATCCCTCCCCCAGCGTGGCCCGGTCGACGTCTGCCGACAGATAGGTGAAGTCGGCTTCTGCCCTAAACCGCTCGGCAAAAACCCAGCCGACGCTGCCGCCGAAACCCAAACCCGCATCGAAGGTTGCGTCGAGACTGCCGGCGTCGATCCCGTTTTCGATAACGTCCGATCCGCTGTCATCCGACGGATTGGTCACCATCAGGTGACCGCGTACGTAAAACTGCGCCTGGGCGTCGGGTGTCCAAAGCGCAGCGGTGAGAAAGGCCGCGCCTGACGCGGCGATCGATAAAAATCTGGTCATGATTGGCTCCAAAATTGCGAACCTCATCCTCACCACAACCGGCAGTCCGCTCGAACGTTAATTCGTCAGCGGTCAGCATTTGTCACGAACGGTCAGACATGTGCACAGGCAGTGAAACCGAAATTGATAATGTGAAACGCCTGCAGCACAGCAAGAGTCATGCTTCTCCCACGCACCGGAGTACGTTGTTCATCGGGCGTTAAGCGATCGATCGCAAGAATATCGCCAGACCCCGCTCGAGCGCATGGTGAAACGCCAGGCGTCTATTGGCGGCAAAACAACAAGGGGATTGGCATGACAGCGCGACTGCAACCTATCTCGTCTTTTCCAGGACGGTCTCGTCGGCAAATTCATAAAATTGACATCTTGTCATCTGTTCGTAACATGGGTCGATTAGACGCCCTCGAAGTTTTGCTATGAAGCGTTCAGTCTCCCTGCTCATTTTTGTGGCCCTGGCGGCCCTGGTTTTTAGCCCCGCCGCTTTCGCCTACCTGGATCCCGGTTCAGGCAGCCTTCTGCTGCAGGCCATCCTCGGCGGCGTTGCCGGTTTGCTGGTGGCGGGTAAGCTCTTCTGGTGGCGCATCCTGGCTTTCTTCGGCATCAAACAAGATTCTGAGTCTGAAACGGCCAGCGAAGACTAAAAGCTACAGCCGCACCTACCGCCAAGGCCATGAGCCTCGAACCCGGATCGTTCCGTGACCGCGACGGCCGCATCGCTTACCGCGACGGCCGCGTATTCCGACTTATCAGTACTGAAGCGCTGGATTCCTGGCACTCGCTGGCGGAGCGGCCGTGGCTGATGCAAGCCATGGACAAGGGCACGCTCGTCCAAACCTCCCAAGTCAGCCTCGAAGAGGCGCTGGGAGAAGCTGCCAGCGGCGACGTCGCCTGGGCTGGCGCGCTCGAACACCAACGCATCCCGTTTGTGTCATACCCGTACGAATGGTCCTTCAGCATGCTGCAGGATGCTGCGCTCGTCACGCTGGATCTTCTGGACGCTGCGCTCAACGACAACTTCAGCCTGAAGGACGGCACCCCGTACAACGTTCAGTTCCGAGGGGCGGCACCGACCTTTATCGACACCGGCTCGCTGGAGCCCATGCCTGCGGGCTCAGCCTGGGTTGGCTACCGTCAGTTTTGCCAGCTGTTTCTCTTCCCCCTCTTGCTCCAGGCGCACAAGAACCTCGATTTCCAGCCGCTGCTCCGCGGCAGCCTGGAGGGCATCAGCCCCGAAACGGCCAACGGGTTGTTCAGTGCCCGCGATCGTTTTCGCGCCGGCGTCCTCACCCACGTCTATCTGCAGGCCAAGCTGACCCGATCGATGGCCGGGGCGCAGCGGAACGTCGGAAAAGAGCTGAAGTCAGCCGGCTTCAGCAAGGAGCTCATCCGGAACAACGTGCGTAATCTCGCCAAGCTTATTCGAAACCTGTCCTGGGCACCCGGCGCCTCCGAGTGGGGAGACTACACGCAGCAGCACAATTACGACGACCACGATCAGCGCGTCAAGGCAGAGTTTGTCGACAAGGTCTCGTCCGCGGTCAAACCCAAGCTATGCTGGGATCTTGGCGCCAACACGGGTCAGTTCTCAGCCGTAGCCGCCCAGCATGCCGAGTACCTGGTGGCGGCGGATATCGATCATCTGGCGGTGGAAAGACATTACCGGGCGCTGAAGCAGTCGACCGCCACCAACATTCTTCCCATCGTGTTCAATCTGGCCGATCCGTCGCCGAACTGGGGCTGGGGACTGGCTGAACGCAAGTCTTTGGCCCAGCGCGGCAAGCCAGACCTGGTGCTAGCGCTCGCGCTGATACACCACATGGTGATTACGGCGAACATTCCGGTGGAGGAGTTCGTTGCGTGGCTTGCCAGCCTGGGCGGGGATCTGGTCATCGAGTTTGTTAGCCGTGACGACGAGATGGTCAAACGGCTGCTGCTCAACAAGAAGGATCAGTACAGCGATTACTATCTGGAACCGTTTGAGGCGAGCCTCGGACGCCACTTCACGATTGTAGAACGCGTATCTTTGGGTTCAGGCAACCGCTACCTCTTTCACTGCACTCCCCGCTGAGCGCCTGCGTCGGCTGACGCGTCGACCTCCGCCTTAAACGAAATCGTTCGAAAAGCCAGCCCCAGTTGCCGCAGATCTTTGCCGGCACCCAGACTGCTGGGAGACCGGGCGTCAGGAAACTCGAAGCGTATCGTGGAAGGTGCCTGGCGGGCGATTGCCGAGGCCGGGATGGCCATCCGCGAAACCTGAAACTCCGCCTCAGTGAACTGCCAACTGCCGACCGCCTCTCCGTTGACCAGCACCCGCACGTTCTGAGATGGCAGCCTCGGTGGGGCCAGGTAGGGATTCGCGTCGACAACCAGCATAACAGGCTGGCCGGGCTCGGGAAGGTCCACAGTCAGCTCCGCTGACGGGCCCTCCGTCCAGGTAATATGGTCACCGGTACTCCTGGACCAGCCTTTGACCTGATAGGGTTTTGAGTTGCCAAGCTGACCAAAGCGGATGGCTTCGCCCCACCGGTACGGCGGTCGATCCGTAAGGGCGGAAGCTGCGGATGATTGGCCTCGGCTCCAGGACGACTCCTCATACACGTTGCCTCGCACCACATAGCTTTCGTAAAAATCAAAGAAGTCTTTTGCGGCGGCGTCATTGCGATGCACATAGCTGTAGTAGTACACGCGTTCCCGCGGCGCTTCGGGATCGAGGTCAAACATCGATGACCCCGGAAAGGATTGAGGAAGATTCAGCTCGGCGGCCAGGGTCGCCGGCAGGTCGGTCAGCATGATGGGGGCGGTCGATTCGACCAGCGGGCCGCTAGCGCCGGCGCGTTTGACCAACATCAGCGGGAGCGGTGCGCCCCAAAGCCCCAGCTCTGATTTTGTGCTGTCGACCGTCGCGCCGTCAGAGCGCCGCATCGCAAAACTCGCGCTGCTGCCGTGATCCGCGTGAATAACAATCAGGCTGGACTGAAAGACCGCAAGCTCCTGTAACCGATCGAGCAGCCCCAGCAGATCTTCCAGCAAGCAGCGGGATTGCCAAAGGTGATGCTCCCGTTGATCGGGCAACGCCGCGCCAGCCGCGGTGCAGTCCTGCCGCGCCACCAGGGGCGCGTGGGGCGTGATGAGGTGAAGCGATTTGTAGACCGGCTCAGGACGATCGACCACCACCAGCTCCTGCGTCAAATCGCGGAGAAAGGTCGTGTGCGAAAAATGCTGAAACTGCATCGAGGGGTCGGACGAAAAGACGTCGGACAACAGCCACGACTGATCGTCGTAGATCGGCGGCTTCAGGAAGAAGGGCGCCTGGCGAAAAACTGACAAATCCAGCAGAAACCAGGCGGTGGCGGCCAGCGCATTCGGATAGTCCAGATAAGGCGTTGGTATTCGGTAGTAGTGGTCCATTGCGTCGGTCGCGGCGTTCCACCACACGGGCGTAGCAATATCGATGTCGTACCCTGCACGATCGAGTGCCGTCAGCACGTTCTCGCCCCCGAGCGTCTCGGCGTGATATTCGGTAATTTTCTGCTCGTTGGTGAAGGTCTTTCCGCTGAGAAACGCCGGCACGCTGAGGTACGTTACCGCCGAGGACGTCAGGGCGTTGCTGAAATAGGTGAAGCCCTCAAAGCGCGCCGCCAGCTCAGGCTCACTTTCCAGCAGCTCACCGAAAAAATCGGCCTGGAAGCCGTCGAGCACAATGTGCAGGACGTTCTGCTGGCTCGAGAGCATGGCCAGCTCCGGCGGAAACGTGGCGGACGCCTGCTCGGGCACGGGAGCGCCGGCATCTGACGACCGAATTGCCACACCGGCTGACTGGAGGACCAGTAAACACCCGGCGATGAAACCCGCCTGCTTCGACAGCGGAGCGGCAAAACGAAACGCGACCACCAGTCCGATCACCCACAGCGCACCATCGATGACCAGGGCGGCCGAATTGCTGAAATCGAGCTGGCTGCCGTCGAGCACCCCCGTGTCCCAGACCAACAGATTGCCGTGGACGTAGGTCGCCACGCCGGCCAACAGCAAGACCGCCAGATACCGTTTTCGCCAGAGGTCGCGTAGCACCACGCCAGGAACCACCAGCAGCACTGCCGCCGCTGTCGCAGCGGGCACCAGGTGCGCCCAGATTTCCCGCAGAGACAGCTGAAACTCGCCGCGGTTTTCGGTGAACAGCGTAAACACACCGAAGAAAAACAGGTTTAGCACCAGCAGACCGACAACGGCCAGCAAGGCCCCGAATTGTTTCCCTTTCATCGCGACATTTTAAAGGTTTTGGGGGTGGCTTTGCTGCGGCCTACGCCCGGCCTCAGCGGACCGCCGTGATAAAGGACTGACCCACGCCGAGGAATCCTTTGGCCGGATCCCAAACAACGCGCACCGTGGCTTCGCGGAACCCGATAGAGCGAAGGTTATCCAAGATGTCCCAGCCGAAATGGTAGTAACAGAGCACCCCTTCCTTCGACATGGGGTCGCCATGATATTCCGGCTCACACAGGTGCTCCGTTTCACCCTGGCTGTTGATTCTTGCCCGGACCAGGGTTTCATCACACTTGATCAAAAATGGCACCGAAATCACTAGCGTCCCCGAAGGCTGGAGTACGCGATAAAACTGCTGCAGCGCGTTTTCATAGCTGGGCACATGCTCCAAGACGTCCAGCGTCACGACATGCGTGAAAGACGCGTCCTCGTAGGTGAGATCTGTGACGTCCTGATGATCCACCGTTGTACCGCCCAATGGATGTTTACTGCCCCGGGGGACGTCTTCGCCGAAATACTCACTTTTTGTCACGTGATCAAAGTGGCTGGAAAACCACTGCGCCAGCGGTGTTACGGTCTCGGTAAGATAAATGTTGGGGTTTTCCATGCCCGTTGTATGCGACCGCAGCAGCGCGATACAGGACCGCCAGCGGTTGATCAGACGACAGGGCCTGCACGCCAGCGTCTCTCGCCAGTTCGTTGGCGGCTCTTCCGCCCTTGTGAAGTCAAATAGCGCGTCGTCTTTTCCGCAAACCGCGCAAAGTCCTCTGACGGAACATCCCGGGGCTTTTCTTTTGGCCAGTGCCGCCTCGAACTGTTGCTCCCACAGGTACTGACTCTCCAGCATCGACTCGGGGACCTGAGCTCGCGATTCAAACGCCGTAAAGTCGCACTTGGCGGTTTCAGGCACCGCTTCAGGCCTGATATCCCGCGCAAGCCAGTCGAATAATTGCATCTTGGGGGCGTTACCTGGGCAGCAACGAAAGACGATCTGAGATTACGCTCAAACAGGGGCTCCGGGCAATCCTTTGCTCAGGGCTCGGTCAATATTGGCATCGTGCCTAAGACCAAAGGCTCAGTTCGAGCTGGGCCTCGCTGCCGATTTGCCACTGGGTGCAAAAACTGACCGCCAGTGCTGGCGGCACGCGTTCATTGCTTTGGTTGGCCCTGAGCGCTGGGGCCGGAGCAGCCGCCGATCCCCACCAACGTCTTTCACCTTAGTTGCAAGCTTTTCTGCTAATCTCGGGTCTTAGTGAATAAGTTAAGCATTTTTCCGACCTACACTTTTCTGGCGAATCGCCGTTAAGGACAGTGTCCTGCGGCGTGAACTCGTTGAATGATGATGAGCCCGAAATCGGCAAGAGCAAGGCGCATTGCGCCGGCAATGGTGGGGCCATTGCCAAGCGATGCAACGCGGCTGTTGCCGATTTCGGGCCACCCGCAGGGCGCGTCTCACAAGGGCTGTGGCGGTGTTGCAGCCCTTGGCCATGGAATGACCATGGCGCGGCGGGCTGCGCCTACCCACAGCCCTTATGACACGCGTCATCATGCAACGAATTCACGCCGCAGGACACTCGCAACTACAAACCTGTTTATGGATCGAGGCTAACACGACACAAACCGCTGACCGAAGGAGATTGATCCCATGCATGGACCCACCGCAGAACACTCGTTGCCCGGCTACTTTCACCGCGCGCTCGGGCGCGCCGCCAATCGACAGGGCCAGCAGCCGCAGGAAGCCACCCTCTGGTACCTCACCGATCTCCTCACCCGCTTCGCCCGATCCGAAGCCTTCTTTGACCCAAACAGCGGCCGCAGTGGCCTGAAACCCCTGGCAATGATTTACGGCGAGGCCGCCAACGCTAACAGTGAAGCGGAGCGCCATCGACTGCTGCAGCGCCTTGGGGATGTGGCGCTTTTTGTGGCGGGGCTCTTTCATCAGTCGCTGGAACGGCGAGCCATCGGCCGAGAGTACCTGGTCAGCATGGGCGGCAGCGCGTATTCGTACCTCGCCGACAACGCGCCGCGCGACATCTCGGTTTTCGACGAACTGGCGACACGATTTGTGCCGTTTGTGAACCTGTTGTCCGACCTGATCCACGCCAATCGGGCCCAGTTTGACGCGGCGGAGATTCTCAAGCTTTACGACCTCTGGCAGCAGACGGGCAACGCGCAGGCACGCCAGCAGCTCAGCAGCCTGGGGATTTCGCTGGACGGCGGCCAAACGGCCCACTGATGCTGGATCGAATACAGCGTCAGATCGAGCGGCGCTATGACCTGGAAGCCGGCCACCGCGTTTCCCAGTTTGTCGTCAGCGATCCCGAGATTGCACAAAACCTGGGCGGCCGTCCGGATCAGTCCAATGAGCAGCTGCTGCTGCGACAGGATGAACGGGGGCTGGAGCTTGCGCTTTACCTCGAGCCCGCGCTGGTTGACGGTCACGCGCCCCTGACCCTGAATCAATACGCAGCGGCGGTTGAGGGCGTCAGCCACTTCACCTACGTGACGTTCTGCGCACGACACGATCGATCGACGACCCAGCTGGAGCTGGAGCTCCAGGGAGAGGTGGATAAGTTTTTTGCGCTGGCCGACCACCTGAGCAAGCAAAGCGAAAGTGAGGGGCAGCCCAACCTGCGGGCACTCCATGAGCAGCTCTTCGACAGGGTCAGTTACCGGGAGGCGCTCGACCAGGAATCCCGCGACCGCTACGTCACGGTAAACCGCCTGGCGGCACAGGTTTGCCGGCTGTGGATGTCACGCTACGGCGACAACTTAAGCCATCCCGGGTGGTTTGCCGACGCGCGGCGGTTTTACCGCATGGCCCAGCAGCGCAAGCTGCGGCACGCAGCCGGACACTAGCCGGACTCGCTGACAAAACGGCGCGCCGGAGGGAGGACCCGGCACGCCGCGGTTTAAGCTCAGGGCTTGCGAAATACGAGCGTGAAACGGTCGGTCTGGCCCGTCACTTTGTCGTTGCCCACTTCAAGCGTTAGATCATCCGCCGGCTTGTAGTGCAGATTGGTGTAGCTGTGCAGCATGAAACCTGCGTCCTGCGCTTCTTTGATGATCTCCACTGGGTCAGCCCGGCGTCGGTTTTCTTGGGAGATCGGCTCCATGTGGCGTCGCGTGTGATCCACGACGCCGTAGATACCGCCTGACGACAGCGCCTCAAAGGCAGCCTTGTTGATAGCTCGCCGCCCCGCCTCATCGAAGTTGTGCATGTTGCGAAACGTCAGCACGGCGTCGAAGCCACCTTCGCCGAACGAGAATTCGGAGACGGAGTTCAGTCGAAACTCTCCGCCTCGGGAGAGCGTCATGTTTTCGGTTTCAACGATGTTGATATGATCGAAGCCAGACTCGCTGATCAGATTTTCTTCGACCCAGGTCGCACCGATTGCCACATGAAAATCATCGATGGCCGGCGCCAGCAGCTTGGTGTACCAACCCCGGCTGGGAATCAACTCCAATACCTTCATGTCGGACGTGATGCCCATAAACGCCAGCGTCTCTTGAGGTTTCCGGTTGGCGTCGCGAGCCACTTCGGCCTCGGACCGAATCTCGGCTTTCATGGCAGCGCTCAGCCGAGCGCTCAAGCTATCGTCGCTCTGCGCTTGCAGAACCGGCAGGGTCAACGCCTGGACCATCGTCAGACAGGCAATCATGGCGAGCTTGTTCACGGTCATCTCCGCAAAGTGTGTTGGGGCGCGTAGTGTAACGGCAGCCGGTAACGTTTTGGTGAAAACCCCGGGCCGATTGGCGTCGTTGTCGAGCCCTCTTAGCGCTGACGATGGAAAGTCATCTTTTCTTCCCGCACCTCGTCGTTGCTGCGCATGGCAATGAACCCCTCCGCATAGTCGTCGCTGCGGCGGTAAAAGCTCAGGCCCGAGAAGTGCACCGCATCGGGCTCGATACCCACCAGTCGGAAACTGAGGTAGTCGTCCTTTTCCTCCCAGGCGCTGAAGTCCTTGTGAAAGTGTTTGACCTTCATCACCAGGCTGCCCTCTTCCTCGACGAGCAGCAGCAGCTCATAGAACGCCACGTCATCACCTTTCAACAGTTTAAAGAAGCCCACCATGGAATCGCCGCTGGGCGGATTCCATACCTCTTCAAAGCGATCGCCGAAGGCCTCGCCGGCCCACGCGCCGGCCAGCCAGGAGACGTCTTCGAGGCTCGCCGGAGGCCGAAAATCGGGCTCGTCCAGCTTAAAGGTGTTTTCGGTCCGTTTGGACTGCGCCGCAGCAATACTGCAAAAGCTGACGCATAAAAGCGTGACAAGCAGGCGGATTGGATAGGGTCCCATGGGCGTGACTCCAGCTATTTTCCTACAAGCCTATCAGTGTCTGGCGACATTCTCCGACAAGAATTTGCGGGAAACTGACGGCAGATTTGAGGCCGGACTTACGGCCAGGTGAGGGGATTTCGACGGGGAGTCGTTTCCTCCTTACGCCAGCATGCTGGCATCGACTGCGTTGGGTTGGGGTATTCGGCGCAGCTTGTAAACCACATTGGGAGGAGGCACCCATGGCAGTAGCCATCAATCACGACGCATCGGACGCATCAGCCAAGCTAACTAATCCACTCCGGGATCTGAACGACATCAGCCAAATGCTGATGCTCCTGCGACCCGAGCTGTTCAATCACGCCACGCCCCTGTTTCGCCGGCACCCGGAGCTGTTGCAGCGCGAGATTCAGGTTCATCCAGACCTCGCTCAGCATGGTGACAAGCTGCTCAGCCGGCAGGACACGCTGCCGCTACTCAGCACCAGCGGCGAGTTCGGCGTGGAATATTGTTTTCAGATCGCCGAGCTCCAGCTCGACCCCCACCCCCGGGTTCAACCAGCGCTACTGGAGCCCAACGCGCAGCCTTGCCAGCTAGGCCTGGTGATCCGTATTTCGGGTAGCGTGATGTGCGCGCCGGCGGAGGGTTCAGATGCCGCCCAGCAGCCTCATGGATTTACCCTCGACCTATTTGCCACCGCGTGCGCGAGCTGGATTGGGCCTTCGCATCAGCGACAGCTGTCGATTGCGCTTGGCGCGCTGGAGATTGCCGACGTTGACTCCGACACCGTCAGCAGCAGCGACTCAGGCTCTGCGTGCTACGTGCTCACGACTCTGAAAGTAGGCATGCTGCCGAGAATTCGAATGGCGCTGGAATCGATGGCTTTTGAACTCGGCCAGTTTGCGACCGAGGTTGTCGCGCCCGCTGCGACCCCGTCCTGGGCGAGACTGCCCTTTACACCGGCGACCTCCGCTCGCGAATCGGTGGCGCTTAACTGAGCGCCTGAGGCTCGTCAGGCCCTGGGTTTCTGGGGCCCTATGCGGGCGTAGCACTGGGTTTACCCAACTCCGACTCCGCGCCGTACCAGTCGACGTTGCGAGTGGCATACATTACCACCCCGAGCAGCAGCAGGATGGTCGCCGAACCGATCAGCAGCGAATAGCGCTCGTCGATCACCAGCCAATACAGCACCGCGTACACGGTTGCCAGCAACGTACCTGCCGCTAGGCCCCGGCCCCGGCTGGCGAGCACCGCACCGCAGTAGGCGCCGATCATCAGTACCAGCGCGGCCGCCGCCGCCAGGTAGGCCCAGCCAAACCGGATATGTTCCGACAGGGCCAGCAGCAGCAGATAGAACGTCGCCAGCGCGAGGCCAACAAACAGATATTGCACCGGGTGTAGACGTACCTTGGTGAGGATCTCGAAGACAAAGAACCCCAGAAACGTCAGGCCGATAAACAGGACGCCGTATTTGATGGCGCGTTCGCTGCGCTGATAGCTGTTTCCGGGAAGCACAAAGCGGGTTCCGAAACGAGACCCGAGAAGCTCGTAGGGTGGATCGCCGCGCCAGCTTTGACCGTAGCTTCGATTCAGCTCGGCCACCTGCCAGCGCGCGCTGAAGCCCGCTTCCGAAATCGCCCTTTCCAGCGGGACGTACTGGCCCTCAAAGCCGGGGCTGGCCCAGTCACTTTGCATCGAGACTGACGTTGCCTCGCCGATCGGCAGGAAGTACAGGGCCTCGCTGCCGGCGAGCGTCAGCTCGAGCCGAAACGGTTCGCGCCGCCCCAAACGATCGAGCGGCAGCGGCGCCGCAACCCCCTGGATGGTGCTGTACACCGAACCGCCCGACCGCAGCTTGTAGCTCTCGGAGCCGACCGTCAGCGCGCTGACGGCGCGAATGGCGCGGGTATCGGAGATCGGCACCAAAAGGTGCGCGCCGGTGAGCTCGCCCCGGGTCGGCCAGCTTTCCCCGCCGATCAAGCCGGTCATGGTGACCGTCGCCGTATAGACAGGCATCTCGTAGATTCCCAGATAACGAACCTCGGATCGGGTCTCGACCTCGACGGTGAGTTCGGCAGGCAGCTCCACAATCCGGCTGTAGACAAGCTGCGTCTCGCCAGAGGCGGTGCGTCGGGACTGCCGCTCGGTCACAACAATCATCGGGCCAGAGATGGTTTGCTCACCACCCCAACGCCGCGCGATCTCCTCAAGCGCCTCAGCCCGCCGGCCCTGGCGCTCGTCCACCAGCCCGCGAACCATCGCCAGCGGAATGAGCATCATCAGGGTGAGAAACGCTACCGCCAGCAGCTTGAGCGTCGTTGCCGTCTGTTTCCGCATGGTCGTCAGTGATTTCATAGGACGCTTGATGACAACACGCCCTCCGGGCACGCGGCGGACACCCAGATGACCGAATCATGGCAGCGGACTTCGGCGCCAAAAACTAACGCTCGACTAACCACCACCGCAAGCGTAGTTGATCTGACTACGGGCCTTCGGGCAGGCCGCCCGGGTTAAGGGGCCTCAAAACTGTCGGCGAATAGTGGGTCGGTCGGCGCTACGACCGTGATCGTCGCGTCAGCCGAATCGTTGAGAAAGCCGTCGGACACCGTCAGGGTGAGGGTAAGAACACCCGGGACGGTTTGAACCTGACCCGAGACAGTGCACGCCAGCGTGCCGCTGCCGCTCACGCAGGTCTGACCGAGCTGGGCGGGCAGGCCCGCACTCACGGCACCATCGTCCAGGCGAAAGCTGAACGTCGGCTGCAGCGAGAGCTGCTCCAGGTCGAGAGCGCTGAACTCAAGATCCTGAATGGTGCTCCCGGCAGCCACCTGCTGACCATCACCGGCGTCCACGGCAACCATCGGGGGCAGATTGGTGGGATCGTTTGGACAGATGCAGGCAGCCGTTCCGCGGACCGGCACGGTCAGCCGCCACGCTGAGGTTGGCGGTAAGCGGCTCGCAGCGAGCGTTGTCGATCGTTCACATCGACCTGACGCTGCATAGAGCGTGAGCCGCTCCTGGGCGTTTCGGGCGACGCCAAAGCAGCGCTGCCTGACCCATAGCGGCGTAACCACGGTGCCGTCCCGCAGCATCACCGGTTCAGTCCAGAGCGGGTCACTCAGACGATCAGCGCTGAACTCAAGCTGCGGTTCGTTGATGGTGGTCAGCTCGCGGGTTCTGAGCTCGGACGTGTTGGCGGTGGCCGGCGCGGCGGCCGCCAAAAAAATCAAAGCAGCGGTGGAACAACGTGTGGGCACCCGGGTCAGGGAATCACCGAGAGTCCCACCCGATCCCAGCCGAAGCTGAACGTGTCAGCCACCTGGCAGGCCTGATCATAGACGGTCTGAATGTAGCGAACCGCGGTAAAGCTGAGGCTGATGGTTTCCGTCGGCAGGGTCGTGTCGGTGGCACCGGCCGAGTAGGCGGTCACCGCGGCATTGGTCAGATCGATCCGCTGGTACTCCAGCGCCTGGCTGCCGCAGCCGGTGGAGACAAACCGCAGTGACCAGTCTCTCGGAGTGCCGTTAATGGCGGCCGCCCGCAGCGCGTTGCTGGAGATGTCGAACGTGCGCGTGAGGCTGATATCGGCAAATTCCGGATTGCCCTGCTGGGCGCCGCTGCCATTGACGGTGGCGCCCCGATCGACACCTTCCTGGTAATGCGAAACGGTGGTGCAGCCCTGATAGCCGGCGAGCTTAGCTCCGCCTGGAATATCGCCGCCGGTACACAGCAGGATCTCAGCGCCGCTCACGCCGGACCAAAACCCTATGATCAAGATGACAACGGCTCTCACGTTGGTGCCCTCTCGCTGAATGTGACGGTTACAGCAAAAGGGACGTAAGCGGCGGGGGTTTATCTCAGCGCTTACTCAAATCCGTCCGAGAACACCGTGTCTAGATCGATCTGTACCGACTCCGGCAGATCGAGGCTGCGCGGATTACCGCTGAACGTGTCGCTGTGCATGATCAGCCGATCAATGACGTGGCTCGACGAGCGGGCCGAGAGGCGGATTGTGTAAACCCCGGCTGAGTCGAAGCGGGCGAAGATATCGTGAGCGTCGTTGTCGCTTGTGCGCGTGCTGAAACGCCAGTCGTTGGCACCGCTGGAGTAAACCTTAAACCAGCCGTCCGAGCCTGAGCCCTCAGGCTGGCCGCCAACACAATCGTTCTCGGAGGGATTCCTGCCCTTGGGGCAAACCACGCTGCTGCCGCGCTGGCCAAAGTAGCTGTCCGCGTCGATTTTCAGCCAGGTGTCGTTGTGTTCTGTCGTGTTGGTGCCGCGACCCACCTGATTGCGCCACTCAAAGCGATAGGTGCCCGGATTGTTGATCATCACAAAAAAGACGATTTCGCCGTTGCCCGGCGCGTTCAGATACTGGCGATCCTCCCAGACGATAAACCCCTGGCCGGTCGCGTCACCGGGGTCGCTGATGTTGGGGGATGTCGGGTTTTCCGCTGGCCCAAGCACCCAGTTGTTCGGCAGCGGCGCAGCACTTTCCAGCTCGATCACCAGGAGGCCGTCCTGCTCCTCGAACACCATCTGTGCCGTTGCGCCAGCGCTGCACAGCAGCAGCGAAAATAAAATCCCTTTCATCGCGCTATTGTAAGAATGCGCGACGGGTATTTGTTGACCGATTTCTCACCTCAGGAATTTTTCCGCCCGGCCTAGGGCTTATGAGGGCAAGGCAAACTCCACCCACAGCGGGAGATGGTCGGATACGCGAAACGACATCGAGGCCCGCGACAGACTTTGGTCGGTATAAACAAACGGCTGAAAGTCGAAGTTGCCGGCATCGCTGAGCGTCATGTCCAGCAACGCACCCGATCCGGCGGTAAACCAGGCGATCTGATCGTAGAAGTTATCGTCGCTGGAGTCGCCTGGGTCGTCGAACACCGTCCGCGGCAGATCCACAAGCTGCGCCGGGATGGTCAAACCGGTGCGGGTGAAGGCGTCGAAGAGCGGGCTCCCAACCCGGTCGATATTGAAGTCGCCCAGGCATAGCAGGTTGTGGTGCCAGCGATTGCTACGCCGGGCCCAGTCACCAAAGATGTCGGCGATTTCATTGAGCTCAGGAATGCGGTCTGAGGCGCTGTCCCCGAACAGAATGTGCAGCGTGACCAGGATGAACGTAGTTTCGCCCCTGACAAAACTCACCGCGTAAGGCGTGCGGCAGAACTGGGTTCGCAGCGCTCCTTCGTCCAGGCGCTCCAGGCGCTCGGGCGGCACCACCAGCTCAGCGGCCAGGCCTGACGGTCGGACCCGAGCTCGATTGAACAGAAAGGCCAGCCGCTCATTGTTGCCTTTGGCGCCGGCGGTCACGTCCGTCATCAGAAAGCCCCAGTCGGGTCCAAGAAAACTGAGCGTGTCGCGCAGCGCGCGAAGATCACCCTTCAGCTCCTGAACCGCAATCACGTCAAAGCGCCGGATGATTTCGATGATGGCCCGGAGGCCGCGCAGGTCGCGCTTTGGGCTGTCGCTGCCAGTGGCAGTCCAGCGGCGGGTCAGAGACGCAAACGAGCGAATGTTCCAGGTGCAGATCAACAGGTTGGATGGCGTCGGCGCGGGGATCTGGACGTCCAGCGCCTGGCTTAGGGCGTCCAGGTCGCGGCGTACAGCAGCCGGCGGATTATCGTGAATGGTTGCCATGCAAATTCCCCGATCAGCTTGGGCGATGATCGACGCGATGCCCGCCGCGTTCCAGCGCGTCCGCGACGATCGCCACGACACGCCCGTCGACCAGATAAGTCAGGTGCCCGCCGGTGCCCATCGCGTGTTGCTCGAACTCAAAGGGCGGCTGTGAACCGGCGTCGATCCAGGTTCCGACAAAATCGTCGTTGCGATAGATGTTGATCCACCGGTTGAGGCGCTGGCCGAGACGTCGCCAAACGGGCTGGTCTAGCGCCGGATACGACAGCGGAAAGAAGTGCTGATAAAGGTGGCTGAATGGTGACCCCATGGTAATCAGCGTGACGTCGAGCTGCTCTAGCCACTCGGGCGGCTGACCAAAGTTACTTCGAGCCAGCTCATCGATGGCCAGCACCGTGCCCTGGCTGTGGGACACCACAATGACCCGTTCGAGCGGATGGTGCCGGTTCAGCAGGCGCATCACCTCGTTGAACTTGTTGCGAATCGGGCGCAGTCGCTCCCGTTCATCTTCGCTCGGCTTCAAGCGAGACTTAAGCGGCATGGCGAGCCGCACATAGTTGACGACGTCATTGCCGATATCCAGCGCGAGCACAACGCCGCCGACAAAAACCGAAGAGGCCACCAGCAGCGGGATCACCGGAAGCAGCGCCACCTCCAGGCGACGGAGCCGCTGCACAATCTCCGGCAGCACCACCGCCTGCTCTAGATTCATGACGGAGACCACCACGCTCGCAATGACGGTAAACACAACCGACACCAGCAGCGCGTCGCGAATCAGCGCATGGACAATCAGGCGGGGAGGGTTGCCGGCGCGCTGCTTCCAGCGCCACAGCAAAACCCAAACCAGCGCCAGCAGCGGGAGCGGCAGATAGAACCACTGCAGACCGTCAGACGCCACCACCTCATGAAAGCGAGCGAGCCAAAAGGCAAAACTCGCGCTGTCGCTGGTAACCAGTGACAGCGTCAGCAGCCAGATCGACGGCACGATCGTACTCCACAGCACAAACTGAATCGCCAAGGCCATCGCCCTGGCGCTGAGCGAATGACGCTCCGCGTCACTGAAGGCCGGCCTCACAAGGCGGGACAGGAGATAGAGGTTGAGGACCAGCAGCACCGCCAGGGCAACAAAGCCGAACGTATGCCAGAGCAGCGTAAAGGGAATCGTGGCAAAAGCCTCCAGGTCGTGCGCGCCTTGCAGCGCCGCGGCGGCCGGCCAGATGCCCGCCACGGCCAGCAGCGACAGCGCGTAGACGCCGGTGGTCCCCTGCGGCGCGACCACTCTCGTGGCCTGGGTTTTGACCCAGCGCCAGCCGAGGAAAACGCCGAGCACCGCGCAGGCGATGCTGGCACCCACCACGCCGAGCTGCACCTCACGAGGCGTCGCCTCGTTGAGCGATATCACAAGCTCGCTCTCCGAGTGGCTCACTCCCTGCTGAAGCACAATGCCGAGCAGCGCAAACATCAGCGCCGTGTTGATCGCAAAGACCGGACCCCGCAGAAGCCGACTGCCAATCATGCCGATCCAGGCGACGAACCACTCATAGCGACCGATACCCTCCGGCCTGGCCTCAATCAGCCCGGACATGCCAAAAATCAGCTGGAACAGCCCCTGCAGCAGCCCGAGCACGCTGTGGGGTATAGCGCTCTCTGAACCCCAGTACACCTCCGCCATGATCACCTTTTCACCATCGTGCTCGGCCATCTGCCAGGGCACCGGAGAAAAAGAATAGAGGTCGTTTTCCGACCGCCGCTGATCGGCGGCCTGCCAGGTCTGGCGCGGCCCGTCGAGCCGAAAGGCTTCGCAGGTATTGGCCAGCGAGGCGGTCAGTCGATCAAGCGTTGCGCCAGGTTCCGGATTGCCGACCCCGTGGACCACCACCACCGCGGTGCTGGCGCCCTCTTGAGATGTGACGGCTTTGAACATCGTGACAGGACGCTAGGGAACGCGGTAGACGTTTTTGATCGAATCGTACTCAAGCTCATTCTCAGCGAAACGCCCGTTGAAGGCCTGATCAAAAAATGTCCGCACGTCCGGATTGTCTTTGGTTGGGTCATCTTTGAAGTAGGTATGCGCGTTGCCGACTTCGGCGGCATTGGTGAAGTCCACATAGGTGGCCCGGCGCGCGGTCAGGTTATAGGTGACGTGACCGAGACGCGCCAGCTGCTCTTCACCGGCTTTCATGCGCGATGCGTTCAGCGCGTAGTCGTTTTCGTTGATGCAGACGTAGACGCGCCGCCGACACTGGATGCGGTCGAGCCACCAGCCGTGGTCGAGATTGTTCACGTCCGGCGCCGCCATGATCACGTTGTCGAACAACGGCCGGGTGGCTTCCGTCGCGGTGGACTTCAGCAGATTCTTGTATAGGTAGTTGCCCATGCTGTGGGCGAGCAGGTTCACCGTGAACGGGCACTCAGCGTCCAACAGCCTGGCGTAGAGCTGGTCGGCCTGCTCCCGGTTGTCCGGGTGTTTTTTGGTGGCCTCGCGCAGCAGCCGATCGCGCTGCGCGTCGGTGATCATTTTCAGGTATTCCATGGCCTTCATAAACAGCCGATCGAGCGCACCGCTTGAAGCGCGGGCGTCGCGCTTGTCTTCCCGATAGCTGAGCGTTCCTGACACAGCCCCGCCGCCGTTGGCTGGCCAGGTGAAGGGCAGCACGATGAGGTTGTACAGGTCGGCAATAGCCTTGGCAGCGGTCATCACGTCTTTCACGTCATTATTGAAGCCGTGAACAAAAATCAGAATGTTCTTTTTCTCGGCGCGTGCCTGCTCGGCAACCTCACAGGCTACCTTGAGGCTGGCGTACCATGGCCGGTCTGCCTCGGGATCGATCGGCAGGTGATATTTCTTCACGAGCGCACGCAGCTGCGTTTTGGTCAGCCGATCGTTTAGCGCCTTCACTTCCCAGCGCCGCCCCTCTTTGGAGACGTCGAATAGACGAATCTCGTTCGGCCCCTCGGCGTTGGGCTTTTTGCCGAACTGGCCCAGCGCCTTGCGGTTGCTGACCTGACGATTGGTAACAACAAACATAAACGTTCCTCCCCGGTACTTCGGCGCCGCGCCTTAAAGCTAAGCGCCGGAACAAAAATCCTCCCACATAAAGGGAAAACGTCCCAGTGCCGGAAATTCCTCAGCGGGCTCCCCACGCCCTGTCAGTTTCGCCGCAGCTTGCTACCATCAGAGCATGAGCGCCGCCAAGGCAGACATTACCGCCCTCCTCGCCCGGGTCACCGCCGGCGACAGCCAGGCGCTGGAAGACCTGATGCCGCTGGTCTACCGGGAGCTGAAGCATATCGCCCGAAACCAGCTCGCGCGCATGCACGACACGCCGCTCAACACCACGGGCCTCGTAAACGAGGTTTACTGCAAGATCGCCGCGCAGGCCAACCTGTCCGCCAATAGCCGCGGTCACTTCTATGCGATTGCCGCCCGGGCGATGCGGCAGCTGCTGGTTGACCACCTCCGAGCCCGTGGCGCAGCCAAACGCGGAGATGGTGTTGCCCCGCTGCCCCTGGAAGAAAGCCGCATTGCGGGCGCTGACCCAGGCCAGCTCTGGCTGCAGGTGGACGAGGCGCTCCGCACCATGGAGCAACACGATCCGCGCCTGGTCCAGGTGCTGGAATGCCACACCTTTGCGGGATACTCCTTCGAAGAGACCGCTGAAGCGCTCGGGGTTTCTGTCCGCACGGTTCAGCGCGACTGGCTGAGGGCCAAAGCCTGGCTGACCGAATGCCTGTCGGCCTGACCGGCAGATCGATGTCGTTGCTCCAGGAAAAATGGAAACAGCTCGACCCGCTGCTGGACGAGGCGCTGTCGCTCGAGGCGGATGACCGGGAGCGCTTCCTCGCTGATCTCGCGACCCGCGAGCCGGAGCTGGCTGAAGGGCTGTCCCGCCTGCTGGCCGGCGCTGCCAGCCCGTCACCCTGGCTTGAGCGAGGCGCCGCAATCGGCGAAGAGCTGCTCGAGGCGCTGGCTGACACCACCGATGATCAGGTTCGCGGACGCCGCGTCGGCCCCTTCGAGCTGATCCGAGAGATCGGCCAGGGCGGCATGGCGCAGGTGTTTCTGGCGCGCCGCGCTGACGGGCTCTACGAGCAGCAGGTCGCAATGAAAATGATGTGGCAGGGGATGCGGCGGGAGGATCTGCTGAACCGCTTTGATCGGGAGCGGCAGATCCTGGCTCATCTGAACGATCCCCACATCGCTTCTCTGCTGGACGGCGGCGTTACCGAGGATGGGCGTCCGTGGCTCGCCATGGAGTATGTTGCGGGTGAACCCATCGATCGGTACTGCGAACAGCAAGGCCTCGACTTGCCTCAGCGGCTCGCGCTGGTGGCCGACGTCGCTGGCGCCGTGGCGGCGGCCCACCGGCGGGACATCATTCATCGCGACATCAAGCCATCCAACGTGCTGGTGGACGGCGAGGGCCAGGTCAAGCTCGTGGATTTTGGCATCGCCAAGCTGCTGGATGACGGCCCTGATGCGGCAACGGTCACCGAAGCGCGTCTGCTGACGCCGGAATACGCCAGTCCTGAACAGATAGAAGGAGAGGTGCTGGGACGGCCGTCCGACGTCTACCAGCTGGGGCTTCTCCTGTTTGAACTGACTACTGGACAGCGCCCGTTCCGCCGGGAGGGCGCTTCGCCACTGACCTTTCAGCGTCGTATCGTTGAGCAGGTGCCGCCAACGCCCAGCCGCACGGCCACTCGAGGGTCGGGCCTGCGTCTCGACCGTGATCTGGACGCCATCATTCTCAAGTGTCTCGAAAAGCGTCCGTCCGACCGCTACGTGACGGTTGAAGAGCTGACGCAGGACCTGCGGAGCTACCGGCTGGGGCTGCCGCTCATCGCCAGCAGTGACCAGCACTGGCACCGTCTGCAGAAATTTGTCGCCCGCCATCGTCTCGGCGTATCCGTGGCGGTGCTTTTTGCAGGACTGCTGATGGCTTATGCCGGAACGGTAACGTGGCAGTCCAAGCGGATTGCCGAGCAGCGCGATGCAGCTCGCCTTGAGACCGCCAAAGCGCAAGAAATCTCGGGTTTTCTGCAGGAACTGTTCAGCAACGCTTCCCCGGAGGTCAGCCTGGGACAGGAGCTCACCATCAAAGAGATGGTCGACCAGGGGAGCGTGGTGCTAGAGGGCCGGCTCGCCGATCAGCCGGTTCTCAAGGCGGAGATGCTCGACAATCTCGGCGGTATCTACCACTCGCTGGCAGAGTATCCCGCCGCGATCGATCATTTTCAGCGCAGCCTGGCCTTAAAAGATCAGGCCGGGGCGCCCGCGGCGAGCGTCGCCGCCACGCTGCGTCAGCTGGGGAATTCCCAGCGCGGCGCCGGCGATTTCACCGCCGCGTTAGACAACCTCGGGCGAGCGCACACCATCGCCCGCGACATTGCAGGATTTGATCCGCTGGCGCTGGCAAAAATCTACTCTTCGCTGGGCGTGACCTATTCCGAGCTCCGCGACAACGCCAAATCCGGCGAGTTTCACCGCCAGGCGCTTGAGCTTAGGAGCCAGCTGTTGCCGGCTGACGACCTCGCGCTGGCGCTATCCAAAGCGGACTACGGTGTGGTGCTGCACAAGCAGGCTCGTCGTGCCGAGGCCGGCGAGCTATACCGGGAAGCGGCCGCCATTCAGGAAGCGGGACTCGGTCCAACCCACCCTCGAACTCTGACCACGTTGCGCAACCTGGCGGTGCTGGAAATCGGCTTGGGCAACCTCACCGAATCAGAGCGCCTGTTGCGTCAGGTCCGGGACCGCGAACGAGAGATCTATCGCGGTGATCATCCCAAGATGGCATGGACCTTGGGCTATCTCGGACGGGTTGCCCGAGACCTGGGCCAGCTGGATCGGGCCGAATCCTACTGGCGGGAAACGGTGCGCGTGCTCAGCTCAACGCTGCCGGACAACCATCTACACACGGCGGGCGCCAGCCATGAGCTGGGTAAGATCCTGCTCGCCAACGGCAAAAGGGTTGAAGGCTGTGAGCGTATCGCCGCCACCATGGCCCTGCGGCTCGAGCTGCGCGGTGAAGATTCGGTGTCCAGCAATCAAAGCCGTTTTCATCTGGGTCGATGTCGCGTTCTCGAGGGCAAGATCGCCGAAGGCAAAGCCCTGATGGAGGCGGCTCAGCCATACCTTAAGGAAACGGACGACTATGAGCTCTTGATGAGTTCGCTCGCCAAGCTGGAGGGTTAGTCGTCCAAGCGGTCAAAAAAGAACCCCGGGACTGCCAGACAACCTGGGGGGTCAAAAAACATGGCAGACCCGGGGAGTGTAGGCGGCCCGCTGCCGACAGAAACCCTCCCGGTCTCCGCGACAACGGTCCGCAAACCTCACAAAGCTAGGCCCCCACGTAACGCACGACGTCTGCGAGCTCGAACGTTTTGCCAGGCCCGGCGATACACGGGTCGGGCTTCCAGTCCGGGTCTTTGAGAACGCTGTCCTCGCAATGCAGCAGCCCGCCAAGAAACACTTCCAGCAGAATTGCCGAACCGGTCGGGCCGAGCCGCTCGCCTTTGCCGAGCGTGCCGGCTTCGCGCATCAGGTAGAAAAACAGCGGGGTCTCGTCGACCAGCGGCTGGGTCGCAGGATCCGCCGGGATGACCTCAGCCAGCTTCAGCGGGGTGAAGTTCACGCTGATCGGATAGCCGGCGTCCTTCAGCGTACCCGCCACGGCCTGACCGCAGGGAAGCGCCAGCGCGTTGCCCCGCAGCAGATTGCGGAAGGCCAACGACCGCTCGTTGCTGCTGGCCCCACGACCGACAATCGGGTCAGGCATGGCGATAAGCTCCTCGGGGAATAGAATGTCAAACCGCTTGGCCAGCACTGGCGACAAACATTTGTCCACGGGCAGCAGGAATCGCCAATCCACCGTCAGCTCCGGCGGCAGCGACGAAAACCCGGTGGTACCGAAGCGTTCGTCAAACAGATCCACGTCGGGAAACTGGCTGTTGGCGGCGTAGGTTGAGCGAACCGTGGTGTGGCCAAAGCGGTACGCCGCCACGCTGAACTCCACCGGCATTGGCAGGTCGCCGTGTTTGTCCGCCGCGTAGACCAGCGGGTAGTGATGGTCAGCGACCTTCTTCAGCGCAAAGTCGAAGATCTTCGGGTCGCAGATCCGGCGCAGGAAGTCGTGCACCACAAGATACTGGTAGTGGTACCGAGCTATTTTCTGGGCCTCTTCGAAACGCTCTCCCAGCGGGACGCTCGCTACCAGCGAGTCATAAATCCGGTTGTGAAACCGAATGAACAGCAGCTGCATCTGCGATACAAACAGGTTTTCGTCGTTGCGCGGATCCCCGATAAGCGCGGTACCGGACTCGTTGCGCGGAACGTCGTCCGGATTTCCTGCGCTGCCTTCGAGCAGCCTGCCGGGTGCCGTGGCGCCGGCATACAGATGCGGACTCGCCTCGGGCCCGAAGCCATACACACAATCCAGGTCCAGCGTCGGCGTTCGCAGATTGGGCAGCTTGTTGATTGCGCCGGTGGAAAGCGGCGCGCCGTGCAGGTCTGAGGTGGTATCCAGCGTGATGTCGTGATCGACAAACTGCGCAAAAAAGGTGTAACCCGCTGGCAGCTTGCTGTCAGGCGACTGATTGCCGACGTCGTGCATCGGCGAGTTGAGCCCGCCGAGCAGCGAGGCCTGCTCTTCGCTCAAACTCAGCGGCGTGAGCTTGGGAAACAGCTTGCCGAAGTTGCCTAGGCGTGCGTGGCTGCAGCCTTTGGCTTTGGTCATTCCATGGTGTTGGACAGGACAAGATGACATTGGTACCTCCCGTTACATGTCGTCAGTTGAGCCTCTTGGCTGCTTAACTAACGGTGCGGAAGGAATTTCTCCTCAGCAAGTTTTGCGCGGTTTCGCGTCGACGAAAAATGTTGTGAGGTTCCGACCACCATCGGAACCGGTTCCCGGGGCCGAAAAGCAAAGAGCCGCCCGGGGGCGGCTCTCCTTTGGATGGGGCCGTGAACGGCTATTGAGATGAAGACACCAGCGCGCTGTCCCGGATCGCGCGGGTCCGCGCCAGATTGTTCAGCACCGACTCGGAGTCGGGATTCAGCTGCCGAGCCCGCTCAAACGAAGCCAGCGCCTCATCGAAGCGGCCGAGGTGCAGCTCGAGCACGCCCTGATTGTTGAAATCACTCCAACCAGCTTGCTTCATTTCGGTCGCGCTTTCGCAGGGGCGGAACGCCCGCTCGAAGTCCTGATCCTGAAGGTGGGCGCTACAGAGTACGGCCAACCCTCGCACGCGGTAGGCGGGATTGCGCAGCCGCTTGTAGCGTTTGTTCAGCAGTTCGATCGCGCGGGTCGTGTCGCCCGCCTCCAGCGCGTATTCAGCCTGCACCAGAAACATGGGCGGATGGGCTCCCAGCCCTTCACCCTGCGCCGCGTTGACGGCGGTGAGCATGGCAAAAGCAGCGGCGATGGTTTGTAGTTTCAAAGTCATCTCTCAAGTCCTCATCGAATGGATAGGCTTAGTTTAGATATTCGATAAAGCATAGCAATGCCATAATTTTATATTTATCATTCAATAATGAATAAAAAAGATGCCATCAACAGCTGGACCGATATCGCGCTCTTCCTGGCCATCGCCCGGCACGGCAATCTGTCGGCCGCGGCTGAACAGGTGGGTATGTCCCAACCTACCCTCGGGCGAAGACTGCAGGCGCTGGAGCAGCGACTGGACGCCACACTGTTTGTGCGAGGCGGCCGGCGGCTAGAGCTGACCGACGCCGGCAACGCTATCTTAGAAAGCGCTGAGCGAATGGATCGCGAGATGAATGCCATCGAGCGCGCCGTGGATGTGGAGTCACGGGGCCTTTCTGGCGAGGTGACCATCACCGCCACGGAAGGTATCGGCACCGACTGGCTGGCGCCGGAGCTAGCGGATTTCCACCGTGAGTACCCGGATATTGTGCTGAATATTAAAGTGGAGAGCCGAGCCCTGGATCTCGTGCATCGAGAAGCCGATATTGCGCTGCGCCTTGGCCGGCCGACGCAACCGGACCTGATTACTCGGCGCCTGATTGACGTCGCTTTCGGGCTCTATGGATCGCGCGCCTACCTTGATACCAAGGGTCCGGTGGACAGTCCCGATGATCTGGAGCGTCACGATTTTATTGGCCTGGTATTGCCGGACGGCACTACCAGCATCGCGTTCTCCGAACATTCTCCCCTTCCCCGTCGCCTCGGGCGGACGGTGTTCACCACCAACAGCCCAATGGCCCAGATTTCGGCGGCCCGGGCAGGCTACGGGCTTGCGGTGCTTTCCTGCCGCTGGGCCAGCATGCATCAGGACCTTTTTCGGGTTCTGCCGGAGATGGACGTACATCGCTCCGAACTGTGGCTGGTCACGCATGAGGAGCTCAAACACAGCGCCCGGATCCGCGCGGTGTCCGACGCGATTACCGAGCGGGTGCTGGCCAGGAAGATGCTGTTTGATTCAAAGGTCTAGGCGTGCATCGCCTCGTTCACCAAGGGTCTTCCTTGCCGTAGCCAGCATCGCTCGCCGGCAATACCACCTGGTTGGCGGCCGCGTAACGATTCCAAGCGGCGATCATCTCCGCGAGCTTGTCAGGACGTTCCCGGGAGAGGTCATGGGTTTCCGCGGGATCTGCGGCCAGGTCGAACAGCCACCACCGGCCGGCTCCGTAGGGTTCGTAGAGCCAGAGGATCTTCCAGTCACCCACGCGCATCGCCCGCCGTCCGAACAGCTCCCATCCCACTTCATAGTCCGTATTGTGCACCCGGTTTGTGGCGCCCGAGAGCAGCGGCGCAAGGCTGCTTCCCTCGATGGACGCTACCGCTCTGCCGTTGAACAAACCTCGTGGCCTGGGAACACCAGCGAGATCCAGCAAGGTAGGCGTCAGGTCTTTCACCGTGGCAAACGATTGGCTAGTGGTCCCGCCATTTACGCCAACACCGCTGAAAATGGCGGGCGTTCGCGTACCGCCTTCAGAGGGGAAGGCCTTGTAGTAGCCAAACGGCGCGGTGGATGCCTGCGCCCAACCCGGCCCGGTAAACACGTATGACCCGCGACGGCCCAGGTTCTCCAGCCGATTTTCGAAGCGTCGCTCGACCCAATTCCAGTCCCCGGCGATCCGGTTGACCAGGTTTCCCTCGGCGCCGTTATCGGAGAGAAAAACGATCAGCGTATTGTCGTACTGGTTGGATTGCTTGAGGTAGGCCAGCAGCCGTCCAATATGATGATCGAGGTTTTCGACCATGGCCGCGTAGAGCTCCATCCGTCGTGCGGCGTGGCGCTGCTCCGCAGGCGTCAGGGTATGCCAGGGATCTTCCCAGGCAACCAGGTCGGGCGACTGGGTGTTGTCTGGAATCAGGCCACGATCTCTGAGCGCAGCCACGCGACGGGCCCGCAGCGTGTCCCAGCCCGCGTCGTAGGTGCCCGCGTAGCGATCGAGCCATTCGTCCGGCACCTGCAGGGGCCAGTGTGGCGCCGTGTACGCGGCATAAGCAAAGAACGGCCGGCCGTCGCCCCGGCCGCCTTCCAGCTGATCGATCAGCTTGTCGGTGTAGCTTTCACTGGAAAAGAAATCCTCAGGCAGGCGCTCGACCGGCTTGCCGTCCTCCAGGTAGAGCGCCCGGGAGTTCTCTTCGTCGTCGAAGAACATGCGCAGCTGATCGTTGAAGTGGCTGGCGCCCCCACGGGCCGGTCCGAACGACCGCTCGAACCCCCGATCGGTGGGCTGCTGCCCTGGTTCCGCACCGAGATGCCATTTGCCGACGTGATAGGTGTGGTACCCCGCCTCGCGCAGCAGCGTCGCCACGGTGACCACCCGATGGCTCATCACCCCCTCGTAACCCGGTTGGCCGATCTGTTCCTCGCTTTGCTCCCCGCTCATGGTTCCCAGACCTGCGGGATGCGTGTCCACGCCGGTCAGAAGCATGGCGCGGGTGGGAGAGCAGGTTGGCGCAACGTGAAAGTTGGTGAGCACCGTGCCGTTCGCGGCCAGCGCGTCCAGGTTTGGGGTGCGGATTTCACTGCCCATAAAGCCCAGGTCGGAAAAGCCCAGGTCGTCGGCCACGATGACCAGGAAGTTGGGTTGATCGGGAGTCGCGGGAGCCTGTGGGGGCGCGGAACCGCAGGCCACGACCGTCAATGCTGCGGCAACAGCGACTGCCCACAAAAGCGGCAGCGCTCGACCTCTGACAGCGCGTTCGCGAATCGTGCAATCGGCGAAACCGAAAATCAGCATAGGGCGAGAGTCTAGCGAACCGATTAATCCGCCGCACGCAGAACTACAAGACAAAGCTGCCGCTAGAGGCCTAACCCAGGGACGAACCCGCTACAATACAAGTCCATCTCACAGGAAAGATATTCGTTGGCCGATCTGTTCATCTCCTACGCGCGCAGTGACCGCAACCGTATCGAACAGCTGGCGCAGGCGCTGGCGGCATACGATTACTCGATCTGGTGGGATCGGCGGCTGGTCGGGGGCGATGAATTCTCCGCCGACATCGAGCGAGAGCTCGGCTCGGCCGGCGCTGTGCTGGTCGCGTGGTCCAGCGCCTCAACCGGCTCGCGATGGGTCAAGGATGAAGCGTCGGTAGCCGCAGATGCCGGCAAGCTCATTGCCTTGAGCCTCGACGGCAGCGAACCGCCAATTGGCTTTCGCCAGTTCCACTGCATTGATCTTTCCCGCTGGAATGGGCCGGCAGATCGCGTGGCCATCGAGGAGGTGCTGGCCGCGATCCGCGCCCGGCTCGGCGACCGTGATGATGCACCGCCCGTCGCGGCAACGTCAGCGGCTGGTGCAACCCGGGCGTCCGGCTCCGGCAAGAAGCTGACCTGGTCTACCGCGATCGGGCTAGCTGTGGGCATACTGATCTGGAAGGCGCTGCCTGACGGGTTGCCCTGGCAGCACGACGCCGAACCCAGCTCGGCCTCTCCCGCAGCGTCAACGCCGGAGCTTGCGCCTGATCCGTCGACGGCGCCGACCCCCAAACTCGCCATCTTGAGCTTCACCAACATCGGCGAAGCGGCAGACAACGTTTTTTCTGACGGTATCTCGGCAGAGTTGAACAGCCGGCTGTCTGGACTGCGCTTTCTGTCGGTCATTGGCCCCAACAGCGTGCGGCAGCTCGAGGCTCAAGGGGTGCCCTCCGACGAGCTCGCCAGGACGGTGGGAGCCGATTATCTGCTCTCGGGGAGCGTGCGCTGGTCGAGTGAATCGGGAGACGCCCGACAGGTTCGAGTCAACGCCGAACTGACGCAGGCGTCCGACAACAGGTTGCTATGGACCGGCCAGCTTGATCAACCGATGAGCGACCTCCTGAAGATGCAGTCCGAAATCGCTGCTGAGGTGATTGCCGGGCTGAATGTGTCGCTGTCTCAGGCAGAACGGGATCAGGTTAGGCGCTGGGAGAGCCACAACGCGCTGGCGTTCGAAGCGTACCTGCAGGGCCGGCACCGACTCGGCACGGGTCATGGTTCCGAGGATCGCTTTCGGGAGGCGCATCAGCTCCTGGAGCAGGCCACGCGACTCGACCCAAACTTTCCCGAAGCCTGGCTGGAACTGGCAGGTGCCGATATGGGGCTTTACTGGAACGGCTTTGACTTCACACCTGAGCGATTGGACACGGCCCTTTCTCGGATCGAAAAAGCTCAGACGCTCTCCCCTAACCTCCCTGCCACGATGCTGCTTGAGGCCGACTATCATTATCGCCTGCGCGACTTCGACCGCGCTCAAGACATTCTCGCAGGGTTGCTGGACTCCCGGCCTAACGACCCCGAGGTGCTGCAGCGTATGGGATTCATCTGGCGCCGCCAGGGCCTCACAAAATCGGCACTTCAGATGCTGCAAAAGACATTGACCCTGGATCCGCTCAACGCCCGGATGACGCTCGAAACGGGCTGGACCCACGTTTTGCTCGATGACTATGACGAAGGGATAAGGCTCCTGGGCCGGACGCGCGAACTGGCGCCGGGCAGCGAGACGGCACCGCTGTTCAGCCTCTTTGCCATCTGGTGCCGTGGAGAGGAAGGCGATCTCGAACGAGGCCGGGCAATGCTTGAGTCCTTCCCCGACCCGCGGTCGGGCTTTACCGTCTATCCTTGGTTTTATCAGCACCTTTTCGAAGGTGACCCACAGGCGGCGCTGGACCGGGCACTGAACTCTCCCAGAAACGTCTTCCCGCTGCAGGCCCACTACGTTTTGACCGACTATCTGGCGGGAATGGTTCTGAGGCGCCTGCAACGACCCGAGGAGGCCAGGACCCGGCTAGAGTCTGCCCTGACACACCTGTTGTCCAAGCTTGAGGAAAACCCGGAAGACTTTCGTATTCATCTGGCGCTGGGCAAGGCTTATGCCGAGCTTGAGGAGGCACAGCTCGCCTTTGAGCACGCACAGCAAGGTGCGGCGCTGATGCCTTCGGAGAAAGATCCGCTGCTCGCGATGGAGGTTGGCTACCAGCTCATGGAGATTATGGCGGTCCTCGGGCGAGTCGACGAGGCGCTCGATCAAATGGCTTTTCTTCTGCAAACGCCATCGAGCTATGACGGCATCCGCTTTACCCATCACCCGGATTTTGCCGCCTTTCGCGACACCCCTCGCTTCCGGCAGATTCTCGGCCGCGACGGCTAGTCCTCATTGAAATACATACTGGGCATATCAGCGTACTACCACGACAGTGCGGTGGCGCTGCTGGGTGACGGGGAGATCCTGTTTGCCGCCCAGGAGGAGCGGTTCAGCCGAAAAAAGCACGATGCCGCGTTTCCCGCGCTGGCGCTACGGCGAGCGCTCAAGGAGATCGGCATCAGCCTGCATGACCTTGATCAGGTGGTGTTCTACGACAAACCCCTGGTCAAGTTTGAGCGGCTGCTGGAAACCTATCTGAGCTATGCCCCGCGGGGCTTAAGGTCTTTTCTGGCCGCCATGCCTATCTGGCTCAAGGAGAAGCTGTACCTCAAAAACACGCTCAAGGTCGCGCTGGCGGAGATCGGCGGCTGCAAGAAAACAGAGATTCCGCGACTGCGCTTTGCTGAACATCACCAGTCGCACGCCGCTTCTGCTTTCTACCCGAGCCCCTTCGACGACGCGGCGGTCTTGTGCATCGACGGCGTCGGCGAGTGGGCGACAACCTCGGTCTGGCGCGGCCGGGGAAAGGAGCTCACGCCACTTTGGGAAATCGATTTCCCGCACTCGCTGGGGTTGCTGTACTCCGCGTTTACCTACTACACCGGCTTTAAGGTGAACTCCGGGGAATACAAGCTGATGGGGCTGGCGCCTTACGGCGAACCCCGATTTCAGAAGCTGATCACCGATCACCTCCTCGACCTGAAGCCCGACGGCACCTTCCGGCTCGACATGCAGTACTTCAACTACTGTACGGGCCTGACCATGACCAGCCCGCGCTTCGACGAACTGTTTGGCGGCCCACCACGAGCGCCGGAAAGTGAGATTACCCAGAAGGAGATGGATCTGGCGGCATCGATCCAGGCCGTCACCGAGGAAGTGGTCCTTCGCCTCGCAAAAACTGTCTTCGATGAGACCGGCGCCGGCAACCTCTGTCTGGCGGGCGGCGTCGCGCTGAACTGCGTAGCCAACGGCCGCGTCCTTCGGGAAGGCCCTTTCGACGGGCTGTGGGTTCAGCCCGCTGCGGGGGATGCAGGCGGCGCCCTGGGTGCGGCACTGGTCGCCTGGCATGAAGATCACGAGGCAAAACCTAAGCCGACGCCCGCCGCTGACACCATGCAGGGTAGCTATCTGGGGCCGGCCTACACCGAGGCGGAGATCGAGTCGCAGCTTGATGAATTCGGCGCCGTCTACGAACGGCTGGACGAAGAAGCGATCGCCGGGCGCGGTGCCCAGCTTCTCGCTGATCAGAACGTGCTCGGCTGGTTTCAGGGGAAGATGGAATATGGGCCGCGGGCGCTCGGGGGTCGATCGATCCTGGGAGACCCGCGCAGCGAGTCCATGCAGTCGGTCATGAACCTCAAGATCAAATACCGAGAGTCTTTCCGACCTTTTGCGCCGTCAGTCCTGGCCGAAGACGTTAGCGACTATTTTGAACTGGACGAAGCGTCTCCCTACATGCTGATTGTGGCGCCGGTCGCGGAGCAACGACGTATAGCGCCGGACAAAAACGCTGAGTCACTCAGCGGGATCGACCGTTTACAGACCAAACGAAGCGAAATCCCCGCGGTGACCCACGTGGACTACTCCGCCCGGGTGCAGACGGTGCACGCGGAACAAAGCCCACGCTACCACGCGCTGATCCGGGCGTTTAAGGATCAAACGGGCTGCCCGCTGGTGGTCAATACGTCATTCAACGTGCGCGGTGAGCCCGTGGTGGAGTCGCCGGCGGACGCCTATCGCTGCTTCATGCGCACCGAGATGGACTACCTTATTGTCGATCGATTTGTGCTGAGCAAGGCGGACCAGCCAACCTATGCTGAAGACCCGGCATGGCGCGAAAGCCTGGAACTCGACTGATGGCGAGCCGCGCAAAAATTCGCGATCTGACACCTCGGGAGCTCGCCAACTTCGGCTGGACGATGGCGACGGTTGTCCTGGTGGTCTTCGGCCTGCTGATCCCCTGGCTGCGCGAGATGGCGATACCCTTCTGGCCCGCTGGCGTTGCGCTGGCGCTGGTTATCTGGTCGACCGCTGCTCCCGCCTCGCTGGATCCGCTGTATCGCGTCTGGATGAGGTTTGGACTGCTGCTGAGCCGGTTCACCACGCCCCTGATTTTGACCCTGGTGTTTCTTCTGACCATTGTACCCACGGCACTTGTCATGCGTGCGCTGAGGCGCGATCCTCTGCACCGACGGCTGGACGGTAACGCAGAGAGCTACCGCGTCGAGTCTGACCAAACGACCGAAAAATCGCTGGACAACCCCTTCTGATGTTCGATCTGCTATCCGATCTCTGGAAATTCATGCGGGTGCGCAAAAAGTACTGGCTGGCGCCGATTGTGCTGGTGATGGTGCTGCTCGGGGTGCTCATTGTGCTCGGCGAAGGCTCTGCGCTGGCGCCGCTGATCTACACGCTTTTTTAGGATTCCAGCTCGGTCTATCAACCTCTGGCACTGGCCGCGGCCCCGGTAATCACGGGACACTGGATCTATGCTAAGAGTTATTGGCCTTATCGCCGTTGTCTACGTCGTCTTGTCCCTGGTGTCGGGAGGCACTGCCTTCCATGGGCCTATGCCTGTACTGATGTGGGACAACCCGCTGGCTGAGGCCGCCGGCCTGCTGCTGGCGGTGGTCGTCTGCCTGGGCCTGCTTGCGCTCTTCGCCTCGACCCTGCTCGTCATGGTTGCCGGGCTGCCGCTGCTGATCATTGCGGTGATCATAGGGGTCATCCTGCTGCCGGCCCTGCTGCCTTTTGCCATCCTGCTGGCGCTGGGCGCGTTGGTTTTTGGCGGGCTAGGCTGCCTTTTCGCCTGAGCGTCCCTGGTCGGACCCCTAGCCACACCCCCTAACGCCAGGCAGCACATAGTCGTTGATGATATCAGCGGACTGCTGGTGCATACCGCGCGTGCCGTAGAGCGTTGCGGTTACCACAACCACCAGGTCCAGCTCTGTAAACACCGCCACCTTATTGCCGCCGTTGCCTGACATATACCAGCCGTAGAGCTGCCGATCACCGCACGTAAACGGCTCCGCCCAGATTTGATAGCCGTACCGCCGATCTTCGCTGGGCTGTCGATGGGCGGTCATCATTTCCTTGACCCAAGCCTCTGAGAGCACCTGCTCGCCGTCGTGGGAACCAGCGTTCAACAGCATCTCGCCCAGCTTGAGCAGATCTCGGGAGTTAAGTTCGGTGCCGCCACCGGTCATGATCTCGCCGGACGGCGAGCGGTCCCAGTTCACCTCGGTAATGCTTAGCGGCTCGAAAAGGCGCTCTGCCAGATAGCGATCGACATCCTTCCCAGTTGCGCGCTCCAGCAGCTGACCGAGCAGAAACGAGCCGGCAGTGCAGTAAGCAAACTCTCCCAGGCCCTCTTCGTCACGCCGGTAGTCCTTCCGCGTAGGAAGGTCGAGCACAAAATAGGTCCAGCGGCGAGCTGGATACATGTGTTCTTCGTTGCCCGGCGATTCCCATACGTTGTCGTTGCAGTCGAGCGCCGAGGACATCGTGAGCAGATCACGGACGGTGATCTCGTTTTTCAAGCGAGAGGGAAAGCGTGTGGGCATGTCGGCTTCAAACCACTTCATCGCCGTCGACTCAACGCCTTCCAGGCTGCCGTCGTCAATCGCCGCGCCAACCGCCATGGCCACCAGCGTTTTCATCGCCGAGCGGGTGTCGTTGAGCTGGGTTGCACTCCCTTCCCCCCAGTACGCCTCGTAGACCTTCTCACCATCGACGGAAACCAGCACGCTGGTGACCTGCCTGAACGTCTCATCCGCCATGGCTTGATCGAGGTCTCCCCCAAGGGTGAAGGTCGATGCGGCGGACTCGGCGGTCGCGTGAACCAAAGCCAGCAGCAGAAATGGGAAGATCAGCACTTTCATCGGCAAAACACCTCTTGGAGACTCGCGTATGGGACAGTATCGTTAGGTCTTGAGGCGCCTTGGTCCAGGAAATTATTCTGAAGATTTCTGATGAGAGCTGAAGAAGCGGTTTTCAGCACGCGCTGGACAAACGTTGGCAGAATCTCGTTGGGTGACGCGTTGCTCGACACCAGCCAGCGGTCGGTTACGGTCGATGGCACCACCACATCCCTGACCGACCTATCCTGGCGATTCCTGATGACCCTTGTGGCGCAGGCGCCGGAACCGGCCAGCTCCGAGACCCTTTGTCGCGAAGTCTGGGAGTCACCCCACGTGTCGCCGGAGACTATCGCCCAGCGAGCCCGGCAGGTGCGGCAGGCGCTCGGCGACGATCCGCGCGCGCCGCGCTACATTCGCACCATTCGGGGTGGGGGCTATCAGCTCATTCCGCCGGTAGAGTCCTTCGAAGATCAATCCCAGCCGCCCCTGGCGACTGACCCCGGTCGCCGCTGGCAGGTCCAGTGGTTTATCGCCTCGGGGCTGATCTTGACCCTGATGTATATCACCTGGTCCCGGATTAATGCGCCGGGCGAGGCCATGACCAGCGGATCCGCGCCAACGTTCGCGTCCAGCGGAACAGTGGTGGAACAGCCGGCAACGGACCGCGCCGGAGAGCTGGTTCGCCGCGCGGATGACTATCGGCTTCGCGGCATCTTTGAGAGCAACGAAATTGCGATCGATCTTTACCGTCGGGCGCTGGCCGAGGCGCCGGATTTTCTCCCCGCGCTGATCGGTCTCAGCCTGTCGCTGTCTCACAAAACGTCAAAGTATGACTATTCGAATTCCCATGCGGCCCAGGCTGCGGAGCTGGCTGATCGCGCCCTGGTGCTGAATCCCGAGGACGACCACGCCTGGGCGGCTCGAGGCCTCGCGGACGACGCCCGGGGCCGCGTCAGTCGGGCCATGGACTACTATCAGCGAGCGTTGGACATCGAGCCGAGTGGCCCACGCTATCTGAGCAATATCGCCTATCTCAAGCAGGTGCAGGGGTACCTCCACGAATCGCTACGGCTCGAAGCTGAAGCGCTCAGCCTCGGGCCGCCGACCTTCTTCGCTGATTTTCAGATTGCCGTGGCTCTGCGCCTGGCCGGCCTCGACGACGCCACTCACCGATGGTTGGATCGGGCGGAAACGCTACGTCCCGACAATGTCTTCCTGCTGGGATATCAGGTGCAGCAGCGGCTGGTGGACGAACAATATGAACAGGCGCTGGCGCTGCTGGACGGCGCGGCGGTCGACCTCAATGACCACAATTTTCTGCGCGGCCTGGCGCTGCGCGGTGCTGGGCGTTTCGAAGCATCCGTCAGCGCCTTTCGTGAAGGCCAGCGCCACGCGCGGACCCGCGGCTGCGACTGCGTGAGCTGCATCGCGCTGCTGGTTCAGGCACAGGACCCAGAAGCCATGACCGAGCTCCCGGCCATCAAGCGAAAGTCCCAGCAGGAGATCGCCAGCGGAAACGAATGGCCCTATCACCATCTCGAGCTGGCCATGCTCACCGCCGCCGAAGGTGATCCAGAAGCCGCTCATCAGCACCTCACACGGGCCGTGGCGCTCGGCTATCGAGACACTTCTCGCCTCCGGATGCTGCAGCGGCTCGGCGCGCTGCCTGCGGCGCTCGATCTTGCCCCATTCCTCGCCCAGATCGACGACCATGTCGCCGAACAACGCTCGTTGATCGAGTCCGATCCAGCGCTAGCAGGCCTGCTCGACTCCGAACAATAGGGTCTTTATCTCCTCCAGCTGTGCACATTTGGGGGGTGCCGTCGTTGGAACTCCTGAACGCGCCAGGACTTCGCCTCTAATACCACAGAGCTGGTGCAGGCGATGGCAGGACCGGGCGGTCCGACGGCTTTGAGTAAGGAGACCCCTACGATGAAACGGATACTTTCTGGAATAACCTTGAGTTTGGCGCTGACGTTTGCGACGTCAAACGCGCGCGCTGAGATCTTCTGCGTCGGCACCCCGAGCGCCCTGCAGAACGCGCTGCTGGCCGCAGCCGGGAATAGCGAAACTGACGAAATCCGAGTGATGGTGGGCCAATACCTGGTCCCAACGACCAACAACGGCTTTCGCTATGTTTCCAGCCAGCCCGGCGGCCTGACGGTGTCGGGGGGCTGGGGCCCGCCTGGTCCGCCGGACGCGCCGGTATGCGACAGCCGAAAAGACAACCCCCGGCTGACCGTCATCGACGGCGATTTTCAGATTCAGGGCCTGGTGCTGCAGCCGGGGCCGGACAGCGGCGACATCGCTGTCGAAAATCTGACGATCACCCGCGGCGGCGCCAATGATCCCGGCATCTCCCTGAACGGCGGCGGCATCGACGCCCGGTCGTTTTCACCGGACTGGGAGGGCTCGTTCCGCTTTTCGACGCTGATCTTCAACCTCAACGAGGCCACCGAACAGGGCGCCGGACTCTATGTCATTGTCGACCGCGGCAGCCTGCGTTTGGAGAACTCCGTGTTTTTCCGGAACGCGGCGGGCCGTGACGGCGGCGGCGGCGAGCTGCTGCTAAACGGGGCTGAGAACCTCATAGCCAACGTGACAATTGCTGAAAACTCCGCCGCAGGTGACGGCGCAGGTTTCCGAATCGGCGGCAACGCCACGGTGCGCCTGCTCAACAACGTGTTTGCTGACAACAACGGGGACGACCTGCTGCTGGCGGGATCCAGCGTCCGGCTCAATCGGAACTTCTTGAACTCACTGGCAGGCTCAAATCCCCTGGAGGAAACCGGCACGATCAGCGGAAACCCGCAGCTCGGTCTTGGCTCGCTTGGCTTGAGCCCGAATATCGGCTCACCGCTGATCGACGCAGGGCTCCCGGTGCCAGACGGATTGCCGCCGAGGGACGCGGACGGCATGGGGCGCATCGTCGGCCCAGCGGTGGACCTGGGGGCCTACGAGGCGCAGATCTTTTCCGACGGGTTGGAAGGGGATGATGACTGGATTATTCCAGGTGTGATCTTCTAACGCTGATTGTCAGATGGCCTCACGCCAGGCATATAGCAGGGCAAGCTCGGGCAGCTGCGGATAGTCGGTCCGTAGCTGCTCGGCCAGCTCATCGATCGCGACCGCCAGCTCATCGCGGGTAAGCGTCGCCCGACCGGTGAGGCTTGTCGCAACCTGAGTGCCCAGTGCGAATACCGGTCTGAGCACGCCATATTCGTCGGTCAGCTGCTCCTGCCCTTTGGCGAGCGCCTGTTCGAAAGCCCCTGAGTTTCCCACCAATCGCTCGGTCTCGGCGTACTGCAGCCAAGTTCGGCCAGACGCCGTCCCGGCACCCGGCCCCGCGTCAGCGAAATGGGCTCGATAGGTCGCCAAAGCGATATCGCGATTTCCCCGAAGATACGCCAGTCGCGCGCTTGCCTCGTCCAGCGAGGCATACAGGCGGTGGCCCTCAGGCAGCAGCCGTTGAAACAGCTCGCGGGTCCGGGTCAACGTTGTCTGGGCTTCCTTATGCTGTCCGTGCTCACCATAAGCGCGAGCCAAGCCGAGCTGGACCAGGAGCTCCTTGAAGGTTCCTAGATCTTCTTGGCCCAGCAGCGCCAGCGCCCCTTCCTCGGACGCCACCGCATCGGGGGTGAAACCGAGGGCCAACAGCGACTGAGCCACGTTGTGATAGTCCACCGCGGACCCGGGCTGACCGACTCCCAGGAGCGCCTCGCGGTCTTGCAGGATCAACCGATGCGCTTCGAGGCGGCCGCGCAGATCACCCTGCCGAGCCAGCAGATTCGCCAGGAGGGTACGGCCCTGAATGACGCCCAGAGGGCCTTCATCGGGTTTTTCGAACTGCGCGGCAGGGAGCGTTTCAAAAAGCGCGACGGAGCGACGGATTGCCGCCTCAGCTCCGCCAAAATCTCCGGCCGCATTACGCATACGGGCTACAATATTGTGGGTATGAGCCAGATCGCGGACGCTGCGTCCCTCAACGAGCATCGTGGTCAGCGCCTGTTCCGCCAGAGCCAGCCCGCTGCCGCGCTCGCCGTATGCCTGGAGACCCTCACCAGCAATTAGCTGCATATCCGCCCGAGCGTCAGGATAGTCCGAAAGGCGCTCAGCAGTGAGCTCACCAATGTTCTCAAACAGCGCCTGCATGACCTCGGGGCCGCTTGAGCCTTCCGGCGAGAGCTGCTGCACCGATTCCACCACCAGATCTTTGACCAGCTCCAAGCGCTGCCGCTCTCGTTCGACACGGTTCAGCGCAAACAGACTGAGCAACAGACCGACGCTTAAGCTGGCGACAATGACCGCAAAGATCAGCCGGCGGCGGCGCCTCGCGGGCGCGTCCCTGATCAACGCCAACGCCTCGTCCAGCCCGTCGTGATCTAGGCGATTGGCGGTATCGCGTTCGAGTAGACCCAGGAGAATCGCATGCAGATCTGAGCCAAGCTCGGCCCTCAGCTCAGGATCGTTGAGCATTTTTGGTTTCGGAATCTGTTCGCCGGTGGCAGCGCCCAGGGCGAGAATACCTAGCGAGTACAGGTCGGCTTTGGGCGTGAGCTTGCCGTTCTCGTCGAACAGCTCTGGGGCCATGTAGGCCGGTGAACCGAAGCGGGGCCGCATGCCGTCGTGCTCGGCTGCGCCGAAGTCCATGAGCACAAACCGGCCGTCGCGACGCATCACGTTGTCGAGCTTCACGTCGCCGTGAACCAGGCCAACCTCGTGCACGTGGCGCAGCGCGTCGTTAAGTTGAGTGAGCAGCGTCATCAGCGTCGACCGGTCGAAGTTGCCCTCGGTTTGCAGGAGATCCTGCAGCGTCTCGCCGTTGATCAGGTCAGCCCACAGACCCACCCGGCCATCGTTGATGCCGGCGCCGTGGATGGCGAGCACGCTCGGATGGTGCACCTGCGCCATGCGCCGGGCTTCGTTAATGTAAAGCTCGTTGTCGGAGTCGACAGCCTCACGACGGCGAAGCTTGAGCGCGACGTCCCGCTGCAGCAGCGGATCGTAGGCCCGATACACGTCACCGAAGCAGCCTGCACCCAGCCTGTCCTTGAGCGTCAGGTGCCCCCACTGGCCGTTAGTGACTTCGGATTCTTCGCCCGCCGCATCGGGCCCCAGGCTGCCCATGAGGTCGCGCAACGCCTCGAGCTTCTTGAGATTTCGCGCAACCCGTCGCGACTCGTCCTCATCGAGAATTCGAGTGGTGTCTTGCCCAGCGGTCTCGTCCTGAGACCCGCGATCCTCGACCATCAGGGCATCAGCCTGGCCACTTCCTCCAGCCCCCGCTTGATTCTCATGCGGGCGGCGTTGGCTGACGGCAGCCCAAGCTCCAGGGCCACCTCTGCGTAAGTCATCCCAAACTCTACGTGCATCATCACCGCCTCACGCCGGCCTTCGTTGAGCTCGGCCATCGCCCCTTCATACGCATCGATTGTCTCCATGCCGACTACGTTCGCCACGACGCTCTCCGGGTCGACCACCGCTTCTTCGACCGAAGAGGTGCTATGCGGTCGACGGCCCTTTTTGCGGATTTCGTCGCGTACTGCGTTCATCATGATGGTGCGCAGATACGACAGAAACGCACCCGGCCGCTCAGCTTTAAAGTCGCCCAGACGTTTAAACGCGCGAAGCAGCGTGATCTGCACAAGATCCTCGGTTTCGGCGGAGTCTCTGCCCCAGGCAGGCAAACGGCCGCGCGCGAAGCGGCGCAACATGGGGAGCACGCGCTGGAACAGCGCGTCGCGCGCCGCGTCGTCACCGCTGTTGGCTTGATCGAGAAGCGTTGTGGTCGTGATTCCCGGCTTCTCGGATTCTGAGGGCGTTGGTTTGTCTATTGACACCGGACCGCGCCACCTTGGATTGCCTGCTACTGCGGGTATGCAATCAAAACTGGCGGGGAAACTCAACGCGCTGTGACATTGGCGCTGCCAATCTTCCGGCTAGCAGACGGCGCAACGCAGCTCGGGCGTCAGGGGTCCTCGAAGCCGTCAGACAGCAGCGGCAGCTGAAGTTCGAAGGCGCCGCGATCCTGAAATCCGGGACCGTTGGCGATGTCCGGCTGATCGACAAAGCGCGGTTCGCCGAGGGCGTCCAGCGACAGGCCCATACCTTTCATAGCGACCCCTGCGCAGGCGTCCACATTGGGTGAGGTGTCGGCGAGCGCGTAAATTGGGGGCTGACCGTTCTGAACAATAATTTCGAAATCCGGGTCGCGGGTATCTGCTGATAAGCTGCTGTCGTCGCTGGCGTTCATGCAGGCGCTGGCCGTCCCGCTGGATTCGTCACCGGCGACCAGTTCCATGGCCGGCTCCCACCAGATGCTGTTGCTCACCGCCAGCGATGAGTTGTTGATCAGCTCGATCACCCTGTCCGACGTGTTGCCAGTCACCGTCACAAAGTTCATGTCGAACACCGCCCTGGAACCGAACATCAGCGTTGAGTTAACCAGCCCGGTTTCCACGTTGCCAGAGATTTGTACGCTCCGCATAACCACCATCGTGTCATTACCCGTCGCCAGGATCACCGGAGCGCGATCCGATTCGTTGTTGTCGATGAACGTCTGGCGAAGATCGGCTGTACCCGAAAGCACATACACGGCACCAGCGCTCGTCTCGGCGGTGTTGCCGCTGATCTGCGAACATCTTTGTAGGTTGGCACAGGTCCCACCGTCACCTCGATCCAGATCAAAAATCGAGCTAAAGACCCGGACACCCCCACCGGAATTTCCCGATTGATTGTCGACGATCGCGATGCCGTCTCCAATGAAACTCGATTCGGAGAGCGCCACGCCGCCGCCATCCCCGCCAGCGCTATTGCCGGAGATGAGTATCTGCCGCTGGGGAGAACTACTCAGCTGGATGGACGACTCCCCGACTCCGATGCTGCGTAGCGAGATCCCGCCGCCGATAGAGGCCGCCGTGTTGTTGAGCGCCCCCACGATTTGCGCGGGCCCATCATCGGTAATCGGTGGCGTCGTCACCTGACACTCAAACGCATAGAGTCCCCCGCCTTCCTCAGCCGCATTCCATTCGATGGTGGCGTCCACCCACTCGATCGCGGCACGGCGGCAGAAAATGCCCCCGCCCTCCTCGGAGGCCGTATTGCCGAACATCTCCGAAGCCAGGCCCACGCGCGTCCCACCTTCCAGGCGCAGTGAGGCAGGAAACCCTAAGCCACGGATGCTGATCCCGCCGCCGGTGGTCGACTCGTTTTCTTGCACCCAGACGTTATCGAGGCGCACCCGAACGTTTTCGCGGATATCGATACCGCCGCCCCCTGTCTGATCTGCGCGGCCGCCGCGAATCACAAAATTTCGAACGACAACGGTTCTTTGCGTGGCCGTGGCGTTTTGAATCTCCAGCACGGAGTTGAGGGCCACTCCCGACATCGTGCTCCGGGCATCGGGATCGGGCTCATCCGCCGTACAGCTCGGATAGCCCCCGATCAGGGTCAGGCTCTTCTCGATGATTTCAAGGCCGTTGGTCAGGAAATTGGTCCCGCTATTGACCAGGATCAAATCACGATCGGCGGCCGCGTCCAGCGCGTCACCCAGCGAGGAGAAATCACATTCGGAGTCAGAGCCGACACGAATGGTGGCCGGCGGCAGGACAAACCCTTTGCTCCCGGCCATCGATGCCCGCGGTGTGCCCAGTCCTGAGAGCACTATCAGAACTATGACCAATCGAATACTCACCATGCTCGCTCCTTGCATTGCTCCTGTTGACTACGCAATTGGTCGAGAAAAACGACACGCACTAGGGCAAAAGCCGCGAGTGGTACACGCGTTGCGCCGCGATGAGTTTTTGTCGACGCAGTCGCGATTGGGCTGCTGGCCACCGGGCTTTGGGTGCCACCCGGCAAACCGGTGTTACGCTGATCATGTCGGCGGTTGCGCCTGAGTTAGCGATTGCGGCGGCGAGTCAGGCCGACCGGATCCATCTTCAGGATGTGAATATGGCCGCCACCCGGTGCCCAAAGGACCAAAAACCATGGAATTCTGGACGCTAGCTGGTATCAACAGCCCGCTGAACCCGCAGACCGGCGAATATGTCGACTATGTCTGGGACTTTGTTCAGCCCCACCTTCAGAGTTTTTCACCCACCCGTCGCTACGCCAGCCGGCTGGGAACCACCAGCGCCTATCCGAAGGCGAGAAACGTGGTCACGCTGGACTCCGAAGATCTATTGGATGGCGAAGCCAAAGACATCGCCGAGCATGGCGGCGGCTGGCCGGTGGTTGCTCGTGGCAGTCTTCGGGGAAAAACCGTTCGCGTGATGCTGGTTGCGCCAAAGACCACCACCGAACCCCCTCAGGGTGCCGGCCTGTGTGTTGAAGTTTACTGGAGCCCCCGGGATCAAGTGCCGAACCAGAGCCTGATTCGTCCGGATTCCTTGACGTACTGGCGGCGTTTCGAGCGTGGCGGCGGCCAGGTTTGGCCGGTGGAAAACGATGTTGGCAGTGGCTTTGGTCAAGGCCACGACTTCAGCGGATTTGCCGTGCCGCAGCCGAAGCTTGTTACCCGCGTCCTGGTGCCCCGACCCGGTAGCAACATCAAGCGATACCTCTGGCGGCAGACCGGAGAGATTGCGCCGGCACCCATTTCGACGCTGGCATCATGGCTCAGCGACGCGAGTAACGACCTGGTCATCCTCGCTCACAGCCAGGGCACTAACATTGCGATGCATCTGCTTAGAAGAGGCTTTGAATGACATGCGCCGACTGATGATACTGATGTGCCTGACGCTGGCAGCCTGCGCCACGACCCGTGACAGCGGCCAGGAAAACGGTTTTCAAGTCGGGAACCTTTATCAGTCCCGCACGACCCTGTTTGCCGTCACGTGGGGTAAGCGGACTGAGCTCGTCAGCAGCTACCGGCCCGGTGCCGGCAAAGCGCGGCCGTCACAGGTCATCGCGCTGGCTCCAGGAACCCGAATCAGTGTGGCTCTCGTGCGAGGTGACAACACCCTCACCCGCGGCATCGACGAATGGCCAGAGGGTCGCGTGCTGGGCGGTGCGCACGACGGCATGAAGGTATCGCTGGCAATGCCCGGCCTGCGCAAACACTTTTTGATTGCCGAATAGCTCGCGATAGCCCGTCTTTTCAACTTTAGCGTCCGGGCGGAGGGTTCTCGAAGCCGTCGGCGAAGATATCCCGGAGCGCGTCGGCAAGCAGCACCTGCCCCCACACTTCGGTTTCGGACTGGCTCACCCCGTTGCGGTTATCGTCACCCCACCAGGTCGCCAGATACCGACCGCCGGCGCCAGCAGCCACCACGGCATGAATAGCAAAAAAGCCAAGATCCTGCCCTCCCGCGTTGCTGATCTGCACCTGCGGGCTGGCTGGATCCGGGTCCTGTCCAGAAGCGATGCGCCGGACCAGGTTGTCCAGCTGATTCGTCTGCGCCTGATTGCTGTCCGTTTGCAGCAACGTGCTGCTCCAGGAAACCAGGAACGCATCCTCGAACGTTGAGTAGTCGAGCCCAGGGCGAGCTGTTCCCAGACACGGGTTGTTATTGTTGCAATCCACGTTAGCGCCAAAAGCCAACGTATCGAGGCCGTCTGACTGACTGATCCGAAACTTGTCCGTGCCCAGCAGATCGCCGCCGGCAGTGACGCGACGGCCAAAGATCTCGTAAGCCCCTTCCACCATTCCCAGAGCCGGATCAGAGTTAACCCATACGACCAGGTACTGCTGCGCGTCGGTATCAAACGCAACGCTGCTTTTCCCCGAGAAGTATCCGGGGCTGGCCAGCTCCCGGTCCGCCATCAGCTGAGGCTGCGCCGCATCGTCGAGGATCTGAAACATCGTCGACTGACCGAACCCCCGGCGCCAGTGCACGAGGAATTCGTTGTCCGCGGCGTTATGGGCAACCGCAACGTCCACCGAAAAGACGTTCACAGAATCCACCTGGATCTCTGCGCTTTCGGGGCTGCCGTCGCTGGCCGACAGCAGACGAGCAAAGATCGCCGCCTCTGCCGCGTCCGTGCTGCGCTCCCAGGCGAGCAGAATGTTGTCGTCGACCGGGTTGTAAACGATGTCCGGAGAAAACTCACCGCGCTGGTTGGTGACGGTGGTGCCACCCGACGTCGGCTGGAACGCCGCGCCGTCCGGCGCGCCGGCAGCGGTTAGAAACAGCCCATAAACCCTGAAAGTGGTATCCCCGAAATCCGGGTCGGCGGCGCTGTAGCTCACAAAATAGCCGTTTCTTGAGGGCACGTAGATGACGCGGTAGAAGTTCGGTGTTGCGCCGACCGCGCCGATGCCGCCGACATCGGTCAGCAGCGTTGGCCCGCCCAAGAGGCTTCCGTCAGGCCCCACCCGCTGCCCCCAAAGCTCCACCTCCGACGGTGCCGTTGGCCCCTCGTCCGTATTGGCGATGAAGATCACCAGATACTCATCGGCGTTGCTGTTGTAGGCGATCTCCGGGCGAATTGCGCCAAAGGCGTTGGTGCCGTCCGGCCCAAACGTGGTGATCCGAAAATCGTTGGCCCCGAACTCAAGCTGCGCCGAGGCGCTGCCGGCGAACATGCTGAGTAGCGTAAGTAAGGTTGTTATTGTGCGCATACCAGATTCTCCTGAGTGCAAGAGCGGATTGATGGCGTTGGCCCCAGGATTCAACTCAGGAATCCTCGACGATACACAAACGCACCCATTTGCTGTCCCGCTATCTTATCGAAGCGCAATTGCTCGCCAAGACGGGTCACGGTGCTGTTCATGAACACGAGTGGTCGCCGCCCGCAACGGGCTAAGTCCGGAAGGACCCCTCAGGAAACTTCTCGGTGATGAGCATAATGGGTAACCCGTAGGCAAAAACGCGATAGGTACGGGAGATCAGGCTGGATTCCGGCCCAACGTCAAAGTGCGTGGCCAGCTCTGAGGCGGCGTGCTTTTCGCAAACCAGAACCTCGCGGAAGGTCTCTAGCTGGTTTTCCTGGATCAGCAGACCAATCGGTTTAGCGCTGTTCAACAGCCCGTCGCGGATTTTGTCGTCGAGCCGGTCAACGCACAGCAGCGAATGAGCGTAGATGTGGTTTCTTTGGCTTTTGGTGCCGTGCAGCAGAATGGTTCGGCGCAGCAGGGTTTCCCCCGGCTCCAGGTCCAGTTCGGTGATCGGCTCATCGGCAGCCACCTGGTCCTGAAGCAGCTTGCTGACCGTGACGCGTTCCCACGTGTAGGCCTCCAGAATCTCCGTCACCATGCCGTCGGTCGTCAGCAAAACGCGTTGAAACGGGCTCAGGTCCCGAAGTTCAATGGTGCTGTTCTTCAGCGACTCCTGAAGATCTAGCCGCATCAGATTGGGTGTGGTGAAACTCACGATCAAGGGCTTCCGGTTGCTGGACCGACGGTATGTTAGGCGGTTCCATCACGGAGGAAAACCGGCGGCACCAGTCCTTATCACCGACAAGCTAGCGCCATACCCGCCTTACTCGAATCCTGAGGCAAACTGAAAGTCTGCGCAGTCCGTGGCGCGGTTCACCGTCGCCTCAGCTGGAAGCGATACGTTGCCCTCGGCGTCGATGGCATGCACAGCAACACCATAACTTCCAGCGGGACCGCACAGCCCAAAGCTGCGGTCGGAGAAAGCGTCGCCGACCGTCGCTAACGGCTGGGTCACCAGTACACCATCCGGCTGGGACACAATCGCGATCACCCGATCGATCGAGCCGGTAGAGGTGACGCCGGTAGCGGTAATCGTTTCAAAATCGCTGACCAGCTCAGCGTTGACCATCACCTCAGAAACAAAGGGATCATCACCAGCCAGGGCCACGCCGGAGCCGATGAAGTAATCGTCGACGACCAGCGCATCGGTAATCTGATTCGGCACGCCGTTGCCATCCACGTCGAGCTGGGCGTTTTGTGTCAGGTTGATCGCCCGACGCGCGACCTGAAACGCCTGGCGCAGGCGCGCACCATTCAGCGTCTGATTCCAAAAGAAGCGAGAGAAGGACACCTCGCCGCCCAGCTCAAAGCTCGCATTTTCGTCGACGTCCGTGCTCGCCACCAGAAAGCGGGTCTGTCCACCTTCTGGGGCAATACCCTGCATAAAGGTCTGCGCGTCATCAGCATCAACAATCACCGTCAGTACGCCGGGCAAAGTCGCCTGAGCGGTATCGAGCCACCCGTCCAGCGTTGCCGCGTCGAGGATTTCGGTCTCGTTCAGGCGGTAGCCCGCGCCGGACTTGGGCGCAACCAGATAAACCGTCAAGTCTTCGGCGTTGTCGACGCCAAAACTGGTGATCGCAAATTCAACGTTGGTCAGGTTGGTGCCCGCGTCGGAGCCGGTGGAGGAGCCGCCCGTCATGTAATAAACGTCGTCGCAGCTCGGATCATTGCAGGTGATCCCGTCGGGCCCGTAGCCCTGGAGGTTAAGCGCCGCCAGCGCCAGATCGCTGTTGGTCTTCAGATTTGCAAATTCCGGCGCGGACGGATCACCGCCACCGATGATGACCGCGCGGCGCCTGACGGGTGTGCCCACTACCACCTGGGTCAGCCTAGGGATCGCGGTATTGCCAATACGATCTTGGGCCTCAATCGATATGTCGTAGGTTCCGGCGATGGTGAAATCGCTGAACTCCGCCTGATAGTCAGCTGTGCCGGGCTGCTGGGTAAGCTCAACGGTCGGGAGATCCTGCACCGGATTATCGGCTGAGTCCGGCGCAAAACCCGGCGGCCGAAGCACGGCCCACACCCGGGCAATGCCGTCGGCATCGGTTACGCCGTTGGCTTCGATCGTTGCGGTGCTCGCGGTCGGGTTCTGAACGGGGCTGACGCTGGTGATCACCGGCGCGTTGCCGTCCACTTGGGTGCCCGCTCCAATCACCAAATTTTCGATTGCCGCCAGGTCGGCGGCCGTATTGAAGCTACCGTCGCCGTCAGCGTCGAGCAGGGGGTTTTGCAGCGGGAACGCCGTTGAAGTGGCCTGGCTGGCCAGATCATAGGCTTCACCTAGCGTTGCACCGTTAAAGATCTGGCTCCAGAAGCGATTCGAAAATGACAGGGAGCCCTGGGAAACAAAATAGGCAGCTTCTTCGGCGCCTGCCGAGGCAATCAGAATCCGATTGGGATCACGAAGTTCATCCAAGAAAGAGCCCGACTGGCACGCGTCGTAAATCAAGGTGACGTTGCCGTTGGGCCGGGTCGCCTGCCACTCGTCCAGCCAGCTATCGAGCTCACTCGCGCTGAGGATTTCGTTCTCGGTCAGTCGGAACGTTTTGTCACCGCCATGATCTACGAGATAGAGAATAAGATTGTCGGCGTCTGAGCCAAAGGATCCCAGAACCCCCTCCCGCAAAGCCTGTGCGGTAGGCACGCCGTCCACTTCATCAGAGTTCCCGTTTTGGTCCAGATCCAGGTCCAGGTTCGGTGTTAGATAGTAGATGAGGTCGTCGGTGAAACCCTGAACGGCTAGCGTTCGGTACGCAAAGTTGGCGTTGACCTGGGTGGCGTCCCACAAGGGATTTCCCGGATAAGGGCCGCCGCCAGCAACTACCATGACCTTAGAATCCGGCAGCAACTCGACTCGGCTGAACCGCTGCAGGCGGTTATTTCGGCCATCGACCATGAAAACCCGTTGGCTGTTATCGAAGTAGATGCCACCGGGCCGGGTGAGCGAGCCAGGCGCCACGCCCGGCATATCGTACTTGCCGACATACTCCCCGTTAGCCGTGAAGGCCTGATATCGATCGTTGAACACATCAGCAACGTAAAGGAAGCCAAACGAATCAAACGCCATACTTTCCGGAATATTGAACTGCCCCGGACCCGTACCGCTCTCGCCAAAAACACTCACAAATGTTCCGTCAGATTCAAAGATCTGAATCCGGTCGAGATCGCGATCGGCTACGTAAATGAGATCGCCAGGCCCAACCACTAATGAGTTGGGTCTTTCGAAGTTCCCGTTTTCACTCCCCCTGACGCCCCACTGATCGACGTATGTCCCGTCAGGGGTAAACTTCTGAACGCGATGGTTGTTGCCGTCGGCCACGTAAACAAAACCTTGGCTGTCGATCCCTACGCCGCGCGGGAGGTCAAACTCACCATTCCCCGAACCAAAACTACCGATTCGCCGGATGAAATTAAAATTCTCGTCGAATACGCTAACGCGGCTGGCCGTAAGTTCGCTCAGATAAATATCGCCCTGTGCGCTCACGGCAATTTGCCCCGGTCCGATGAGCTCCCCAGGACTCCCGGGACCGCCAAATGAGGACAACGGCATACCCTCCGGCGTGAAGACCTGCACCCGATTGTTGAAGATATCCGACACGAGCAGGTTACCGTTGGCCTGGGCCGCAATACCTAGCGGAAAATTGAACTGGCCAAGCTCATCCCCCAGGCTGCCCCAGCGATCAGCAAACTGCCCGGTCGGCAGGAACTGGGAGACGCGCGAGACATCTCGAACGTATATGCGCCCGTCCGGGGCTTTGGCAATCCCGCTCGGTCGATTGATTGGCAATTCGTCAGGATCCATCGTGAACTGAGAAACCCCCAGGCCGTCGGGGGTGAAGCGCTGAATACGGCCATCCTCGTCTAACGTAAAGACAACGCCAAACTGATCCACCTCGATGGCGACGAGCTCCTGGAACTGCCCCAGCCCGGTGCCGGTAGAGCCCCACGTGCCAATAAAGTTTCCCTCCGTATCAAAATACTGAACACGAGTGTTCTCATAGTTGATAAATGGTCGGGCCTGGTCGATGACGTAAACAAATCCCGTACGCGAGATGGCGATGTCTTCGGGGCGTTGAAACTGGCCGTTGCCGCTGCCTTCGCTGCCCCACTGGCCGACATAGTCACCGTCGCTGGTAAACTTTTGGATCCGGAAGTTTTCGCTGTCGGCAACGTAGACAAACCCCTCGTGCTGAGCAACTCCGGTCGGCCGGTTCAGCTGGCCGTCACCGCTTCCAAAGGCACCAAACTGCGCGAGGTAAACGCCATCCCGAGTGAAAATCTGAACGCGATGATTGAACTCATCGGTGATATAAACCCGATCGTCGTCACTCAGCGCAACGTCATGAGGGCCAGCAAACTCGCCGTCACCCGGGCCTCGCCGACCCCAGCTTGTGACGAGCAAGCCAGAGCGGTTGAACTTGCGAATAACCTCGGTATCGCGCTCCGTGACATAGACAAAGTTTTCCTCATCGACGGCAATTCCCCCGCGCAGACCAAAGAACCAGGGCTGCTGCAGCGTGGGCAGCGCTTGTTCAAAGCGAAACTGAATGCTTTCGCCGGCGAACAACAACGATGGGCCCAGTAAACAAACGAAAAGAGACACGAAACGCAAACGCGGCATGACCAAACCCCTACTTGGACTACCCTCGTCCTGAGTTTAGCAGCGCTTCCGTCCGCAGGGGCCTTGAGATCGGTCAAACCCCTTAGCACGATGCAGCGTTTCCGGAGGCTGAATCGGGCGTAAGTTAGGTCGTTCTGCGCCCAAGAAATAAAGCTGGCAAGCCAGCAACCGTTGCTGCGCAATCACAACAGCGGAAATATGCTGACTTAATCAAACAGTGCCTTCAGCAGATCCGTCGTTCGGGCGACCGGGTCTTCGCGAATCTGCTTTTCTTCCGCCGCTATGTAAACGAACAGTGCGTCCAAAGCCTTGTCGGTGACGTAACGATCGAGATCAAGACTGTCTTCATCGCCGCCCAGCGCCGACAGAAACCCGCCGGCTTTCTTGTTGAGCTCCTTGTAGGCCTGGGTCACACCAGCGTCGTCAGTTGCCTCAGCTACGAGCGGCAGAAACTGCTCGACCAAGGAAGCTTCGGTCCTGCTGCGAAAATACTGCGTAGCCGCGTCGGGTTCTCCCCGGACGATCTCAATCGCGTCGTCGACCGTCATATCTCTCAACGCTGCCGCAAACAGTTCGGTAGCCACGGGTACAGCGCTCTCCGCGGCACGATTGAGCGTTTCGTGGAACTCGTCGACGTAGCGGTCGCCACCCAAGCGGCGGGCTCCTTTTGCAACCCGCTCGACAGTTTCAGGTAGAGGTATCTGAACCAGCTCGTTGCCCCAAAATCCATCCTCCTTGCCGAGCGTGCCAACCGCGCGAGTGAACCCCTGCGCCAAAGCCTGTTTAAGCCCTTCGATCTGCTGTTCTGAAGACAACCCCAGAAAATCCGCTGACTCTGCCTGGGTAGTGTCAGTCTCTTCCTCCTCGCCGAGCAACCCTTTCAACTTACTCTTGAGGTCAGCGTGGGCGCCTCCCGAGAACAGCAATACAAACGTGATGAACAAGGCCTTGAGCTTCATGCAAATCCTCCACTGCGAGCGGCGGTACTGACTGGCCAACGAAGGCCGACCTCGATGCGCAACACGAGGCAGAATCAGGGTAGCAGATCACGCGGCTCGGCATTAAGGAAATGAGGCTGCCCGCCGATGCTCGCTATTTTGGCCTGTCTGGCGTGCGCGAAGATTGACCGCAAAAAGGCTAGTGTCCTGACCTGACCCCTACCAGGGAATGGAATCTCCGTTGTAGTCCAGGAAGGCCCCACTGTCGTCCATCGTTAGCCCCTCGATCACCTGCCGCATGCTGGCTACGCTCTGCTCCGGCTCCAGCACCCCCTGCGGCCCGCCCATGCGTGTTTTGACCCAGCCCGGGTTGAGTGCCGCGGCGACAATATGCTGGTTGACAAGATCTTTGGCCAGGAGTGCGGTCGCCATGTTCAAGGCGGCTTTGCTGGTGCGGTAGGCGTAGAGCCCCGCGTTGGCGCCAGCGATTGAGCCTTCCGTCGACGAGATGTTCACCACCTTACGCTGCGATCCGGCGAGTAGATTGGGAAGCAGCGCCTCGGTCAGCTTCACCGGCGCCTGGGAGTTGATGCGGAAGATCTCTGCCCAAAGGTCGTAAGACAGGTGGCCAAAACTTTGCCTGAGATCCTGCTCCGCTTTGGGTTTTGGCCCAAATACGCCGGCGTTGTTGATAAGGATATCCACGTGACGCCCGGACAGTGTTTCGGACAGCGCATCCACCGCGCTAAAGTCCGCGACGTCGAGCGCAAAAACCTCCAGCCCGCCTTCATCGTTTCCCAGGCTACTGAGATCGATGGCTTGCTCCGGCGATCGGCATGTCGCCAGCACTCGCCAGCCCTGGTCCAGATACTGGCGGCTGAACTCCAGACCCAGGCCGCGGTTGGCTCCCGTCACCAGGACGGTGCTGATATGGTTTTGCATGCTTACTGCCCCTGGGCGTCGTGGTTTTTGCTGTAGTGCCCACCGATTGTTGCAGGTAGACCCGCCAGACAAAACCCCTGAGGGGTCCTCACCCGTGGACGCGCGATGGCATCGAAGATGGGAGAACCAATGCTGGACCGAAACGCTCGCTAAAGCAGCGTCGCCTGTTCCGGCATCGGCCAGGACGGCATGATGCCGGCTTTTGCACAGTGAACACTTAACCGCTGGTGAAAGTCTCGGGCGTAGGGCGGGCAATGCTGATTGTTCGGACAGTGGATCATCACCCATACGGCGTGACCGGCGTCGAGCGCCTCGGCGCAGTAGCTAGCCCAGTAGTCCAGACTGACCGCACTAGTTTGCGGATCGGGATGCAGCACCATGCGCACATACACCAAACCGTGATCCGCATGCGGCGTGACCGGCAGATCGGGTTTGTGGTGTCGCGCTGACCGGACCTCCGGATGATCCATATCCCCGGCATAGAGTGCCCGGGTGTCCAGCGAAAGTCTGGACACGGGGAACTCTTTGATCAGGGAATCCAGCCGCTCAGGCTCGGTGAAAAACCGTGGATGGCGCACCTCGAGCACCGACGACCCGAAGTTCGTCAACTCCGCCAGGATGCGCTCGATCCGAGCCAGATCTGCCGGACCGGTCCAGGCCGGAAATTGCACCAGCCAGGGGCCGAGATGCTCATCCAGCGGCGCCAGCGTGCGCAGGAACTCCCGCAGCAGCGCCAGGTCGCAGGTGGCCTCGTGGGTAAAGGTTCGCGGCAGCTTGAAGCTGAACTGAAAATCGCGTCCCGCCAACGTCTTTCGCCAGCCCTCGACGGTTTGGGCATCAGGCGTCCGGTAGAAAGTGGTGTTGCCCTCCACCGCGTTGAACACCTGGCTGTAGCCGGCGAGGGGGCTGGGTCGGCCGTCCCAAAAGCAACCGGTCCAGCCAGGGAATGCCCAGGCCGGCAGGCCCAGGCGATAGGCAAACGGGAGCGGTGAGGGAATCCCCGTCGGAGAATCCGTCGCGGTGTAGTTCATTGGTTAGCCTGTTGGATTGGCACTTCGTTGGCGTTGGACCTCATGCGAAAGCGTAAATTCCACCGCTCGATTGAGCGCAAGCTGGCGTCCACTCACCTTGGTATGGTGACAGGTCATCTGTTCGCCGGTCCGACGTTTCGCTACAGTGAGCGTCCCTCGCAGCCAGCGGAGATGGCCGCGAAATCTTTACAACCAAACGCGAGGTCACCTTATGAAACCGTTTTGGCGAATCGGTCTGGCTTCGATCACGGCTCTCGGCGTCTTGATCATGTCCAGCACTCTGGCGCAGCGGGACCTGCCTTTCACGGTTGAACCCATCACAGCGTTCGACGAACCCTGGTCACTCGCGTTCCTGCCCGACGGCCGCATGCTCGTCACCGAAAAGAAAGGCCGACTATTCATCGTTTCTCGAAACGGACAGAAGTCAGGACCCGTGGGCGGAGTTCCGGACGTCGACTACGGCGGTCAGGGCGGGCTGGGCGACGTGGTGCTCCACCCCGATTTTGCCGAGAACCGAACCATTTACCTCAGCTACGCGGAAGGCGGCAAAGGCAAGACACGAGGTGCCGCGGTAGCCAGAGCTGTGCTCGGCGGCAGCGATCGGCGACCGGAGCTGACCAACCTCGAGGTCATTTGGCGGCAGTATCCAAAGGTGCTCGGCCGCGGCCACTACGGTCATCGCCTGGCTTTCGACTCAGAGGGTTATCTTTTTATCAGCTCGGGCGATCGGCAGAAGTTTACGCCGGCGCAGGATATGCAGTCCTCGATTGGGAAGATTCTCCGGCTGAACGATGATGGGTCGGCCCCCGACGACAATCCGTTTGTCGACTATCTGAGTGAAGACCCCCAGGTTGATGATGATGCAGTCTACGACCAGATTTGGTCTCTGGGTCATCGCAACCCCCTCGGCATTGCGTTTGATGGCGATGGACGGCTGTGGGAAGTGGAGATGGGGCCCGCCGGCGGCGACGAACTGAATCTTGTGAAGCGCAGCGCAAACTATGGTTACCCCGTGGTCTCCAACGGTAATCACTATGACGGTCGGCCGATTCCGGATCACGATACGCGACCGGAGTTTGCTGCACCGGCCATCTGGTGGACCCCGGTCGTCTCTCCCGGCGACCTGATGATCTATGGCGGCAAGCTGTTCGAAGCCTGGCGCGGCAACGCGTTTGTCGCCGGACTCTCCTCCAACGCCATCGTTCGTATCCGCCTGGACGCCGACGGCGCTGAGGAGGTCGAGCGCTACGCGATGGGCGCAAGGATTCGCAGCCTTGAGGAGGGACCAAACGGGGCGATCTGGGTCCTCGAAGATGAGCGCCGCGGAAGTCAGGGACGACTGCTGAAGTTGACGCCAGCTAACTAATATCCATGTCGCAACGCATCGCGGTGATCGGTACCGGCTTTCGGCCGCAGGGTCACAGCCGGCCGCCACCCGAAATTGCCGCGCTGATCACCAACGGATTCAGCGTCGAGCTGATTGAAATTCCGGACGGCGTGTTTCCGGGAGATCCGGCGGCCAGGGCAGTCTGCGATCGGCAATACTACGAAACAGGGCTGCAGGCCAGAGACGCGGGCTTTGATGCGATCTACATCAATACCGTTGGCGACTACGGCCTCAGTCCGCTGCGCGAGACGCTCGCTATCCCCGTGGTAGGCTCCGGCGAGGCCTCCCTGCGCGTCGCTTCAGCCTTCGGTCCGTTTGTCATCGTGACAATATGGCCTCAGGCGCTCGCCTTTCTTTACGAGCGTGTGCTCGACGACACCGGCACCGCGAAAAATCTGCTGGGCATCACCCATTTATCCGCCAACGGGGATCTTGCCACGCTGGCCGACGAGCAGAATTTTGTGACCGACATGCGGGCCTACGATCTGAGCTCGCTCGAGAAAATTCGAACCGCTCGGGACACCGCCATCACTGAGCAGAAGGCCGCAGCGGTGGTGCTGGGCTGCACCTGTATGGCGCCGACAGCGAGCGAGCTTTCCAGCGGCAGCGAGATTCCGACGCTGGAGCCTATGACTCTAGGGTATCGTCTGACCGAACACTGCCTGCGCAGCGGGCAGCTGCCGCAGGAAGTTGACGGGCGGCAGCTCCGCGAACTCTTCTAGGCTAATGCTTTTCGGGACGCTTGAGCCCGTAGAACATTATCAGATGACCATCAAAGTCGATGACCCCAGCTTCCAGACCCGGCGTGCCGGATTCGCGACTGACGAACTCAATGGGTTCAACCAGCTCTAACCCCATCGCCTGCACCTGCTCCATCACGCCTTCCACATCCGCCACGGTCTGAACCCAGGCGGCGGTGCGGATCCCGTTGTTCCGGGGCAGCTCCAGGCCCGGCACCTCAGCCAGCCCGAGAATGTTTTCCCGGCCATCTTCGCCGCTCAGGTAGGCGAAGCGTTTCTGCGATCCCCGAGGCATGTTGAAAAAGACGGCCGAGTAGGAGTCTTCGCCAGACTGATTGATCTTGCTGACCTCCATGCCGAGTACGTCCCGGTACAGCGTCAGCGAACGCTCCAGGTCAGTGACCAAAATAGTATGACGATAGACCGGGGCCAGTCGCTCAACGGGCGCGCTGTTTTTCTGCGCCTGGGCAAGGGTTGCCGTCAGCAGCAGCTGCGCGAGGATGGCGAGCTTGAGCAACTTCACTATAGGGGCGGCCTCAGGGCTTCAGGTAGGCATCGAGGAAAGTGACATAGGCTTCGGAAGCGGCAATCTTGTTGCTGCGCTTCGAGAAGCCGTGGCCCTCGTCAGGAAACACGACGTACTCAACCGGCACCTCGTTTTTCTGGACGGCAGCGACAATCTCATCGCTCTCAACCTGAAGCACCCGAGGGTCGTTGGCGCCCTGCACCACCAGCAGCGGCTTGACGATGTTCTCCGCGTGAAACAGCGGTGAGATGCGACGGTGACGCTCGGCGTCGGTGGCCGGATCTCCCATCTCGTCGTACAGCGCCTCCTTAAAGTCTTCCCACCAGGGGGGAATGCTCTCCAGCGTTCTTACCCAGTTGGTGACACCAAAGATGTCGATCCCAACGTCAAAAACCTCCGGCTCAAACGCGAGCGCGGCGGCCACCATATAACCACCGTAGGACCCACCGATGATGCCGATCCGGTCGCTGTCCACCCAGTCGAGGCTCTCAAGATATTTTCGTCCGTAGACAATGTCCTGGAGGTCCTCTTCGCCATGCCGCTTGTCGTCGAGATGGAAAAACGTTTTGCCATAGCCGGACGAGCCTCGGTTGTTGGCACCCAGCACCGCGTAGCCGTGATTCACCAGATGCTGAAAGAGCGCGCGATAGCCGGTTCGGGTCTGCCCGCCCGGGCCGCCGTGGACAAACACCAAAGCGGGCACTGGATTGTCGGCGCTGGCGTTGTGAGGTCGATACTGGATCGCCGGAATCTCCAGGCCGTCGAAGCTCGGGTAGCGGATGACCTCGCTGCGCACCAGGTGTTCCGGCTTGATCGCGGGATTGAGCGCGCTGGTGAGCTGGCGGCTGGTTTTAGCACCCAGGTCAATAACATGAATGTCGGACGGCGAGTCGTCAGCGTTGATGATCAGCGCCATCATCTTGTCGTCAGCAGAAAAGCGGACGTTGCGCAGATCTCCCGGCGGCAGCTCCGGCAGGGCCAGCTCGCTGTTGGCCGTCACGTCACGGACCGTGACCTCGGTGCGAGCATCCGCGTTGATGCCTGATACCTCGAAGCGGCCGGAGGGTGAAAAGGTGACGTAGGAAACATCCCAGGGCGCCTCGATCAGCACCGAATGCTCGCCGCTCGCCATCTCGTACTGCCAGGCCTGTGCAAACTCGCCGTGCTGATCGGTGGCGTACACCAGACGCTGACTGTCCGGAGAAAACTCATAGGTTGAGAAAGCCACGTTACCGGTGTGTTCGCTGATCAGCAGCGGCTCGGGATTGTCCGCGGCCAGATCGACAATATAGATATCGGAGTCAGCGCTGGTGCGGGGCTTGTTCAGCGCCACCCAGCGCCCGTCGGAGCTGATGTCGCCGATCGAGAAGCCTGGGTTTTCGAAAATGAGCTCGCGCTCGTAGCCATCCGCCTGGTAGCGATAGATGTCGAAGCTGCGCTGATTGCGTTCGGTGGTGGCCAGAAAAAAGTGCTCGCCGCCGTCTTCAAAGCGGATAAACACGGCTTTGAGATCCGCTCCCGGCGTCAAATCCTTCACGGTGCCGTCGGTTTCTCGCACCGCAACGTGATTGAGCTCATCACCATTGCCGTCGAAGGTGAACAGGACCCGCTCGTCGGCGGGGAACCAGCTGATCGCATAGCGAGCTGAGTCGTCAGATTCGGTGAAGGCGGTTGGCTCCGACCCATCGATGGGCATCGCGTAGACGTTAAAGATCCCGGTGTTATCCGCGGTCACCAGCAGCTTGCTGCCGTCCGGCGAGAAAGGATAGCCGGTCGACGAGGCCATCCCGTAGCTAATGGTGTTGAAAAACGCCTCGGCGCTGTAGCGAGGAATGGCGTCGGCTGCCGGAGCCGGCTCAGCCTGCGCTTGAGGCGCCGCCGTGTCGGGTTCAGAAGAACCGCCGCAGGCGCTTAAGGCCGCGGCACTGAGAATCAAGAAGGCAGATCGTAGGGTTGCTGACATGGTCGTTCCACGCTGATGCGGGCCGCCCATGGTACCGGCTTTTGCCGGTCGCCGGGCAGGCCACCGGGTAATGGCTGACGTCCGTCGAGTCGATCGGTGTCAGCCGTTGAATGCGGTTAGTCGAGTCCTGGGCTGTCGAGTCCACCCGACAGCCCAGGTTTTCGGGATGTTAGCCCTCGGCCGCCGCCTCGGCAGCAGGCTTCATTTTTTCGACGGCGGCAGCGAGGCCCTCAACGTACTGCTCGCCATGCAGGATCTCGACGCTGGAGCCAGCGAAAGCATCACCAATCGGTTCAGCTCGCCCACCCAGACAGCGCGACAGAAAACCCTCCATCACCGAATAAAAGGCCAGGCGATTTTCCGGCCGGACAAAGCCGTGGCCCTCATCCGGGAAATTGACGTAGGTGACCGGCAGCTCTCTTTCATCCATCGCCGCCACCAGCTGATCGCTCTCATTCTTGGTAACCCGGGGGTCGTTTTGACCCTGTCCGATCAGCAGCGGCACCGAAATGTCGTCGACGCGGCTGATGGCAGATCGGTTGTACATGTCAGCACGCTCGTCGGCGTCCGACGGGTCTCCGACATACTTGAACCAGCTGCCTTCCAAAAACGGCTTCCAATAGTCCGGGAAACTTTCGATCAGCGTCACCAGGCTCGACGGACCCACGAGATCCACCCCACACGCGAAAGTGTCGGGCGTAAATGAAACGCCGATCAGCGTCGCGTAACCACCGTAGGAACCGCCGGCGATCGCCACCTGATCTTCTTTTGCGATGCCCTCGCTGACGGCCCAGTTCACGCCGTCGATCAAGTCATCATGCATCTTGCCGGCAAACTCACCCACGGCCGCGTTCACAAAGTCTTTGCCGAAGCCGGTTGAACCTCGATAGTTGACCGACAGCACGGCGTAACCCCGGTTGGAAAGCCACTGATGCCAGGCGTTGTAACCGTAGTTATCGCGTGCCCAGGGGCCACCGTGAACGTCTAGCACCATAGCTTGTGGCGAGTCGGGCCGACCGTCGCCGTCCTCGTCAGATCCCGGCGGCAGCGTGAGGTAAGACACCAGGGTCAGGCCATCGCGAGACGGAATCTCAACCGGATGCATGGGCTGGAGCGGCGCTCCGGTCAGATCCGGCCGGGTCGAAAAAAGTTCGGTCAGGGTTTGCGCCTTGCGGTCGTACATCAGGTAGACGCCCGGCGCCTGGGCCGACTCCGCGTAGACAACAACGCGGCTGAGGTCGTCAGTGGCGGACGTAATGTCAAAGTCTCCGACGAGCTGGTCGTCCAGAAAAGCGAGATCTTTGCCTGTTTCTTCCGTCAGGGGCGTCCACTCGTTGCGCAGATAGTCCACCGCGTAAGCCAGCGGCTCAAAGGTATTGGGATCCAGCAGAACGTCGCTGATGTCCGCGGTGTCACTCTGAGCCAGCACCTCGGTGCTGCCGTCAGCAACAGCCATCTTCACCAGCGCGGCCTTGTCCCGGCCCCGGCTGTCGACGGCGAAAATGTAGTTATTCGTGGCATCAAAACCAAAGGCGTTGGTCGTGAGCACGTCCTCCACCGGCACAGAAAACAGCGTGTTTCCTTCCATATCCACGTAATCAGCGCCGCCGGTTGCGGTTTGCTTCATCCCGAAGCGCGGGGTCAGCGTGTTGTCCACAAGCCAGCCGCCGTAGCCGGGATTTTCCGCCACGAGCTCCCGCTCACCGGTGGCAACATCTACCAGATAGAGGTCGAACAGCTGCGGGTTACGAGCGTTGGCGGCGATCAGCACTTCACCAGGACGCTCCTTTGACACGGCCTGAATGCCCGCACGCACGGATTCCTCAAAGGGCGACAGGTCACGAACCTCACCGGTCTCAACGTTAGCGGCGTATACGTGGAAGTTTTCGTTGCCGCCTTTGTCCTGCTGGTAGTAGACAAACCTAGCGTCCGGGGACCAAAAGTGATTGTTGATGCCACGAGAGGTGTCCTGGGTAATCGCTCGAGCCGCCGCCAAATCGTCCGCGGGCGCGACCCACACGTTCAGCACATTGTTTACCGGGGCGAGCCAGCTGACGTATTTGCCGTCGGGACTGATCCGACCCTGCGCCTGCTCGGGATTGCCGAAGATCTTCTCCCGGTCGATGAGTTCGGCGACGGCTGCCGGCGTGACGGCTACAGCGTCGGTGGCGGCCGAAGCCTCAGCCGAGGGATTCGGCGAACTCTCCGGCGCAGCATCATCAGCGCTGTTGCAGCCAAGGAGGATGAAAGACAGGGCGCTCAGGGCCAGAATGGATCGATTCATGGGGCAGGCTCTCGTTTAGCAGGCCGCTAAAATATGGAGCGGCCTTGTCAACCGCAAGTGACATTCGACCTATCCGGCAGCATCGGTCGTACCGCACGTATGCCAATCTTGCGGTTTCGCCTGGGTGAAACGCGATTCCGCACGGCACGCTAGCTGTCCGGGTCGTCGCCGGCCAGCCTGAGACGCCAGACCGCATCCACACCGCCCTGTTCAAGCTCAAGCACTCGGCGCTGACCCGCGGGCTGATACTCGGCATAGCGTCGCCCGGCCGGGCGCAGCCCCACTTCCACGTACCTCGCTGAACCCGCCAACCCGCGTGGATCCAGAGCAACAGAAAATTGGCCGCCCGCGAGCGGCACATCGGAAAACGCTCTCTCAGCGACCGGCAGACCGCCGCTGGCGGTCGAAAAAAACCGTATCCGCAGGTCCACTTGACGCCGGCCGTCCCGCTCCATTCCAGAGAACTGGCCGAGCAATCGTGCGCTCACCGCAGGGACGTCTGCCGCGGGCCGATTCGCCAGGTCGCCCTGCATCAGCGTAATTGTCGCCACTACAATCAGCATCCCTTTCATAGCATCGCACCATGCAAAATCCTTGGCGGGAAGTACTGATCGGATCCTGACGATGTCATGACGGGATCGGAAACAAGGGCCTGTTAAGGCTGGTTGCTGCGTTACACTCCCTAAACCATGGAAGTAACGGATTCGGACATTTCGGATCACGGGCAGCCGCCTCCCTTGCCCCTGTTTAAGTGCGGCACCGTCATTGTCGACACCGCCCGCCGCGAAATGACGATCGACGGCAATTCGATCTCCATCGAGAGGCGCGCCTTTGATCTGCTGGCCTATCTCATGGCGAGCGAAGGCCGGGTCGTCGAAAAAGCGGAGCTGCTGGATAAGGTCTGGGCCGGACGACCGGTCTCGGAATCGACCGTGGCCCAGGCCGTCAGCCGCGCCCGCCGAGCCCTTGGCGGAGAGGGGCCCGAATCGTTTATCGCTACGGCTTACGGGGTCGGCTACCGGTTTGTTCAGCCGGTAGAGCGTTTGGAAAACGGCGCGGATCAATCGACCATCACGCCCGAAAAACCGGCTGGGCGAAGCGGCTGGCTGTGGGCCATCGCCCTGACCGCGCTGGTCGTGGCGTCCCTGGCGGTTTGGATCAATCGACCGTCGAGCCGCAGCGCGGAGCCCATACGAATTGCCGTCTTGCCGGTGCGCAACGACACGGGTGACGTCGACCTTGAGTGGGCTCGGCTGGGCATACCGTCGCTGATGGACGAATCGCTGGCGGACGCCGGTGTCACCAGGGTTCGTCCGGGAACTGTGCTGGCCACACTCCGACGCTATCCAGACGCTACCGACCCGGAAGAACAGGCGCGGCTTCTGCGGCTGAGTACCGGTGCGGACAGTGTTTTGGTTCCCAGGCTCTCCAAAGATGGTGACGGACTGCGCCTGGACATTCAGCCCGTGGAAGCCCGCGGCGACCTGCCCCCGGTGTCACTCTACGGAGAAGATGTTGCGCTTCTGGCCGTTGCGGCAGCACAGAGCCTGAGTGAACGGCTGTCTCGCTGGCAGGGTGCCCAGCGAGCGCAAAGCAGCCTGGTGACGGACGATGTCTTTGTTAACGAAGCCTTCGCGCGTGGCCTGGACGCGCGCTTGCGGGGCCGTCACGAAGACGCCGCCCGATACTTTGACACGGTGCTGGCGGCGGCGCCGGATCTGCTCGAGGCCAAATACCACCTGAGCCTGGTGGTCCGATTCCTCGGTGACTATGACTATACGGACCAGCTCAACAAGGAGCTGCTGGCGGCCGCGGAGGCCAGCGGGAACGTGAGCATGCTGGCGGCCGTGCAATCGGTCTCGGGCATTCTGGCATGGCGCCGTGGCGACAAAGACACAGCGCGGGTTTGGTACAACCAGTCTCTGGAAAACTATCGAGCCGAAAACAACGCGGACTACATCGCCAGCGTGACGGCCAATCTGGGCATCCTGGCCGCCACCTCGGGCCAGTACCAGGACGCGGAAGTTCGCTTCCTCGAAGCGCTGGAGTATTACCAGCAGTCCGGCGATCGCTTTAACGAAGCGACGGCGCTCAAGAATCTCGGCAATCTTTACACCGATCAGTCCCGCTACGGTGAGGCAGAAGCGGTGCTGGAAGAGTCGCTTGAGCTGCGGCGGCAGCTGGAGCTACCCCTGCAGGTCGCCCTGACCATGAGCGTACTGGCGGACATCAAAATGGTCCGAGGCTACTGGGCGGAGGCGCTGACGTTTCAGGAACGCGTGCTTGCAGCGGCGCAGGAGTACGACAATCCGGTGCTGGAGGCGCAGGCCAGTTCCGACCTGGCGGCGGCCATGCGCCGACTCGGGCGCCTTAGCCAAGCCCGGGAAATGGCGGCGCAGGCCCGATCGATCGCCGCGGAGCTGGGCAATCCCAGCAGCGAGGCGGATGCGCTGCTACAGGGCGGCCGGGTGGAACGAGCCATGCATAATTTTGGTCGGGCGATCGAACTGTTTGCCGCCGCGGCGGAACTGGCTGGCAGCATCCAGGAACCCCTGAGCCAGGCAACAAGCCAGATCGCACTGGCGCAGACTCTGCTGGACGATCAAAGAGCCGATGAGGCGGCCACGGTGATCGCGGAGGCTGAGTCGGTCATCGCCGATTCCGAAATCTCGCAGCTGGCTGTCGATTTACAGGCGGTGCAGGCGCGCCTCGCGCTAGAGCGTGGCGATACGGCTACTGCGGTGGCACAGATCGCGGCCGCCTATCAGGAGGCCAGCGGCCAGGAATCTCCGATCACAGCCTTCGATATCGGCGGACTATTCGGGCAGTGGCTGCTGAGCTTCGACCCCAGCGACGCGCGCCTGAAGGCGCTGGCAGAGGAGTTATCGGAGGAGGCGCAGTCAAGCGCGGACGCCCTGGCTTTCCTGGTTCGCTACCACGACTACCACGATAATCCTACGCTGGCGCTCGATCTGGCCATGCGGAGGCAAAGGCTGCTGGGCGAAGGATGGTTGGCTTCTGACGAGCAGCAGCTTCAAGGCCTCAGGCAGGCGCTAGCTCCCACCGATTGAAGATGGTGACGGCAGCTCCTAAGCTGAACGTCGGTCACGGAAACGCCAAAATGCCCCGAAACCAAGGGCCTTAGGGTATCCGTAACAAGTCCGTCAAACTTCCATCAAGCAATATGGCGCCTCCGGACACATGCTCTTCCCTGTATCAGCCGCTTACAGGGAGACGCCAGCCACTTGCCCGCAAGTTCTCCAATAGATAGAGTGAGCTCATTTGCAATAAGTTCTCCCCCAGCGCCAGGTTCGCCTACTGCAAGGAACTGCTCTTCTCCGTTGACTGCTCACTCGAAT